>DATJSH010000237.1:0-19097 GCA_035504235.1 Allostellaceae bacterium | reverse complement strand
GCCTGATCGCGCGCGCCGAGAGCGGCGGTTTCGACCTCGTGTCGCTGATGGTGCGGCTGCACTGCCGCGGTCTGTGGGAGCGGCTGCTGGTGCCGGCCTTCGTGTTCTTTTTCTTCAAGCTCTATCCGCCGCGCTGGGTTGCCGATAAAGAGCGCGGGATCGCCGCGGCTGCTGGCGGGTGCATGCTGCTGCGCGGCGGCGTGCTGCAGCGGATCGGCGGCGTCGACAGCATTCGCGACGAGATTATCGACGATTGCGCGTTGGCGCGTCGCGTCAAGACGGTCGGCCGGGTGTGGCTCGGCATTGCCGACGAGACGCGCAGCGTGCGCCCCTACGGCTCGTGGCGTCCGCTGTGGGACATGATCAGCCGCTGCGCCTTTGCTCAGCTCAATTATTCCGCCGGCATCCTGGTGATGCTGATGGTCGGCATGGCGATCACCTATCTGGCGCCACCGCTACTGGTGCTGCTGTCGCTGCTGTCGCACAGCCCGCTGGCGATGGCGTTGGGCGGCGTTGCTTGGCTGGCGATGGCCGCCTCGTTCGTGCCGATCCTCAAGGTCTATCGCTGCACGCCGCTGGTGGCGCTGCTGCTGCCGGTGATCGCGGCCTTCTACATGGCGGCGACGCTGGGCTCGGCGGTACAGTTTTGGCGGGGGCGCGGCGGTGCCTGGAAGGGCCGCTACCAGGCGGCGGCGGTGCGCTGACTACTCCGCCGGAAGTGCCGCGACAAAGCCGGCGCGGCGTCGGTCGATGAGGTGGGCAAGCGCGGCGAAGAGCCGGCGGAACCCTTCCCACTGATGCTTCAAATAGCCACAGCGTATCGCCGGGCCGGTAAGCGAGGCGACGCCGGTTGACGGAAAGGTCTCCGCGCGTCGCCTTGTGCCGAAAATCACGTCCCAGATCGGCAGGATCACCGCGAAGTTGCAGCCGCGCGAACGGGCGAACGGCGCGTCGGCATGTTCGATCGAATGGTGCACCCGGTGGAATTGCGGGCCGACCAGCACTGTCGATCCGATGCGGCCGAAGCTGAGGCGCACATTGGTGTGCGACAGGCTCTCGATCAGCCGGAAACCGATCAGCACAAGCGGGTATTCGCCGGGCGGCACGTCGATCAACATGGCCAGCGTGCCGCTCCAGACGAGGGCGAGCACGTCGTCGAGAATGTGGTTGCGGTCGTCGCTCCACAGCGTCATCTGACGCTGGTCATGATGCAGGCTGTGCAAAGCCCACCACCACGGCAAGCGGTGCTGTAGCCGGTGGCGCCAGTATTCGCCGAGGTCGAGCACCACCATGTAGACGACAAACGTCGCAAACGGGTGGTTGAAGAGCGGCGTCACCATCTGCTCGATCTCGGGCGGGATGTAGCCGTCGAACCGCAGCGACGAATCGATGAACACGCCAATCGGCGCCAGAAGAAGAAAGAGGATCGCCGGTACCACGCCGACCCGGTGGATCAGGGTGTAGACGATGTCGGTGCGCACCGCGCGGCGCTCCTCCCAGCTCTCGACGGGAGCCCACAATTCGAGCGGGCGGCACAGGCCGTAGGCGACGATCACCGCTAGCGCGCCGTAGAGTGCGAACTCGATGCCGTCGAACACATCCTCCGACCAATCCATCAGCCCGAGCTGAAACAGCACGGGTTGGATCGCGGTCTCGAAAATCGACCCCTGGAGCTGGTTGATGATCCGCTGTAGGGCGTCAAACATCGCTCGGCTCCCGATCCTCGCGCCTAGTAGACGAAAATGCCGTGCGGCGAGCGGCCGACGGGAACGGTGGTCTTCAACGTTCCCGAGGCCAGCTCAATGACATCGACCCAGGCATGCCAGCGGCCTGTCACCCACAGCTCCTGTCCGTCTGGCGACATCGCCATGTCGTCGGGCCCGCCTGGCGCTGGCAGTGTGTTCTCGATTTCGAGGGTGTCGGCGTTTAGCGCCGACACGGTGCCGGCGACGCGGTTGGTCACGTAGAGCGTCTTGCCGTCCGGCGAGGCGAGGAAGTTGTGCGCGCCGTTGCCGGTGGTGATTTTGCGCGTGACGTTGCCATTGCTGGGATCGACCTCGACGATGTAATTCGCCCCCATGATGCCGACGAGCAGCGTCCCGCTCGGCCGGGTGATGACCCCGGCGGGGGTCGGCCCGACATCCACGGTCCAGTTGACCTTGCCCGAGGCGAGGTCGATCGAGGTCAGGCTGTTGGTTCCCTGCAGGGTGACGAACACGGTCTTGCTGTCGGCTGAAAAGGCGATGTGGCTCGGCATTGTCGCCGCCGGCAGGCGATGGACGAGCTCCAAGGTCTTGCCGTCGTAGACGTCGATGCGGTCAAGGCGGAGCGAAGCGGCGACAAACCATTTGGAATCGGGGCTGTAGCCGATCTGATAGGGATCGCTTGCCGTCACGTGCTCCTTTTCGACGCCGGTCGTGCGGTCGATCAACGCCAGCTCGTTACTGCCCGACATGGCGATGACCAGGGTATGTCGGTCCGGCGACTCGATCAGATGATGCGGGCCGCGGCCGATGTGAATGCGCGACACCTCCTTGTAGGTGTCAGCGTTGATGACGCTCATCGTATCGTCGTCGGAGTTGAGCACCACGGCGGTCGCCGCCCTCGCCGGCCCCCGCAGACCCGGCCCGCACAGACAAAGTGTCGCGGCGAAAACTGCCGCGGCGGCTGGTCCGAGAGATTTGTTGCGACAAGGCACGAGGGGCGGCCGGAAATCGTTCAACGGGCGTTATGCCAACACGAGTTGCTATTCATAATCCTGCGACAAGGCAGTTGAAAGCGTCGCGGTAGATTGGGCGCCGCGTCAAATTGCGTATTTCGCCAGGGTTGCGAGGTCGGGAACCGCGTCCGTCGAACGGGCGTTCGTTAGCAGATTGAGTGTGGCCGATATCGTTCCGACATGCCCCGCATCCTGCTGGTCGAGGATGATCCCGAGGTCCGTATCCTTGTCGAGCACGTCCTGCTCGACGCGGATTACGAGGTCGATTCCTGCGAGACCGTCGAAGGCGGTTCCGAGCTGCTAAGCCGCCGCGGCTACGATCTGCTCATTGCCGACGGACGATTGCACGACGGCACCGGCATGATGCTGGCCGACAACGCGCGCAGACGCGGGCTCGCCGCGCTGATCATGACGGGCTATGCCTTTGTCCTGCACGAGGCGGGGTTTGATCTCGCGCAGTACGACGTTTTGCTCAAGCCGATCAGTCCGGAAGAGCTGCTGGACAGCGTCCAAAAGGCGCTGACGGCGCGATCCTAGCCTAGCTTAGGCGCTGGGGCAGCGTCACGATCTCCTGGTCGAGCAGCGCGCTGCCGCGCCGCTCGTCGATTTGGACGGCGATTACCTCGCGTGCTGCGGCGATGGCAACGTCGATCGCCGCCGCACGCACCTCGTCGAGCGCCTTCGCCTCGGCCTGGGCGATGCGTTCCTCGGCCATGCGCTGGCGGCGTTCGACTGCCTGTTCGAGGTCACGCGCCGATTGCGCGGCAATCCGTTCGGCCTCCGCCTTCGCATGGGCAACGATCGCCTCGGCATCTGCCGTCGCTTGCTGTTGCTTGTCGCGGTATTCGGCAACCAGCTGCTCGGCTTCCTCCCGCAGACGTCGCGCCTCGTCGAGTTCGCCGCGGATCCGCGCGGCGCGCGCGTCGAGCCCGCCGCCGATGGCGCGACCCGCCGGTTTCCATACCACGGCGACAAAAATGATCGCGGCGACCAGTATCCAGAATTCGGGCTGATGAAACAGCTGCGGCATCACGCGGCGCGCCCGGCGGCATGATCGACCGCGGCTGCGAGCTGGGCGGGATCGGCCGCCGCGCCGGTCAGCTTTTCGACCACCGCGCCGCCGACATCGGTCGCAATGCCGCGCACCTCGGCGAGCGCCTCCTCCTTCATCGCCGCAATGCGCCGCTCGGCCGCCTCGATCTGCTCTGCCAGCGTCGCCGACAATCGCTGTTGGCGCTCGGCCGCCTCGGCGGCCAGCCTGTCGGCGGTTTCGCGCAGCGTCGTTTGCGCTGCGGCGCGTGCACCGGCGAGCGTCTTCTGGTAGGCGGCGAGCGCGGCTTCAGCCTCGGCCTTGAGGTCGGCGGCACGAGCAAGGTCCCCGTTGAGATGCTCGCGCCGGCCGGTAATGACCCGCTCGACCCGCGGCAGCGCGAGCCAACGCATCAACCCGTAGAGCACGATAAAGGTCACGGCCAGCCAGAATAGCTGCGCCGGGAAGGTCGTGGCGTCGAGTTGCGGCATCGCCGCGGCTCCAGACCGGCTAGACCGCGTATAGAACCAGGAACGCGATCAGCAACGCATAGAGCGCCACCGCTTCGGTCAGCGCAAAGCCCAGCATACCGATGCCGAACACCTGGTCGCGGGCCGCCGGGTTGCGTGCGATCGAGCTGACCAGCGAACCGAAAATATTACCGATGCCGACGCCCGCGCCGGCGACGCCAATCGCGGCAAGTCCGGCGCCGATCATCTTGGCCGAGGTTGGATCCATGTCGTTTTCCTTTGCTTGGACGAAGGTTGAGGCGCGAGCGCGGTCAGTGCAGATGCACCGCGTCGCGCAGATAAAGGCACGTCAGGATGGTGAACACGTAGGCCTGCAACGCGGTAACGATCACCTCGAGCGCGAACAGCGCGACGTTGATCAAGATCGGGAAGAAGCCGAAGAGGCCCAAGGTGATGGTGAACCCGGCGAAGACCGCCATCATCGTGTGGCCCGCCATCATATTGGCGAACAGCCGGATGCTGAGGCTCACCGGGCGCGACAGGTAGGAGACGATTTCGATCGGCACCAGGATCGGCGCCATAAAAACAGGCGCGCCGGGCGGAAAGAAAAATCCGAAAAAGTGGATTCCGTGCCGGGCGAACGCGACCAGCGTCACCAGCAGGAACACGAACAGCGCCAGCGCGAACGTCACGATGATATGGCTGGTGAAGGTAAAGCTATAGGGGATTAGCCCCAGCACGTTGCCGAACAGCACGAACATGAAGATCGAGAAGACCAAGGGAAAATATTCGATGCCCTCGTGGCCGATATTCTCGTCGACCATCCCCGCGATGAACTCGTAGGCCAGCTCGGCGACCGATTGCAGGCGGCTCGGCACCAGCGCGCGCCGGCGTGTGCCGACCATCAGCAGCAGCGTGATCAGCACCACCGCGATCGTCATCAGCAATGCTGAATTCGTGTAGGAGATGTCCACCGAGCCGATGTGGAGAGGCACGATCCGCTCGATCATGAACTGCTCTAAAGGGCTGTTTTCACCCGCCACGTTCTACCCCAGACCTCTCGGTTGCGGGCTGCTAGCCGCCTTGCCGCGGGCCGCCGCGACCCAGCCCTTGCGCCTCGCGAAACACGTTGACCATTCCTGCGGCGGCACCGACGAAAAAGCCCACGACCAGCCCCCATGGGCGCACCCCGAGAAACCGGTCGGCCATCCAGCCCAACGCCAGTCCGACGATCAGCGAGGCCAGCAGCTCGATCCCGATGCGGAAGCCGGCCCCGAGACCGCTCGGCGGTGGCATCTCGCCGTCCGCTGGTCCTCGTTTCTGCTCCGACCGCGCCCGTTCAAGCCTTTCGTCAAGACGCGCCAGGGGGTCCGGCTGTCCTCCTTCGCTCATCTTGGGATCATACGACCAATACCAGCGCTGCTCCGACCGGCCTGGCCGAAGCGGCGCGCACCATAGTGGCGCACCCCTTCGCTGTCAAGCCGCGCCCGGCGTCGTTGAAAGCCGGTAATTGCTATCATTTTCATGGGGATAGACGGCGCCGCTGGGCCGCTGCAAAGGGCCTATGCAACTGGGGCGCACCGGGGCCGCTCAGTCCGCGGCGTCGAGGCGCGACGGGGCGGTCTGGCGCAACTCGGCGGCTCGGGCGAGATCGACGGAGACAAGCTGCGAGACGCCGCGCTCCGGCATCGTCACCCCGAAAAGCCGGTCCATGTGCGCCATCGTGATGCGGTGGTGGGTGATCAGCAGGAATTTGGTGGCCGTCGTGTCGGCGATCTCGGCGACCAGTTGGCAGAAGCGGTCGACATTGGCGTCGTCGAGCGGCGCATCGACCTCGTCCAGCACGCAGATCGGCGCCGGATTGGTGAGGAAGACTGCAAAGATCAGCGCGATTGCGGTCAGGGCTTGTTCGCCGCCCGACAGCAGCGACAGCGCCTGCAAGCGCTTGCCGGGCGGGCTCGCCATGATCTCCAGCCCGGCGTCGAGAGGGTCTGCGGCATCGGTCAGCGCGAGGTGCGCGCCGCCGCCGAACAGGCGCTGGAAGAGCGTGCCGAAATGCCCGTTGAGCGTTTCAAAGGCACCGTGCAGTCGCTTGCGGCTTTCCTGGTCGAGCGCGGCGATGCCGCGACGCAGCCGTGCGATCGCCTCGGTCAGCTCCGCGCGCTCGTGCCGCAGGCTCTCGACCCTCGCCTCGACCTCTTCGGCCTCGCGCTCGGCGACGAGGTTGACCGGGCCGATTGCCTCGCGCTCGCGGGTCAGGCGGTCTAGCCGCAGGTCAAGCTGCGCGGGATCGGGCGCTTCGTCGTCGACCCCGGTCAACTCGGCAAGAGCCTCGGGCAAGGCGGCGAGCCGGTCGCGGATGTCCTCGCGCAGGCGGTCGAGCGTTGCGCCCGCCGCGTCGCGGCGGACTTCGCCGCGCGCCCGCGTCTCGCGCGCCGCGGACAGGCCATGCTCGGCCAGACGCGCCGCGTCATTGGCCTCGCGCAGACGTGTCTCGCCGACCGCCAGCGCATCGGCCGCTTCCCGATGCGCCGTGGCTGCTGTCGCCGATTGCTCGCGCAGCGTTTTGATCTGCTCGGCGATTTGCGCCGGCCGCGCGGTGAGCGCGGTAATCTCCGCCGTCAGCGCCGTCTGCCGCTCGCCGAGCGCTTTTCGCTGGGCCATCGCCCGTTGGCGCCGCTGCTGCCAGGACTGGCTTTCGGCGTCGATCGCCTCGATCCGCCGGCGCCGCGATTGGGTCTCCTGCACGAGCCGCGCGATCGCTGCTTGCGCTTCGCTTTCGTGGCGCCGCGCGGTCGCGGCCTGGGTTCGTGCGCCATCGAGCCCGGCTCGCGCCAGCGCCGGATCGGGCAGCAGCGCCAGCCCGCGATCGGTCTCGACAGCCTGCGCCTCAACTTCCTTGAGCTCGCCGGCGAGCTTGTCGGCCGCATCGGCGAGCGCGGTGAGCCGTGTTTCGGTTGCCAGGGCCCGGCGCGCCAGCTCGGCCTCCGCCGCGCGCCTTTGCGCCACGGTATCTTCGGCCCGTCGCACCGCGGCGCCCGCCTCGCGTTCGGCGGCTCCGGCTTCGGCCGAGCGGGCGCGGGCGGCAGAAGCGGCTGTGTCGCAGGCTTGCGCTTCGGCCTCCGCCGCGGCGATCTCGGTGCCGATCGCGACGAGCCGGTTGCGCTGGCGCAGCAGCTCTGCGGTGCCGCCATCGCCTGGCACGGTACGGACAAATCCGTCCCAGCGCCACAACCTGCCGTCGCGATCGACGAGGCTTTGTCCCGCGGCGAGGCGCGTTTGTAACGCGCAGCCCTCCGCCTCGCTCTTTACGAGACCGGCCTGCGACAGACGGCGGGCGAGAGGCGGCGGCGCGCCGAGCGCGTCGCCCAGCGGCACCGCGCCGGCGGGCAGCGCGGCCGGCGCGGCAAGTGGCGGCAGTGTCAGCCAGCCTCTTGCCGCATCGCCCGGCGATTCGAGCGCCGGCGCGGCGAGCTCGTCGTCGAACAGGGCGGCGACCGCCGCCTCGAGCCCCCCCGGCACGTCGAGCCGCGACAGCATCGCCGGCTGGTCGCCGTCGGCTGCCGTCGGCGCTGGCACGAGAATACTGGCGAGCGCCTCGGCTTCGGCTTTCAATCGCGCGAGGCGGCGCTCGGCCTCGCGCGCCGCATCGATCGCCGCGGACTCGTCCGTTCGCGCCTCGGTCAGCCCTTCGGCGGCCGCGGCGGCCGCGGCGCGATCCGCCTCGGCCTGCGCCGATGCGGCGGTGAGCTCGGTCGCGGCAGCCTCGATTGCCGCCTGGGGCACGCTGGCGTCGCTGAGCGAACGGCGCTGCGCTTCGCCCTCATCGAGGCGCTGGCGCAGCCGTTCCCGGCGCTCGGCAAGCTCACCGCGGCGGCGTTCCAGCGCCACGCGACGCGCTTCGCCGGTGGCGCAGGCCTCGGTCATCTGCTGCAGCCCGATCTCGGCGGCGGCCAACTCCGCTGCGGCTCGTTCAAGCGCGGCGGCGGCCGCCTCACGCGCCTTGGCGTCGCCGGCCTCGCTGCGTTCGAGCACGCGCTGCTCCTCGACGAGCCGCCGCAGCGCCGCATCGGCGTCGGCGATATGCTCGTCCTCGCGGGCGATGTCGCCGGCAAGCTGTTCGCGGCGGCGCCCGGCCTCCTGGCGCGCGGCGGCGATGCGCTGCAGCTCCTGGTCGAGCGCTTCGCGTGCATGATTGAAGCGATGCAGCGCCGCCGAGGCGGACGCTTCGGCCAGGCGCAGCGGCGGTAGCGCTTCCTCCGCGGCGGCACGGCGACGCTCGGCTCCAGCGGCGGCATCTGTCGCCGCGGCGACCGAACGCTCGGCCTCGCGCAGTTCGCCGGCGATGCGCTCCGCGTCAGCGACCGCATCGCGCCAGCGCGCCTCCATGAGCCGCGCTTCGGTGCGGCGGATTTGCTCCGACAGCCGGCGGTAGCGTTGTGCTTGGCGCGCCTGCTTTTTGAGCCCGTCGAGCTGCGCGGTCATCGTGACGATCACGTCATCGACGCGCAGCAAATTTTCCTCGGCGCCCTTGAGCTTCAGCTCGGCCTCGTGGCGGCGCTGGTAGAGGCCGGCGGTGCCGGCCGCCTCGTCGAGCAACAGCCGGCGTTCGCTCGGCTTCGCCGCGATCAGCGCGCCGATTCGCCCCTGGCTGACAATGCCGCCCGAGTGTGCGCCGGTCGCCGCGTCGGCGAACAGGAGTTGCACATCGCGGGCACGCGCCTCGCGGCCGTTGACCCGGTAGGCCGAGCCCGAGCCGCGGTCGATGCGGCGAACGATCTCGATCGCATCGCGGTCGTTGAACGCGACGGGCGCGTCGCGCCCCGCGTTATCGATCGTCAGCGACACCTCGGCGATATTGCGGGAGGGACGCGTCGCAGAGCCGGCGAAAATGACGTCGTCCATTTCGCCGCCGCGCAGCCGGCGCGCCGACGCCTCGCCCATCACCCAGCGCAGCGCCTCGACGAGGTTCGACTTGCCGCAGCCGTTCGGGCCGACGATCCCGGTCAGTCCGGGTTCGACCGGCAGCTCGGTCGCATCGACAAACGACTTGAACCCAGCGAGGCGAAGCCGTTCTACCTGCATGCCCCCACTACCTGCGTATCGATCACGATCCGGCGGCTTTCGAAATCGCGGCGTCCATCGCTTCTTCCTCCGGCGCGCCGTCGAACTTGATGCCGTTGATGAAGAAGGTCGGCGTCGCCTCGACCGCGAGATCCTGGGTCGCATCGAGCCGGCTTTGCAGCACCTTGTCCTCGACCGCTTTGTCGGCGAGGCAGGAATCGAACTCGGTCTTGCTCATCCCGCCGAGCAGCGCCAGCCGCGCGAGTGCAGCCTTGTAGTCCTTCGACATGACCCACTGCTGTTGGTCGTGAAACAGCGTGTCGATGAACGGGTAGAACTTATCGGCGGGCGCGCAGCGAGCGACCATCGCGGCGCGCATCGCCGGCTCGTCGAGCGGGTAGTCGCGCAGGATGAGCCGCGCCTTGCCGGTGTCGATCCACTTCGTCTTGAGGTTCGGCAGCACGTCGACATCGAAATGCGCGCAATGCGGGCAGGTGAGCGAAGCGTATTCGATAATCGTCACCGGCGCGTTGGCGTTGCCGAGAATCCGGTCGTCCGGGGTGAGCTTCAGCGCGGCCGCCACCTGCGCGGCCGAGGGGGGCTTCGCGGGGGCTTGCGCCAAGGTCGGCAAGGGTCCGGCCAAAGCCAGAAAAGCAACCGCAGCAAACCAAGTGTTCCGCATTGGGGGCATCCTTGCTACCAGATGTTGATGTTAGAGGGTTCGTGCGGCTCCTGCAATCACTGCCGCGCTCAATCGGCCGCTGCGATTACCCGGCGACCGAGCCGGGCCAGGGCATCGCGCAGTTCCGGGCTGCCGATGGCGGCGAGCTGATCGTCAAGCGCGGCGGCTTCGGCGGGCCGCAACGGCCGTGCGGCCGGGTGCCGACATGGCGCAGCCAAAGGCAGCGGCCCTTGAACCAGCGCCAGCCGCACGACTGCCTCGCGGCCGAAAAACAGATTGATCCGGTCGATCACCAGCGGCGTGCGGTGCTGCACTTCGAGCGCTTTCGCCGAGGCGACGCGCAGTTTCAGCGTGCCGCCGCGCGCGAACGCTTCGGGCCATGTCGCCGTGGCGATATCGGGTCCGACGATCGCCGCCCATTCGGCCTTGAGCCGTGCGAGCACGCCGCCACCATGCTGGGCGACGATCGGCGCGACGATCCGCGGCAGGCTCGCCCCAGCAGCGCGAAAGCCGGGGCGGCGCTCGCCTGCGCCGTCGGTCCGGACTAGATTCGCTTCATCCATGCCGTCACCTCGCCCCGACCCTGCCGTGCTGCTCGCCTGGTACGACCGCCATCGCCGTAACCTGCCGTGGCGCGCCGCGCTCGGCGTGCGCCCGGACCCTTACCGCGTCTGGCTCAGCGAAATCATGCTGCAGCAAACGACGGTCATCACCGTCACGTCTTATTTTGACCGATTCGTGGCGCGTTGGCCTAGCGTCATGGCGCTGGCGGCGGCCTCGCTCGACGAGGTACTGCATCAGTGGCAGGGGCTCGGCTATTACGCTCGCGCACGCAACCTGCACGCCTGCGCCAAGGCGGTTGCCGAGCGGCATGACGGGCAGTTTCCAGACGATGTCACCGGGCTGCGGGCGTTGCCGGGGATCGGCGACTACACCGCGGCGGCGATCGCCGCGATCGCCTTCGACCGGCGCGAAGCGGCGGTCGACGGTAATGTCGAGCGGGTTGTCGCGCGCCTCTTTGCGGTGCGCGAGGCGATGCCGGCGGCAAAGCCGCAATTGCGAGCCTTGGCTAGCGAGCTAGTACCGGAAGCGCGCGCCGGCGATTTCGACCAGGCGATGATGGATTTGGGCGCGACGATCTGCACGCCGCGCAAGCCGCGCTGCGTGCTGTGCCCGTGGCGCGATTCCTGTGTCGCGCGAGCGGGGGGCTTCGCCGAAGGTTTGCCGGCGCGCGCCGAAAAGCCCGAGCGGCCGCTGCGGCAAGGCGTCGTCTTCTGGCTGATCCGCCCGGACGGCGCGGTGCTGCTGCGCCGGCGCGAGGAAAGAGGCCTGCTCGGCGGGATGATCGAGGTGCCCTCGACGCCGTGGCGCGAATCGCCCTGGGATGACGCGGAAGCCTCGGCGCACGCACCGGCAAAAGCGAGCTGGACCCGGCTGCCGGGCACCGTGCACCACGGCTTCACGCATTTTCCGCTTGATCTGACCATCCTTGCGGCGACGACGGAGACACCCCCCGACGGCATCTGGGCGCGGCCGGAGCAGTTCAAGGATTACGCTTTCCCGACCTTGACCAAGAAGGTCGTGAAACACGCGCTTTCAGTGCTGCGGTGACGAATTAGATCGTAGAGGCGAAAACGACATCAAAATCGGGCGAGGTTTTGAGGCGCTCGCCGCCCTTGGAGGTCACAACGAATACACCATCCCTGATTACTTTCTTCAGTTCTCGATATTCGGTTTCGGGAAAAATTGTATCCCGCAGCTTTAGAATCTCCCTGTCGTACGAAGACCGAAGCGTTGGCTCGAGAATGAGCGCTCCGACGTTAAGAGTCGCTTCGTTTTGATTGTCGGCGCGCCGGTATGTGCGGGGTTGCTCGACGTGAAGTACCTCAAATCGAATCTTGCGGTCGTGTTTCGTGTATTCAAATACACTGAGTGATTTCACATCTGTGAATATGGATGTTCGTTTAATCAGGCAAGAATGATTGCGGTCGATCGCTGATCTAGTGGCCGGATCATAATGGAACATCACCGGGTATCTCAAAAATTGCGCCTGCCACCATTGCGGCTGACTATTTACGGCTGCGCTTTTCCTCGATCCCCGAGATCCCTTCGCGCCGGGTGAGTTCGGCGGCGACGTCACTGGGCGACAACCCGGCCGCTGCCCACAGCACCAGCAGATGGTAGAGCAGATCGGCGCTTTCGCGGGTGAGCGCGGCGCTGTCGCCGTTCACCGCCTCGATCACCGCTTCGAGCGACTCTTCGCCGAGCTTGCGGGCGACCGCGGCGGGGCCGTCGGCGAGCAGCTTGGCGGTGTACGAGGTATCCGGGCTGACGCCACGTCTGGTCTCGATCGTCGCCCACAGACGCGCGAGCGCGTCGCCGAGCTGGTCGGCCATCACATCCGCACCGGCACGCCGGCAGCCGCCAGATGTGCCTTGGCTTCGCTGATGCGGAACGTGCCGAAATGGAAGATCGAGGCGGCGAGCACGGCGGTGGCGTGGCCGTCGCGAATGCCCTCGACCATGTGGTCGAGCGTGCCGACCCCGCCTGAGGCGATCACCGGCACCCGAACCGCGTCGGCGACCGCGCGGGTCAGCGCGATGTCGAAACCGGATTTGGTGCCGTCGCGATCCATTGAGGTCAGCAAAATCTCGCCGGCGCCGTAATCGGCAAGCCGGCAGGCCCATTCGACCGCATCGAGCCTCGTCGGATTGCGCCCGCCATGGGTGAAGACGCCCCATTTGCCGGGGCCGGTCGCTTTCGCGTCGATCGCGCAGACGATGCATTGGCTGCCGAATTTCTGCGCCGCTTCGCGCACGAATTCGGGCCGCGCGACGGCGGCGGTGTTGATCGACACCTTGTCGGTGCCGGCGAGCAGCAGCTTCCTGATGTCCTCGACCGTGCGCACCCCGCCGCCGACGGTCAGCGGCATAAAGCACTGGTCGGCGGTGCGGCGCACCACGTCGTAGATCGTGTCGCGGTTCTCGTGGCTCGCGGTGATGTCGAGGAAGCAGAGTTCGTCGGCGCCCTCGCGGTCATAGATTTTCGCCTGCTCGACCGGGTCGCCGGCGTCGGTCAGGTCGACAAAGTTGACGCCCTTGACGACCCGGCCGTCCTTGACGTCGAGGCAGGGGATGACGCGCATCTTCAGCATGCGGCGATCCTCAGCGCTTCGCGCGCATCGATGCCGCCATCGTAGAGGGCGCGGCCGATGATCGCGCCGGCAATCCCGTCGTCCTGATGCGCTTTCAGGGCGGCGACGTCGGCGAGCGAGGCGACCCCGCCGGAGGCGATAACCGGGATTCCGATCTCACCGGCAAATTGGGCGATGGCGTCGGCGTCGACACCGGTCATCGCGCCGTCGCGCGAAATATCGGTGGCGACGATCGCCGCGACCCCGGCGCCGGCAAAGCGGCGGCCCAGCTCGACGACGCCGATCTCGCTCACCTCGGCCCAGCCCTCGACCGCGACCTTGCCGTTTTTGCCGTCGATGCCGACGACGACGCGGCCGGGGTGATCCTTCGCGGCCATGCGCACCAGCGACGGGTCGCGCAGCGCCACGGTGCCGAGCACGACGCGGTCGATGCCCAGATCGAGCCAGGCGTCGATCGCGTTGCGGTCGCGGATGCCGCCGCCGAGCTCGATCTTCATGGCGGGAATGGCCTCGCGGATCGCCCGCACCGCCTCGCCATTGACCGAGGCGCCGGCAAAGGCGCCATCGAGATCGACGACATGCAGCCAGGAAAAGCCGAGCTTGGCGAAGTGCCGCGCTTGCGACGCGGGATCGGTGTTGAACACGGTCGCGCTCGCCAACTCGCCGCGCACGAGGCGGACGCAAGCACCTTCCTTCAGATCGATCGCCGGAAACAGAATCACGCGCTCGGCTCGACGAGGCGCTTGTAATAATAGTGGCCGGGCACCGCGCGGCCGTCGACCCAGGCGTAGTCCGGATGGCTGCCCCAGCGCTGGTAATTGAGCCCTTCATAAAGGCTGATTGCTGCGCGCTGCGTCGCCCGCAGGTCGAGATTGAGCACGACAAGCCCCAATTCGTCGCGCGCCAGCCTCTCGATCTCCAGCACCATGCTGCGCGCCAAGCCGTGGCCACGCGCCCACGGCGCGACAAAAGCCCCGGTGATCGTGCCCGCGAAGCGCTGTGCCTCGTTGTTGCGCGGGGCCTTCGAGAGCTGCGCCGAACCGGCGATGGTGCCGTCGAGCCGGCCGACCACCAGTCGCCGATCGGGGATCAGCAGCACGCCCTTCCAATAATTCTCCAGCACCTGGCGCGGCGGCGGCTTCAGCCAGCCGAACCCGCCGCCCTCGTTGATCGCCTGCTCGGTCGCCTCGCAGAGATCATCGAGATCGGTGCCCGCGCACTGTGTCAGTCGTTCGATGGTGACCTTCGCCTGTGCCTTGAGATCGCTCATGGGCGCCAACGTAGGAAGTTCGCGATCAGCCGCAAGCCCGCCGCCTGGCTTTTCTCGGGATGAAACTGGGTGCCGACCATGTTGTCGCGTCCGACCGCGGCGGTCAGCGCCTGGGCATAGTCGGCGGTCGCGATCAGGTCAGCCTTGTCCGCCACCGCTAAGTGGAAGCTGTGGACGAAATAGGTGTGCGTCCCTTGCGTGATCCCCTCGAACACCGGATGCGAACGTTCGAGCGCCAGTTGGTTCCAGCCCATATGCGGGATTTTGAGCGAGAGATCGGCCGGCTCGATCGCAACCACCTCGCCGCCGATCCAGCCGAGCCCTTCGACCATTTCGAATTCGCGGCCGCGGTCGCCCATCAGCTGCATGCCGACGCAAATCCCGAAAAACGGCCGTCCGCGCGCCATCACCGCCTCGCCGATCGCGTCCTCGAGGCCGGGCACCGCAGCGAGCCCGCGCCGGCAATCGGCAAAAGCGCCCTGGCCGGGCAGTACGATGCGGTCGGCATGGACGGTCTCGTCGGGTTCGCTCGTCACGATGACGCGCTCATCGCCGCTCAGCTCGCCGGCCGCGCGCTCGAACGCCTTCGCCGCGGAGCGCAGATTGCCCGAGCCGTAATCGATGACTGCTGTCAGCATGGCGTTATCACTCGAGGCTGCCGCTCAGCGTTCCCTTGGTCGACGGCACCGCGCCGGCGCGGCGTGGGTCGACCTCCACCGCCTGACGCAAGGCGCGGGCCAGCCCCTTGAAGCAGGATTCGACGATGTGGTGGTTGTTCTCGCCGTAAATGTTCTCGACGTGCAGCGTGACCCCGGCCGACTGGGCGAACGCCTGGAACCACTCCTTGAACAGCTCGGTGTCCATCTGGCCTAATTTCGGACGCGAGAAATTGACCTTCCACACCAGATAGGGCCGATTCGAGCAGTCGAGCGCGACGCGGGTCAGCGTCTCGTCCATCGGGATCATCGCGCTGCCATAGCGCTGGATGCCGGCGCGGTCGCCGAGCGCCTTCGCGACCGCCTCGCCGATCACGTAGCCGGTGTCCTCGGTGGTGTGGTGGAAATCGATGTGCAGGTCGCCCTTGGCCTTGAGGCTGATGTCAATCAGGCTGTGGCGTGAGAGCTGCTCCAGCATATGGTCGAGAAAGCCGATGCCGGTCGCGATGTCGCTCGCGCCGGTGCCGTCGAGATCGACGCGGCCCTTGATTCGCGTCTCCTTGGTATTGCGTTCGACCGTCGCGACGCGCACCACAATTCTCCCGATGTCTGGGCAACAACCGGCTCCGCCTCGGCGGCGATCAACCGCGCCGGTTTGTCGCGGGCGCTCTTTTAATACGAACGGGCCGCGCTTGCCACTATCGCCGGGATTGGTGAAGCGGCGGTTACGCGGATTGTGCGGATGCGAACTTGCCACGCTGATGGAAAGCAACGCCGGCGACACCGAACCAGATCGCCGCGCCGAGCAATTTGAAGACCCATTCGCCCTCTTCCAGGGCGAGCGGCGCCAGCGCCAAGCCGGCGCAACCGAGGACGATTCCGATGATCATAAACGACTTTAGGGCCTTGGCGTAGGCCGCGGGGAAATCCTCCGGCGCTCCCTTGAAGCGTTTGCGCACCCAGCCGTTGCGCACCTTGTTTGCTTCGTAAGGGAGATAGAACAATAAAATAAAGCCCCCGACGATCGCGATGAGTTCCAACATGCTACTGCTCCGCTGAAGGCGCCGCGCCGGATGGCGCTTTCTACCCCTGTACGAAGCGGGCGATCAGCCGGTTCACCTCGGCGGATTTTTCCATGTGCGGCAGATGGCCGGTGTTGTCGAGGATGTGGACCGGCAGCTTATCGCTCAGCGTCTTTCCCTGCGCTGCGGGGATGATCTGGTCTTCGCGGCCCCAGATGATCTGCGCGGGCATGGGGAGCGCGGTGAGAAGGTCTGTCAGCAGGTTGCGCTGCGCGCCGTTCGGAAACCAGGCATCGGCGAGCGCCTGCAGCGCCGTGGCGACACCGTCCAGTCGCTTGTAGCGCAGCACGTCCTCGACCATCGCGCGGCTGAGGAGATTGGGGTCGTGCACCAAGAGGCGCAGCACTTCCTGCGCGTCGCGCCGCCGCTCCATCTTCGCAAAGCCGTCGATAAAGGCAGCGTTGATCTCGGACCCGAGCCCGGCGGGGGCGATCAGCGTCAGGCTGGCGACGCGCTCAGGCTGCGCTGAGGCGAACGCAATCGCGACCGCGCCGCCCATCGAATGCCCGACGAGATGCACCCGGTCGATGCCGAGCGCTGTCAGCACATGGTCGACATCGGCGCTGAAGCCGGCTGGGTCGAGCGCGAAATCGAGCACCTTGGTCGAACCGCCATGGCCGGACAGGTCGAGCGCGACGGTGCGGTGCTTTTCGGCGAGGACCGGCTGGTTGAACATCCAGGTGTTGAGGTCGGCGCCAAAGCCATGGACGAAGACGACCGGCGGCCCGTCGCCCTTGCCGAGATCGAGATAACGCAGCCGTTTGCCGCCGGCCTCTGTCTCACGCGGTGTCACCGGGTCGGCCTCGGCGCTGCTGTCATCGGCGGCCTCGGGCACGACAAAGCCGGCGACAAAAGCGTCGATTTCGGCGTCGGGGACCTCGCTAGTCGCTAGCACCGCGAGCAGTCCGCCGATCGGCAGGGTCGCGCCTTCCGGCGCCACTACTCGGCGCAGCACACCGGCGTCGCCCGCTTCCATGACATTGGTGATCTTGCTGGTCTCGATCTCGAGCAGTTCGTCGCTCGCCGCTATTTGGTCGCCCTCGTGCTTGAGCCAGCCGAGGACTTTGCCCTCGGTCATCGTGAGGCCCCATTTGGGCATGGTGATGGGGGTTATCGTACTCATCGGCGGCTACCCTTAATTCCATCCCGGCGAAGGCCGGGACCCATTCTTCCGAGGCAAGAGCGGTTGAAACATGGGCCCCGGCCTTCGCCGGGGTGGTGCTTTTGGTTGCCCTACCGTCCGTACCCATGCACCTCGCGGATCGCAGCGGCGATCTTTTCCGGGCTCGGGATGTAGAGCTTTTCGAGGCCGGGCGCGAAGGGCACCGGGGTGTGCGGCGCGGTGACTCGGCGGATCGGCGCCTTCAGCGCGTCGAACGCCTTGTCGGCGACCAGCGCGGCGATGTCGGTCGCGATCGAGCAGCGCGGCGTCGCCTCGTCGACGATGACCAGCCGACCGGTGCGCTCGACGCTTTCGAGGATCGTGTCCTCATCGAGCGGCGAGGTGGTGCGCGGGTCGATCAGCTCGATCTCGATCCCGTCCTTTTCGAGCGCGTCGGCCGCGGTCATCGTGTAGTGCACCATGCGGGCGAGCGCGACGACGGTCACGTCATCGCCGTCGCGCACGATGTTCGCTTCGCCAAACGGGATCGTGTAAGGCTCATCCGGCACCTCGGCGCGGAGGTCGTACATCAATTTATGTTCGCAGAAGATCACCGGGTCGTCGTCGCGGATCGCCTGAATCAACAACCCCTTGGCGTCGTAGGCATTCGACGGCACGACGCATTTGAGCCCCGGCACCGAGGTGAAGACATGATACGGGCTCTGCGAGTGCTGCGCTGCGGCGCTGCGCCCGGCGCCGACCATGGTGCGGATGACGAGCGGCGTCTTCGCCTTGCCGCCGAACATGTAGCGGAACTTGGCAGCCTGGTTGAAGATCTGGTCGAAGCAGACGCCGAAGAAGTCGGAAAACATCAGCTCGGCGACCGGCCGCAGGCCGGTGACCGCGGCGCCGGCCGCGGCGCCCATGATCGCCGATTCGGTGATCGGCGTGTCAATGATCCGCGCCTCGCCGAATTCGCCGATAAGCCCTTTGGTGACGCCCAAGACGCCGCCATAGGCGTCGCGCTGGCCCTCGCTGCCGGCGCCGCCGGCGACATCCTCGCCGATCACGATGATCGTCGGGTCGCGTCGCATCTCCTGGGCGAGCGCTTCGTTCAGGGCCTGGCGAATGGTCTTCTGCGGCATGACGCGCCTCGCTCAGTAGGAAACATACACGTCGGTGAGCAGCTGCGCCGCCTCAGGCGGCGTCGCTGCGCGCGCATCGGCGATCGCCTGATCGATCAGGGCGGCGACCTCGGCGTCGACCGCGTCGAGCGCATCCGGTTCGAGCAGCGCCGCTTCCGAGACGCGGACGCGGAAATGCTTCAGGCAGTCGCGGTTCTCGCGCAGCCCCCGCACCTCGTCTTTGCCGCGGTAGAGCTGCGCGTCGCCGGAATGGTGGCCGTAGAAGCGGCAGGTATCGACCTCGATCGCCGACGGCCCGCCACCGTTGCGGGCGCGCTCGATGGCCTCATAGGCGGCTTCGTGCACCTCGAAGAAATTGTCGCCGTTGACCTTGACCGCGGGCATGCCAAACCCGGCGGCGCGGCCGGCGATGTCGCGGCTGCCGCAATGGTACGCGAACCCGGTGCCCTCACCGTACTGGTTGTTCTCGAATATGAAGACGGCCGGCAGGTTCAGCACCACCGCCATGTTCAGCGCCTCGAACGTGGTGCCCTGGTTGGAGCCGCCGTCGCCGGTAAACGACACCGCGACCTTGCCGGTGCCGAGCGTCTTCGCGGTCAGCGCCGCGCCCGCCACCAGCGGCGGGCCGCCACCGACGATGCCGTTGGCGCCCAGCATGCCCTGGTGCAGATCGGCGATGTGCATCGACCCGCCCTTGCCGCCGCACAATCCATCCTTCTTGCC
>DATJSH010000236.1:0-9559 GCA_035504235.1 Allostellaceae bacterium | reverse complement strand
TAACCGCTGAACGCATCTAAGCGGGAAACTCACCTCAAAACCAGGTCTCGCCGAGAGCCGTGGTAGACGACCACGTTGATAGGCCGGAGGTGGAAGCAGGGTAACCTGTGCAGCTGACCGGTACTAATCGCTCGATGACGCACTTGAGTGCCGCATTCAGCGGCAAGTACCAGCAAGACTTTACCGAGGCGGCAAGGCCTCTCGGTTTGAAGACACGATCGATCGATCGTCACATACTCGCTTTTCGCCCAGATGGGGCCCAAGAATTAAAACAGGGCGGTCTGGCCGGCCTGGTGGCCATAGCGAGGGGCAAAACACCCGATCCCATCCCGAACTCGGCCGTGAAAACCCTCTGCGCCGATGGTACTGCGTCTTAAGGCGCGGAAGAGTAGGTCGCCGCCAGGCCTGCCAGCCCGCCCTGCCCTTGTTCTTGAAGCTGGGTTAGGCCCTGCAGGGCCTTTGGTGACGCGGGGTGGAGCAGCCCGGTAGCTCGTCAGGCTCATAACCTGAAGGTCGTAGGTTCAAATCCTACCCCCGCAACCATAATGGTGCCAACCAGTTGACGAAAAATTTGAGCGTGGGTACGAGACAGGATGCCGATTTTTTCGGTCCGCCACGTTACGACCTATCGCTATAAAGCTCCGGTTTTATTAGGCGAGCATCGCATGATGCTTCGACCACGTGAGGGCTTTGACCAGAAACTGCTTGATGCGGCTCTTTCGATCGAACCGGCACCTAGGGACATCCGTTGGACCCACGATGTATTTGGCAATTGCGTTATGCTTGCCGCTTTCGAGGGCCGTGCATCAGAGCTGCGGTTCGAGAGCAATGTACGCGTGGAACATCTATCCTCCAATCTCCCCGATTTGCTGATCGATCCCCGGGCAACCACGTACCCATTTTCCTACGATGACGGAGAAGAACCCGATCTTCTGCCTTACAGGGCACGAAGGTATACCGACCCGGATAATGAAGTTCGACGTTGGGTCCGTCGGTTCTTGCGCCGCGGCCGGCGGAATGAGACCGGCGCTTTATTAATGACCCTTACGGCAGCAATCAAAGATAGTTTCGCTTATGAGCGTCGCTCCGAGGCAGGCACTTACGAGCCAGCTTTGACGCTCCGGATTGGTCGCGGAAGCTGCCGCGATCTAGCGCTGTTAATGATAGAAGCGGCGCGTGAGCTCGGGCTCGCCGCGCGATTTGCCTCGGGCTATCTTTACGTGCCATCTCGCGACGCACCATCAGCGATCGCAGGAGGCTCGACGCACGCGTGGTGCCAAGTCTATTTGCCTGGCGCCGGCTGGGTCGAGTTTGACCCAACGAATGGCATTGTCGGCGGGCGTGATCTGATACGGGTCGCCGTTGCGCGGGATCCCCGCCAAGCTGTACCGCTTTCCGGCTCCTGGTTCGGAAAGGCGGAGGACAGCCTTGGAATGTCGGTCGAGGTTCAGGTGAATTGCCATGGGAACGGAGCTGCGTCACGGGAGTTCAACTGAGACCGGGCTATAAACCGCTTCTGCTCGTCCCAGGAACACCTATGAGGATTGAAATCGGCTACGACATCGCCTTCGAGGCGCCAGCGGCTGTCCCGATGCTGCTGATGCTCAAAGTCCATCCCAGCCGAGAGGGCGACCTAGAGGCCTCGGACGCGGCGATTTTCGACCCGCCTATACCCTCACGAAGCTTTATCGATCGTTTCGGGAATCGCGGTACGCGCTTGGTCGCGCCGGCGGGAAGACTTCGCGTGTCGAACCGAGTGGCGATTCGCGACGCTGGGCAGGAAGATATATTAGTGCCGGCCGCAGCCCAAATTCTTGTCGACGAGTTGCCCGCTGACACGCTCGAATTTCTTTTCGGCAGCCGATATTGCGATACGGATCATTTGTCGGATATAGCCTGGTCAACTTTTGCTGGCGTATGCCCCGGTTGGCCGCGTGTGCAAGCTATTTGTGATTACGTCCACGACCGTCTCACCTTTAGCTATTCGGACGCATGCTCGACGCGCACGGCGCGTGAAGCCCATGACGGACGCCGAGGCGTTTGCCGAGACTTCGCTCATTTGGCGATTTCGTTTTGCCGCTGCATGAATATTCCGGCCCGGTACTGTACCGGGTATCTCGGTGATATTGGCGTGCCACCAGATCCGGCGCCGATGGACTTCAGCGCCTGGTTCGAAGCTTATCTCGATGGGGCTTGGCATACATTCGACGCGCGCCACAATATTCCGCGGATTGGCCGCATTGTAATAGCGCGCGGACGCGATGCCGCCGATGTTGCAATCTCCACCAGCTTCGGACCGACCCGATTGGTGGGCTTCTCGGTTATTAGCAGAGAGATTCCGCCGGGCCGCGAGCCTGCCGCCCTGGCGAATAGTATCGTCCCTGAATTGGAAACGGTTGCCCACGTCGCTACCTACGGTGGGCCCGAACGTGAGACGCGACTTCGCCCGCATGTCTGGCCGTAAACCGGCAGTGTGCGTCGACCGTTGCGTTGCCTAAATTGTGGGGCGGTGTTTGGCGGTCAACGTGCTGAGAGCCCCTGTGGGGCGCAAGACCAGCAAACTTTCTGAAGCTTGGCTGCTTCTGCCTACTCTAGTGGCGATCGGCCCCCTTATTGGACGTCCTCGCTCTCGAGCCGTGCCTTCGCAATCACGGCAAATTCACCATCAGGATATTTTTGCAGGTACGCCTCGAATAATTTTGCGTTATGGCTCTCGGCGATCGCCTCCCAGAAGGCGAGCTCGACGGCATCGCCTACCGACGATAGCGCCTCGTCCTCAGCCTCGCTGGCGTACGACAGTCGCGCCCGGGCCAGAACGGCGAAATGCCCATCCGGATACTGATCGAGATAAGCCGTAATTTCCTCAATCCGCTGGCTGTCCTTGACGCTGTCCCAGAACGAGAGTTCCGCGGCATCAGGACCTCCCTCCCGCTCGCCGGATACAGCGTCGACCATGCTTCCATCCGTACCGCTTTGACGGGTCCGCGCCAGATCGGCGAATGTTCCCTCCGGAAATCGTTCGAGATAGGTCGCAAGCTCGGCTGGACCGCCATCCTTGACACTTTCCCAAAATGCCAATTCGAGTGCTACCTCGTGATCGGTGGAGATCAGTCCGCTTTGGGGTTCGGTCCCATCGGGCAGGGCAGGGCTCAAGAGGGCAGCAGGACTGTCGTCGCCAAGCCGCAACCGAAACGCCCGAATCGGATGAGCGATATTTTTCACCAACTGCTCGCCGAGGTCCTCGAACACCAGGTTCATGCGATGCCGGAGATGGTCGCGTACACCGCGGGACACGCAAATTCCGCCCCCTTCGGCCAGGCTTTCAAGCCGCGCCGCAACATTGACGCCGTCGCCGAAAAGGTCGCCGTCCTTCACCATAACATCGCCGACGTTGATGCCGATGCGGAAGCGCATGGTCCGCTCGGCATCTGCCTCATCCAGTCGCGCCAAGGCTCGCTGGATTTCGAGCGCACAAACCACGGCGTCGAGCACGCTGGCGAACTCGGCAAGTACGCTGTCTCCAGCGGTGTTCGCAATCCGCCCCCGATGACCTGCGACTAACTCATCGAGCACGGCGCGACGCGCCGACAGCGCTGCCATCGTGCCTTCCTCGTCGCCGTGCATCAAACGGCTGTAGCCTTCCACGTCGGCCGCCACAATCGCTGCCAGACGCCGTTCGAGTTGCGGAGCTTCCATGGGCGATCCAAAGCGTCATCAGAACCAGATCAGAGACCCGCAAACGCTCACCGAGTGATGTCCTCTCATGCCTAAGTCGGGGAACGTTGCTGGCTCGGATCGGGTCTTCCGGTGTGCCGCTACGAACCCGACGAATCCGGCGGTCTCTTGCCCACCGGTATCGACGATAGAACGAAAAACAGCAGCGAACGCGCGGTGACCTTGTACCGCTCGCCGGGCTGAAAAACGGCCGCTTCCGCCTCGTCGACGAGGTTGGTGTCGAACAGCAGCGTCCATTCACCGCCCGCATATTCGGGCAGCGCGAATTCGACGACGTCGTCATGAGCGTTGAGCACCAGCAACAGGCTGGCATCTTCGCCGGGGCGGCGGATGCCGGTCGCCTGTGCGCGGCCATCAAGCATCATGCCAAAACAGCGCATCAGCCCGTCGTCCCAATGCTCGTCCTGCATTTCGGTGCCGGCGGCGTTGATCCAGGTCACGTCTTTGATCCCGGCCTCGTTGGTCTCGCCGTTGACGAAACGGCTGCGGCGTAGCACCGGGTATTTCCGCCGCAGCTCGGTCAGCGTCCGCACGAAGCCGATCAGCGACTTGCCCTTGTCCTTGAGCTCCCAATCGAGCCACGAGATTTCGTTGTCCTGACAATAGGCGTTGTTGTTGCCCTGTTGGGTGCGGCCAAACTCGTCGCCCGCCAGCAGCATCGGCGTTCCCAGCGACAAAAGCAGCGTCGCCAGCAGGTTCTTGATCTGCCGCTGCCGGAGCTGATTGATCGCCGGGTCATCGGTCGGACCTTCCCAGCCGCAATTCCACGCGCGATTGTCGCTGCTGCCGTCGCGGTTGTCCTCGCCGTTCGCCTCGTTGTGCTTGTCGTTGAAGGTGACGAGATCATTGATCGTGAAGCCGTCATGCGCGGCGACGAAATTGACGTTTGCCCAAGGCTTGCGGCCGCGATGGTTGAAGCAGTCGGCCGAACCTGCGAGACGAGGCGCCAACGCACTGGCCGGCGCTTCGCCGCGCCAGAAATCGCGCACCGTATCACGGAATTTGTCGTTCCATTCGGCCCAACCCGGCGGAAAACCGCCGACCTGGTAGCCGCCCGGACCGCAATCCCACGGCTCGGCGATCAACTTGATGCTGCCCAGCACGGGATCTTGGCAGCATGCCTTGAGGAAGCCGCTTTGGGTGTCGAAGCCGTAAGGCTCGCGGGCGAGGATGGTGCCGAGGTCAAACCGGAAACCGTCGACATGCGTCTCGGTGACCCAATAGCGCAGGCTGTCGGTCACCATCTGGATAACGCGGATGTGGCTCAGGTTGAGCGTGTTGCCGGTGCCGGTGTCATTGATGAAATAGCGCGGCTGATCGGGCAGCAGTCGGTAGTACGACGCGTTGTCGATCCCTTTGAACGACAACGTGGGCCCGAGTTCGTTGCCCTCGGCGGTATGGTTGTAGACGACGTCAAGGATGACCTCGAGCCCGGCCGCGTGCAGGCATGCGACCATCTCCTTGAACTCGCGCAGCGTCTGCTCGCGCTCGTGGGCGTAGCCGGGATCGGGTGCGAAGAAGCCGATCGAATTGTAGCCCCAGTAATTGGTCAGGCCCCGGTCGATCAGATAGCTGTCGCGAATAAAGGTGTGGATCGGCAGCAGCTCGACCGAGGTCACTCCCAAGCTCTTGATGTGCTCGATCACCTCCTTCTGGCAGATGCCTTTATAGGTGCCGCGCAATTCCTCGGGCACCGCGGGGTGGCGTTTGGTGTAGCCGCGCAGATGCGTCTCATAGATGATCGTGCTGTCCCACGGCACCGCCTGCCGGCCGCGATGGCCGTTCCAGTCGAAGTTGGGGTCGATGACGACGCATTTCGGCATAAACGGCGCGCTGTCGCGCTCGTCAAAGGTGAGGTCGTCGCCGCTCTCCATCCGATACCCGAACACCGCCGGGTTCCATTGGAGATCGCCAAAATGGCCGCGTGCATAGGGATCGAGCAGTAGCTTGTTGGGGTTGAAGCGGTGGCCGGCCTCTGGCTCGTAAGGCCCGTGCACGCGGTAGCCATAAATCGACCCGGGCCCAACCCCTGGAACATAGCCGTGCCAGATTTCATCGGTGAATTCCGGCAACTCGATGCGGGCGACTTCCTTCCCGCCTGCATCGTCGAACAGGCACAACTCGACCTTGGTCGCGTGGGCCGAAAACAGCGCGAAATTGACGCCGTTCCGGCCATCCCATGTCGCGCCGAGCGGATGCGGCAGCCCCTCAAGGACCTGCCGCGGACCTGTCTTGGCCATTGTTTAGATCCCTTGAGCGAAACCGAGCCGGCGAAAAGCCGGCGAGTGATGAACGCCGAGGAAGCGGCGCCGATCCGACCACGGAGGACTAATTGCGTCCCAAATCGCCGTCGGCGTCACCCGGCGAGATCGGCGAGGCCGCGCACACCCGGGAAGCTCTCGCGACCCTGCCGCTCACCCGCCAGTCCGAACCTCCAGTTGCAACGGCAAAATCGCCCGTTCGGCGGGTTGACGGCGCCGACCGGGCGACTGGCGGGGGGCTTCGCATCCTCAGATTTTGGCCGTGCGGTCTATACGATGCGCCGCCAGCCGCAGCCCGCATCGCTGCCGGCGAAAATCGCGCCGCTAGCGCAGGCTTTCGCGGACGTGCAATAGCAGGGTGCAAAGCTCATTATGGTCGACGCGATCAGCCGTCATCAGCGCCTCGGTCATCGGGTCGCGCATCAAGTCGGCAAGATCGGGTTCGGCGACAAAATTGCCGGCTGCGCTCGCAAAGGGCTCGCTCGATGCGGCGACCGGCTCCAGCATATGGATGCTACACATGGCCTCGACTCCCCAACCTCAAATTCATTGATTCAGATTTAGGCGCGCGGCAGGTGCGCCAGTGTGACCGAGGTCACGCGGCCGGAAGTTTTTTCGCGTCCGCGCCGTGCGGCGCTAAAGTGCCGGCGCGCGACGCCGGAAAGGAAGCGGGAGCAGGGAGAATGCTGGGTAAGCCGAACGGCAGCGGTATCGGACAGCCGGTGCGCCGGCGCGAGGATTTGCGCCTGGTGACCGGGCGCGGCCGCTACAGCGACGACCTCAATCTGCCCGGCCAAGCCTATGCCGTCTTTGTCCGCTCGCCCTATGCCCACGCGCTGATCCGCTCGCTCGATGCGGCGGCGGCGAAAGCGGCGCCCGACGTGCTGTGCGTGCTGACGTCTGACGAGGCGAAGGCAGACCGGCTCAACCCGCTGCCGCATATCGCCAACAGCCACCCGGCCGACATCTCGATCAAGAACAAGGACGGGTCGCCGGTGGTGCGGCCGCAGCATCGGCCGATCATCTTCCCCGAGGTCTGCCATGTCGGCGAGATCGTCGCGGTCGTCGTCGCCGAGACGCTTGCCGCGGCGAAGGATGCCGCCGAGCTGGTCGAGATCGACTGGGAGGTGTTGCCGGCGGTGGCGCGCGGTCTCGACGCGGCCGAGGCGCAAGCGTCGCGCGCGCGCCTCGACAGCCCCAACATCATCCTCGACGGCGAGATAGGCGACGAAGCGGCGACCGCAGCGGCGTTCGCCAAGGCGGCGCATGTCGTCAAGCTCGACACCTGGGTGCAGCGCGTCGCCGGGGTGCCGATGGAACCGCGCGCCGCGGTCGGCGAATACGACCCGGCGACCAACCTGCACACCTGCCACGCCGGGTGCGGCGGCGCGGTCAGCCCACGCCGCGACCTGGCCCTGATGTTCGGCATCCCGCCCGAAGAGGCGCGCATGGTGATGCACGATATCGGCGGCAATTTCGGCACGCGCGGTTCGTTCAATGTGGAGTTCGGACTTGTCGTGTGGGCGGCCAAAAGATTGGGGCGGCCGGTCAAGTGGACCAGCGAGCGGCAGGAATATTTTGTCGCCGATTACCAGGCGCGCGACCTGTCGTGCCATGCCGAGCTGGCGCTCGACAAAAACGGCACCTTTCTCGCGATGCGCGGCTCGAACCTCGTCAACCAGGGCGCCTATGCGATCGCCTTTGGCTCGCTCAACAAGGGCGTCGAGATCATGTCGAGCATCTACCATGTGCCGCTGGTGCATTTCCGCGCGCGGGCGGCGCTGACCAACACCTTGCCGACGCGGCCCTATCGCAGCTCGGGCCGGCCCGAGGTGATGTTCGTCATGGAGCGGCTGATCGATCTCGCGGCGATCGAGACCGGGATCGACCGCATCGAGCTGCGCCGGCGCAACCTCGTGCCGGTCGAGATGATGCCCTACACCAACCCGTTCGGCATGGTCTACGACAGCGGCGAGTACCATGATTGCATGGAGAAGGTGCTGCGCCTCGGCGACTGGCGGGGCTTTGCGGCACGCCGCGCGGAGGCGAAGGCGCGTGGCAAGCTGCGCGGCATCGGCGTCGCCAACTATGTCGACACCGCGACCGGTGCGCCGCGCGAAAAGGCCGAGATTACGGTGAAGCCGGAAGGCACCGTCGAGGTCGCGATCGGCACCGTCAGCCAAGGCCAGGGCCACGAAACGAGCTTTGCGCAGCTCGTCGGCGAATGGCTCGGCGTGCCGATCGACAGCATCCGCCTCATCACCGGCGACACCGCGCTTGTGTCGGTCGGCGGCGGCGCGCATTCGGGGCGGGCGCTGCGCATGGGCAGCGTGGTGATGCTGAATGCTTCGAAAGCAATCATCGAAAAAGGGCTGCAGATCGCTAGTTATGTGCTCGAGGCCGATGTCGCCGACCTCGAATTCGTCGCCGGCAATTTCACGGTCAAAGGCACCGATAAGGCGATCGGCATTTTCGAAGTCGCGCGCGCCGCGCTCGAACGCAACGACCTGCCCGACGAGTTGCGCGGGAAGCTCGACGGCGAGAGCGACGAGACCTTCAATGACGCCGCCTTCCCCTATGGCTGCCATGTGTGCGAGGTCGAGATCGACCCCGACACCGGCGTGCTCGACATCGTGCGCTACAGCGCGGTCGACGATGTCGGGCGTGCGGTCAATCCGATGATCGTGCACGGCCAAGTGCATGGCGGGATCGTCCAGGGGCTCGGCCAGGCGATCATGGAGAACGTCCATTACGACCGGGACACGGCGCAATTGCTTGCGGGCTCGTTCATGGACTACGCGATGCCGCGCGCCGACGGAATGCCGTTTTTCGATTGCGAGCTCTCCGAGGTGCCGAGCCCGGCGCATCCGCTCGGCATTCGCCCTGGTGGCGAGGGTGGCACCACCCCGGCCTTGGCCGTGCTGATCAACGCCGCTGTCGACGCGCTCTCCGAATATGGCGTGACCCATCTGGAGATGCCCGCCACGTCCGAGCGCATCTGGCGCGCGATCCACGGGATGGAGCAGCGCTGATCTCCGAATGCCGCGGAGCCGCGAAAAGCCGCAGCAAACCAGCACGATGAGCAGCCGGAGGAGGGCGGCGGTGACCGTCTTTGATGGATGCGCTTCGATGTCGGCGGCGGTGAACATGCGTGCCATATAAGCATCATTATGATTTTGACAATAGCAAGATCGCAAAAAATGTTCGCCATTCCGGCAAAGGCCGGAATCCAGCCATCAAACGCTCTTGGCTAATACTCTCGCGCGAGGTCGATCTGCTGGAGGAGGCCACCGCCGGCTTCGAGGCTTTTGATGTTGCGGGCGATCTCGGTGACGAGCTGCGCGACCGTCGGCCGGCGCGCGACATGCGGCATCACCGTGACCTTGGGGTGCGTCCACAGCGGGCTTTCCGGCGGCAGCGGCTCGGGCTTCAGCGCGTCGAGCGCGGCATAGGAAATCTGCCCGGAATCGAGCGCGGCGATAAGGTCCTTTTCGACCACATGCCCGCCGCGGCCGATGTTGATGACCATCGCGCCCTTGGGCATCATCGCGAAATTGCGGGCG
>DATJSH010000235.1:0-9363 GCA_035504235.1 Allostellaceae bacterium | reverse complement strand
TGAGATTGAGAAGGTTGCGGTGCTCTACGGCATGCAGCCCGGAGAGCTCATCACGCTCTTCGAGCGCCGCACCGCCGACAATCTCGAGCAGCTGAAGAGCGGCGTCCCGGTCGAGCAACTCTTGCCGCGTGTGCCTCGCTCACTGTTGAAGGAAGGCGCCAAATGGGGGCGC
Organism: Allostellaceae bacterium; assembly: GCA_035504235.1. Classification (GTDB taxonomy): domain Bacteria; phylum Pseudomonadota; class Alphaproteobacteria; order ATCC43930; family CGMCC-115725; genus DATARH01. Next base: position 9,191 of record DATJSH010000235.1, on the reverse strand, counting down.
CTTGGCGCGCTTGAGCGCTATGCGCTCCAGCGCAGCATCCGCTATTCGGCGAACCCGAGCGAACCCGCGTCGTTGCCGGTTTGCGGCCGGATGAAAACCGACAGCGCCGGCATGCGCCGTTTTGCGATCGACCGTGAGAGCCCGGTCGATCGGATGCCGCTGGGCGATTTGCTGCGGTCGACCGAGAGCGGGTTTCTCGTGCGCAACTTCTCGCAGCGGCTGGGCGTCCTGTTACGACCCGGGGCGCTCGCCTATGTCGATCCCCAGGCGCCGGCGGCGATGGGTGACATCGTCTTCCTCACTCGTAAAGACGGCACCGCCGACGCAGCGGTGGTGATCGGCGACGGCATCGGTCCGCTCATGCTGAAAATGTACAACCCCGACGAGCAGGTTCCGATCAGTGACCCGAGCATCGCCGCGGTGTTGCGCATCGGCATGCTGATGTTGCCATAGGCGCTGTCGGCCATCGTGCTCGGGGCAGCCGCAGAAAACCGGAAATGGCGATTCGCGCTTTGCGGCAGCGCCCACCTCCCCGGCTTGCCGAAAGGTTCTGTCCCGGATCCTGCAAAACCATGTCAAATCATTGACACTTTTGGACAATCCGACATCGGTACGCGTTTCGCAAATCGCCGTTGTTCGAGGTTTCGTATAGACTCCCGGGGCAGCCTTCAGCCAAGCGCTCCGCCGCGGGGATTGCGACGTGGTCAGCATGCCCGACCCATCGCCTGATCGGCCCCCGGATTGCTCAAGGGGCGGCGACGCACTCTCGCGGCTGTGCGACTTGGCGCGATCGCCCCGTCTCGTCGCCCTTACGCTGGTTGCGGCCGGGGTGCTGCCGCCGGTCGGGCTCGCGGCTCTGCCGGGCGGCCTCGCGATGCTCGGTGCGCCCCACACCGGGATCGTGCTGGTCGCGGCGCTGCTGTTCGCCCCGGCTTTGGTCGGCTTTGCCGTCGCCCTCAAGGGGTTCGACGTGGTCCTGGCTCGGCTGCGCGCCGAGCCGGGCAGCGAGCATCGCCAGACCATCGCCCGGGTGCTGCTCGACGCGGCGATAGTTGCCTATATTTTTGGTTTGCTGGCGGCGCGGCCCGGCGACCCCGCAATCGCGCCGTCGCTGGTGATCGGCTCGCTGAACCTTGCGGCGGGCTGGCTTTTTCTCCTCAACCTGGCGATCGACGCGCGGTGCTCGTCGCTGCGCCGCTGGGCGGCGCTCATCTCCGATATCAGCCTCTTGTCGATCCTGCTAGCCGTCGGCGGCGCGCTGACCGCGGCGTTAGCGCTCGTCTATCTCTACATCGCGATCAGCAGCGCCGAGCATCACGGGCGCCGCATGCTGGCCGCGGCGACCGGGCTCGAAATCGTCACCTTTGCCGCCGTCGTCGCGGTGACACCGTTCTGGCGCGAACACCTGCTTCTCGCGGCTGGAATGGTGCTGGCGATGGTGCTGTTGCCGGCCTATGTCGGCGCGGTGCTGGAGCGTCTCGCTGGCGACAAGCACGCGGCCGAGACCGCCAACGCGGCAAAAAACCGTTTTCTTGCGGCTCTGAGCGACGACCTGCGCGGCCCGCTGCGGATGATCGCGCGCGCCGGCTCGGCGCTCGACCGCACGACGCTCGACCCCGAACAGTGGGACATGATCGCCCGCATGAGGGGCAGCGCCCGCGCGATGCTGCTGCAGCTCGATGACATGCTCAATTACGTGCGGATCGACGGCGGCACGTTCGCCCCGGAGACGCGTCCATTCGATCTCTACCGGTTGGCCAACGCCGCGGTCCAGGCGCTGCGCGCGCCTGCTGCTGAGCGCGGCATCGCGCTCGCACTGCGCATTGACCCGAAACTGCCGTATCAGCTGCGCGGCTGGCCCCATGAGCTGCGCCAGATTCTCATCTGCCTCGTCACCAATGCCATCGGCCGGTCCGGCCAGAGCAAGGTGCGCATCAATCTCGACCCGGCCGAGATCGGGGGCGATCATGTGACCCTGCGTCTGGCGGTGGCAAGCAGCCTCGCCGACAGCCGGCTCGAGACCGTCGGCGAGGATTGGGACGATGCAGGCCGACCGCTAGGACTAGCAGTCGTCGGCCGGCTTGTGGGTCTGATGGGCGGTCGGCTCACGGTCGATGCCGACGCGCGGCGCGGCATGACGACGCTCGTCGAGCTGCCATTCACGATCGACCAGGGCTCGTTCGCTTTGCCGCTCGACCTCGCGCATCTGCCGGTGCTGATTGTCACAAGAGATCAGGAGTTCGTCGGCGACTTGATCGAGCCGCTCGAGAGCTGGCGCGCCGATCCGCGCTGGATCGGCGCTGGTGATCAGGCGCTCGCCTACCTTGAGTCATTCGATGCCGGGACCCGCCGAGCCGTGCTGATCGTCGATGGCCGAGGCGATGTGCTGCAGGCGTTGAGTTGGGCGCATCGGGCCGGCGCCTCGCGCTGCCCGAGCCCCCCCTATGTGCTGTTCATCGCCGAGGAGCCGCGCATCGACAGCGTCATCGGTCTTGCGGATGGCGAGCTCGACGGCATCCTGCCGGCGCCATTCACCGCGAATGCCTTGCGCAGCGCGCTGCACGCGCTGCGGCTCGAGCCGGCGGACTGGTTTCTCAGCGAAAAGTTGCCGGAGTTTTCGGAAGACCCGTCTTTGTCACGGCGCCGAGCGGCCGTCGAGGCGGTTCCGCCGCGCCGGCCAATTTTTGACGATGCGCCGCCATTGCGGTCGCCAACTGAGGAGATCGCACAATTGCGGCCTCGTGCGGTTGAAGCATCCGTGTCGCATCCTGAGTCGGTCGAGCACACCGCGCCGGCTCCGGTTCCGCCGCCTTCCGTTCAGCCCGACGAGCCGATCCACATCGCTCCACCACCGGCGCAACCGGCCGGTCCGCCCGCGCATCGGCGTCGGCAGATCCTCGTCGCCGCGGGCAATCCGGCGAACCGCAAGATTCTCGGCTCGACGCTCTCACGCGCCGGGTACACCGTGCATTTCGCCGAGGATGTCGACGAGGCGCGGCAGGGGCTGGAGACACGCGATCTCGATGCGCTGCTGCTCGATTTGACCGGCTATGCCGGCTCCGACTATCGCGCCGCCCGGCAGTGCCGGCGAGCGCGGCCGAGCCTGCCGATCATCGCGCTCAGCGGCGACCAGCCCGAGCTCGCCGAGCACCGAGCCCGACAGGCAGGTCTCGACGCGGTGCTCCCGAAGCCGATCGAGCCGCGCCGTTTGGTCGCCGCACTCTCGACCGCGCTCGACGCCGAGCCGGAAGTCGCGGCGCCCTCCGGCCCACGCGGCGTGGTCACCGAGCTGGCCTCGCACCCGCGCTTCGCGGGCGAGGCCGTCGTCGGCGACGAGCGTGGCCCGGGCGCGCAGCTCTGGCCGTCGAACCAGGACATCGAGGCGTTGCAGCGGCTGATCGACAATTTTCGCGCCGATTCCGCGCGCATCGTCGCCGATATCGACCGCGCCTGCGGCAGCGGCGACGTGCCGGCTTTCGAGGCGGGGCTGGCGGCGATGAATGCCTGCACGCAAGTGTTTGGCGTCAATCGCATGCGCGAGTTGCTGAGCTCAATGCCCGAGCCGACCCCGGCAAAGCTGCGCCTGCAAGGGGCGAATTTCATCCATCGCATCGAAGGCGAACTGGCGCGGCTCGACGCGGCGCTGGTCGATTACCTAAAGACCGCTAAATAGCATCGATTCCAATTTGGCCGGCTCCGGCTCCGGTGCGGACACGGCGCTGCCTTTGCGCTCGGCCAGCAGCGTGATCGCGCGGTCGCGGTTTTCCCAGCACACCTCGACATAATAGATCGCGCTCGCGGCGATAAAGACGGCGAGCGCGTCATTGTAGGTGGCGATGGCGATCTCGAAATGTTTGGCGATGTTGGACCGCTCGCCCAGCCGCAGCAAGGCGCCGCCGAGATTATTCTGGGTCATCGCCCATTGCATCGGTGCGCGCTCGGGAGTGCATTCGATAAGCGCGTCGCGATAACACCGAACCGCTTCCTCGATCCGGTCGAGACCGATATCGCGCTCGCCGAGCCGCGCCAACGCGTTGCCGAGATTGTTCTGGGTCATCGCCCAGTCGAGCGGCAGCCGCTCGCGCGAATGTTCCTTCAGCGCCTCGCGATAGGCGGCGACCGCCTCGCGCAGCCAGTTGATCTCGTTCTCGCGGTCGCCGAGGCTCGATAGCGCATTCCCGTAGTTACTCAAGGTGCGCGCCCAATCGAGCGGATTGCGGTCGCGGCGATATTCCCGCAGCGCCTCGCGGTAGGCGAGGATCGCCCCGCGCAATGCCGTGCTGTCGGTAGCCCGCTCACCGATCGCCGCCAGCACATTGCCGAGATTGGCCTGCGTCATCGCCCAGTCCAGCGGCGCGCGCTGCCGGGTCCGCACGGTGAGCGCCTGACGGTAGGCTTCGACTGCCTCTTCGAGCCGTGCCGTACCGGGTTCGCGCTCGCCAAGGCTGCGCAACGCCGCGCCGAGATTGTGCTGCGTCATGCCCCAGTCGAGCGGTACGCGCTCGGGACGATATTCCTTGAGCGCCTCGCGGTAGGCGGCCACCGCCTCCTCAAGCCGCGCCGGCCGCGCTTGGCGAATACCGAGATTGCGCAGCGCGGCGCCGAGATTGTTCTGGGTCATCGCCCATTCGAGCGGATGGCGCGAACGGACATAGACCTCGAGCGCGCGGCGATAGGCCGCGATCGCCTCTTCGATGCGCTGGGTCCCGCTTTCGCGCTCGCCGAGCGCGGCCAGCGCGTTGCCAAGGTTGTTTTGCAGCATCGCCCATTCGAGCGGTACGCGTTCGCGGCTGTAGCGGCGCTGCGCGTCTCGCAGCGCGGCGATCGCCTCGGTCAGTCGCGCCGGGGTGATGCCGCGCGAACTGCCCGCGCTGAGCGGGGCTTCGTCGAGCGTCGTCGCCGGGAAACGTGCTGGTGCGGCGGCCATCTGAAACGATCCGACTTTTGCCGCGGAATCGCAATGAATCGACCGGATTCCCGCCGGTTTCCGCCGGTTATCCCCCATCGCCGCCGCCCGTTTCTCGCCGCAACCGTCGCGCCGATTCTCGCCACGGCATTGCTCGCCGCGCGGGAGGACGCCATGCTGGAGGCCCAGTGGGGGGTGGCGCGATGGCGGCAGGGGGCGGCAAACGGGTCGGGGTGATCGGTGCCGGCATTGTTGGCGTCTGTGCCGCGAGCTATCTGCAGCGCGACGGGCACAGTGTCTTTCTCGTCGACCCCAACGTGCCCGGCGAAGGCGCGTCGTTCGGCAATGCCGGCGCCTTCAATGCCTCGTCGGTGACGCCGATGTCGTCGCCGGGGATCGTCAAGAAGGTTCCCGGCTGGCTGCGCGACCCGCTCGGGCCGCTGTCGCTGCGTTGGAGCTATCTGCCCTCGATCCTGCCGTATCTCTGGCGCTTTGTCCGCGCCGGCAGCGAAGAGAAGGTGCATGCCCAGGCGCGCGCGCTGCGCGCGCTGGTCGGCCCGACCTTGTCGGCGCTGCAGCCGCTGGTCAAGGATGCGGGCGCTGAGCATCTCGTCCATCAGCGCGGCCATCTTTACGTCTACCGCTCGGACGAATCGCTCGCCAAAGACGGGCTTGCCTGGACCTTGCGGCGCGAGAATGGGGTCGAGGTCGATGAGTTCGACGCCGATGAGCTGCGCCAGCTCGAGCCAGCCCTGTCGCGCGATTATGTGCGCGGCCTCCTGGTGCGTGAGAACGGCCATACCAGCAATCCGTTCGGCCTCGTGAGCGCGCTGGTCGAGCATTTCGTGCGCAATGGCGGCGCCGTGATCCGCGCCGAAGCGCTCGGGCTTCGCCTTGACGGCAGCAGGCTGACCGCGATCCGCACCGATGCAGGCGAGCTGGCGGCGGAGATGGCGGTCATCGCCGCCGGCGCGTGGTCCAAGCCGCTCGCCGCCGGGCTCGGCGATAAGGTGCCGCTCGAAACCGAGCGCGGCTATCACCTGATGATTCGCGACCCCGAGGTGATGCCAAAAATTCCGACGGCGGACGGCGATGGCAAGTTTGTCGCGACGCCGATGGACACCGGCTTGCGGTTCGCCGGCACTGTCGAACTGGCGGGGCTCAACGCGGCGCCCGATTGGCGCCGCGCACGCATTCTTCTGGAGCAGGGCCGCAAAATGTTGCCGGGGCTTGCCGCGCACCACGACGAGGATCGCCTGTCGGTGTGGATGGGCCACCGCCCGGCGATGGCCGACTCGCTGCCGGCAATCGGGCATTCACGGGCGAGCCGCGACGTGATCTACGCCTTTGGCCACGGCCATGTCGGCATGACTTGCGCGCCGATGACCGGAAGGCTCGTCGCCGATCTCGTTGCCGGCCGCCAGCCGTCGATCGATATCGCCCCGTTCAACCCCCAGCGGTTTTGAGAAGCGTCGCTCGATGGATCAGCTGCACGACCTGCTCACCCGCGACATTTTCCACGGTCTCAATCTGCTGGTCGTGCTCGGGTTTGTCGCGATGGGCATCGGCCTCAGCCAGAGCCGGCAGGGGCGGTCGCGCGTGCCAATCGCCTTCGCGCTGATGGGGATCGGCACGGTCATGGTCTTCGCCGGCCTTTACGTCGCGCACATGCCGGGCTGAGGCCGGCCAGGGTCAGTTCATTGTCGGCTTTCGGCTATTCGTTCTACGCGCTTGTCCTGATAGGGGCGTTCGCGGTGCGCAGCGCGGCGGGGTTCGGTGCGGTGCTGATAGCGGTGCCGATGCTCGCTTTTGTGATGCCGATGTCGGCGGCGGTGTCGATCGGATCGGCGCTTACCGCCATCACCTCGATCCATCAGCTGGGTCGCGGCTGGCGCCACATCGCGTGGCGGGAGTTCGTCACGATCACGGCCTACACGGCCGTCGGCATCGCGCTGGGTTTTTATGTGTTCGCGATGCTGAATGAGGGCATCCTGCGCCGCTGGTTTGGTGTTTTTCTCGTGCTTTATGCGCTGTACGCGCTGTGGACGGCGCGGCACCCGGTGTTCCTCTCCCGGCGGTGGCACGGTCTCTTGGCTGCTGCCACGGGTATCTCCGGCGGTTTTATCGGCGCCCTGTTCGGGGCAGGGGTCGGGCCGATCTATGTCATTTACTTCAGCACGGTCCGGCTGGAGCGGGAAGCTTTCCGCGTGACGATGACGACGGTCGCGCTGATCGGCGGGCTGACCCGGATCACCGGCTATGCCGGCATGGGGTTTTACCAGCGCTCGACCTTCGTCTTGCTGGCGATCGGGTTGCCGATGGTGGTCATCGGCTCTTGGCTCGGCGACCGGGTCGTGCGGCGGCTCAACCCACAGCACTTCGGGGTGTTTATCGGCGGCCTCATTTTGTTGAGCGGGGTGGCCCTCTTGCTCAAATGACGCCGAACGCGCTTGACATTTGTACCTTTTTTGTTCTACGATTTGCTCAGCATTTCACAATTAGTGAGAACCTCGCAAGCCTTGAACAGGAGGCTCGCTGCCTCCTGTTATTTTCGCCGAAAACAGGAGGATATCAGGAGGTGAGCCTCCTGATAAGCGCAGCGGCTCGGACGGGATGGGGCGAGCAGGCGAGCACCACCATTGCGCCATTTCAAAAACTGGGCGGGGGCCCTATGCTCGCCGCACAGATTTTCGAGGGAGGACTGAGATGGCCAACGATGTTTCCCCCATCCGCGTATCCGGCGGGATGAAGCCCGTGCATTCGAGCGCCAAGGCGCCAAAGATGACCCCCGGCCGCCGCGACTTCTTCACCTATCGCGATCTCGGCATCAGCGAAGGCAGCGCCGGCAAGATGCGGGGCACGCTGATGAAGGCGAAGAACGGCATGACCGAGCCGACCGGCTGGCACTACCACACCTGCGAGAGCCAGTTCGTCTATTGCCTCAACGGCTGGGTCGAGCTCGAATTCGAGAATGCGCCGACCGTGCGCATGGAGGCCGGCGACTCGATGTTCATTCCCGGCGGCTGCATCCATAACGAGCTGCGTACCTCGAACGATGTCGAGATCCTCGAAGTCTCGACCCCGGGCGAGCTCGGCACCGTCCCCGTCGACGCGCCTGCCGGCCACTGAGCGAGGACCGCCGCCGCCAATGACCCAGGCCCGCAGTAACGACTACGTCATCCCGGAGACGATGAAGGCCTGGGTCCTCGGCGGCCCCGACGAGCTCTCGCTGGTCGACAAGAAAGTCCCGGAACCAGGCCCGGCCGAAGTGCTGGTGCGGATCGATGCGATCGCGGTCTGCGCGACCGACATCGAGGTCTTGAGGCACGGCGTCCCGGCGATGATCGAGGGCGAGCTGCCGTTCAACAAGGGCTTCACTCCCGGTCACGAATACATGGGCACGGTGGTGAAACTCGGGCCGACGGTCGACGAGTTTGCGGTCGGCGACCGGGTCGCGGTCGAGATCCATGCCGGTTGCGGCCGCTGCCCGCGCTGCCGCGAGGGCATGTATACCTCGTGCCTCAATTACGGCTGGCACTCGAAAGGCCATCGCGCCAACGGCTTCACCACCGATGGCGGGTTCACCCAGTACGCGGTCAACAACATCAACACGATGGTGCACATCCCGGATACGATCAGCGATGCCGAGGCGACGCTGATCGTCACCGCCGGCACGGCGATGTACGGGCTCGATGTGATGGGCGGGGTCATCGCCGGCGAGCCGGTGGTGGTCGTCGGGCCGGGGCCGATCGGCCTCATGGGCGTCGGCGTCGCCAAGGCGCTTGGCGCGCAGCCGGTCATCCTCACCGGCACGCGCGACAGCCGGCTGGAGATGGGCGGGAAGCTCGGCGCCGACCATGTCGTCAATGTCGGCCGCGAAGACCCGGTCGAGGCGGTGATGCGCCTCACCTACGGCAAGGGCGTCAACTATGTGCTCGAATGCTCGGGTGCGCCCAACGCGCTCAACGAGGCCGGGCGCATGGTCAATCGCGGCGGCCGCATCTGTCTGGCGGCCTTCCCGCACGAGCCGGTGATGGTCGACCTCGCGCATCTCGTGCGCAACAACATCTACGTCTTCGGCATTCGCGGCGAGGGCAGGAGCGCCACCCACCGCGCCGCGGCGTTGATCGCGCAAAAGCGCTTTGAGGCGAAGCTGATCCACACCCACACCTTCCCGCTCGCCGACGTGCCGGAAGCGATCCGCTACGCCCGCGAACGGGTGGACGATGCGATCAAAGTGGTGGTGCGGAACCAGGCATGATTCCGGACATGTTTCCCGGGGCCG
>DATJSH010000234.1:0-12812 GCA_035504235.1 Allostellaceae bacterium | reverse complement strand
CGAGCCGGGAACATACGGGATCTTGGCGATCGGCGTGCCGGTGTCGGGATAAAGGTGCAAGATTTCTGCGGGGAAGCGCGTCGCAAAAGCCGCGATGGCGGCCTGTTGCGCGCGGTATTCCCTCACGTCATGGGTGATTTTTACAATGCCAAGCGCGCACCATCCGACGAACAGCAGCACGGCGAGAACATCCGATCGCTCGAAGCGATACCACCACCTCCACTTGGGCGTCTCATTTTTCGCGATCCGTTGCGACCGAGGCACTCAGCCCTCCCCATGACCGCACACATCCTTTTTATGTCGCGCCGGATGGGAGACGGCGGCGCGCAAATTTTACCAATGGCGCCAATAGGAAAGCCGCGCACGGCAGGCTGTCGCCAAGCGGCTTCTGCCGAATCGAGCGCTCGCCGCATTATGCTTCGGATGCTGTGCCGTCTGAGTTTTGGGGGTAATCGTGCCGTTATCGGGAATTAGGGTCGTGGATCTGACGCGCATTTTGGCCGGGCCGTTCTGCACCATGCTGTTGGCCGACATGGGCGCCGAGGTGATCAAGATCGAGACGCCGGGGCAGGGCGACCCGCTGCGCGGGCAGGGTGTCGTGCGCGACGGGCTCTCCTGGTATTTCGCCGCGTTCAACCGCAACAAGCAGTCGCTGACCCTCAATCTGCGCGCCAAGGAAGGGCGGGCGGCGCTCGCCCGGCTCATCGAGAAATCGGACGTCCTGGTCGAGAACTACCGGCCGGGGGTGCTCGCGGCGATGGGGTTCGACGACGCGCGCCTCAAGGCGCTCAACCCCGGCCTCGTGACCTGCAGCCTTTCCGGCTTTGGCGACAGCGGACCCTACCGCGACCGGCCGAGCTTCGACTTCATCGCCCAGGCGATGAGCGGGTTTATGAGCGTCACCGGCCCCGCCGACGGGCCGCCGCTGCGCGCCGGTCCGCCGATCGCCGACCTCGTCGCTGGCCTTTACGGCGCGATCGGCGTCTGCGCGAGCCTGGTGCGCAAGGGTCGAACCGGCCTCGGCGACCATGTCGGCGCGAGCCTCAACAATGGCATGATTTCGCTGTTGGGGTTTCTCGCTGCCAATCATCTCGCGACCGGCGAGGAGCCGCGGCGCACCGGCAACGACCATGCGATCGTCTCGCCTTATGGCATGTTCCGCACCAAGGACGGCGAGGTCGCGCTGGCGCCGAGCCAGGAGCAATCGTATCAGCGGCTGATCGATGCGCTCGGCATGCCCGAACTGCGGCAAGACCCGCGCTTCGCGACCAACGATCTGCGCGTCGCCAACCGCGCGGCGATGAACGAGGCGGTCGAGACGCGTCTCATGACCAATACGACAAGGCATTGGATCGAAGCGCTCAACGCCGCCGGCGTACCTTGCGGCCGGATCATGGGATTGGCCGAGGTCTTTGCCGATCCCCAGGTCATCGACCAGGAGATGGTGGTGACCCAGCACCATCCCGCCCATGGCGATGTCAGGATGCTCGGCTTTCCGATCAAGTTCACGCAAGCGCCGTGTCAGCTTCGCCGCCCGGCGCCGGAAATCGGCGCCGACACCGATGCGGTGCTCTCGGGGCTCGGCTACGGCGCGGGCGAAATCGCCCGGCTGCGTGCAGCCAAGGTTATTTGACCGCGCCGATCGTGCGCGGCGTTATCACCTCAATGACGAGCGGATCGTAAAGCGCCAGTATATCGCTGGCGAACTCGACATCGACGGCGGTCGGCGCGTTGACGATGACCGCGGTCTCACCATTCTTGATGTACTTGGCAAAGGTGTTCTCGACATCGCCCAGCACCAGCGGGTCGACCGTCAATGCCGCAAGCTCGGCCTGGGTGGAAGCGGGCGGCGGCGCGGCGATCTCGTGTAGCACGACGAGCGACGTGTCAGCGAACGGCACACCCTCCGTGTGAAGCCGGTTGCGCGCATCCTGCGCGAACCCCTTGGATTCGTAGAGACCGACGACAATCTGACCGGCCATATGGCCCTCCCTCGTTACGCGCATGGCGAACGGCGGTGGCCCGCTCAAGGTTCAAATCCGCTCCGACAGCCAGATGGCGATCCGCGCGCCGGTCTTGATCGCGGCCGAAATCAGCTCGTAGCCGAGCGCTTCGTTCGCTTCATGGGCAAGGGCGGTGTCGCGATGCGCAAGCTCGTCGGCGCGCGCCGCGCGGATCGTTTCGGCGAGCTCCGCATCGCTCGCGGCCAGCGCTTTTTCCTGGCGCGCGTAATGCCCGTCGATGACTTCCTCGATCGCGACGGTGCAGGCCATCGCCGCGCGCTCGCCCAACAGCGCCGTCGCCGCGCCGAGTGCGTAGCCGGCGGCATGCCAGAGCGGCGACAAGGCGGTCGGCCGCACCCGTCGCTCCACGGTGAGCCGGTTGAATTGCGCCAGATGGCGCTGTTCCTGCTCGGCCATCTCGCGGATCGAGCCGGCAGCGCGGCCGCGGCGGATCACCGCGAGCTGCCCTTGATAGATGCGCGTCGCGCCGTATTCGCCGGCCTGGTCGACGCGGATCATCCGCGCGGTGTCGCTGCCGGCCGGCAGGCGGTCGCCGGGCAAATAGGTCGGGCGGATCATATCGCGCATGTCATGTCGCCCAGCGGAGGTTGCAGCCGCGCGCGGTCATCGCGCAGAACCCGGCCAGCGCCAGCGACACGAGGCCGTTCCAGCCGGCGAGCGAAATGCCGAAAAGCGACCATTGCACCTGGTCGCACATGACCGCCTGCCTGCCCACCAGCTGCGCGCGCAGCGCGTCGATGCTGGTGGCGGCGGTGCCGGTCGCGGTGCAGGCCGAAGGGCCGGGAAACCAGTGCAGTTCCACACCGGCATGGTAGAAGCCGAGCCCGGCGCTGACGAGAAACACCAGCGCCAGCAGGATTGCCGGCATCAACAGCGGCCAGCGCGCGCCGGCGAGCCACGCCGCCGCCGAGATCGCGATCGCCGCCCACCACGGCCAGCGCTCCAAGAGGCACAGCTCGCACGGGTCGAGCCCGCCCCAGTATTGCGAGGCGAGCGCCGCGCCCAGCACGGCGACGCTGACGAGCAGCACCGCGCCGGCAAAGAGCCTTGTGGTCAAGGTCATGGCCTATAGATAGCGAATGACGACAAAGCCTCCAACGAGGCACAGCGCAAACGCCGTCGTCACCAGCATCAGCCGCTTCTCGATAAAGTCGCGTACCGTCGGGCCGAACCACCACAACAGCGCCGCGAGGAGAAAGAAGCGCAGGCTGCGCGAGACGATTGACGCACCGACAAAGGCTACGAGGTCGAAATGCGCGACCCCGCTGGCGATGGTCACCAGCTTGTAGGGAATGGGGGTCATCCCCTTGAGAATAATGATCCACACGCCCCAGCGGTCGAACCCGGTCTTCAGCGCATCGTAGCGCGGCATCGCATGGTAGAAGTCGAGGATCGGCCGGCCGATCAGGTCGAACCCCCAATAGCCGATCGCATAACCGAGGAGTCCGCCGATGACCGACGCGATGGTGCAGATCGCGGCGAGCCGCCACGCCGCGCGCGGGCGCGCCAGCATCATCGGGATCAACAGGATGTCGGGCGGCAGCGGAAAGAACGAGCTTTCCGCGAACGCCACGGCGATCAGCGCCCAGATCGCGTTGGGGCCGGCGGCGACCTCGATCATCCGGTCGTAGAAGCGTTTCAGCATGGCGCCTCTCGTACCCTGGCGGGGTCGAGATTTCGATAGCCAATACCGCGCGCTGGGTCATTATTTCGCAGCACTTGGCAAGTGCGGTCGGGCATCCGCCCGACCTTCGGCGCCAGCCCGGTGCCGGACTTGCCCCGAGCAAAGCGAGGGAATCATGGTCGCGCCGCGGGTCGATCCGGTCGCATCCGACGAGGTCCTGCCGCAGCGGGCCGATGTCGTCGTCATCGGCGGCGGCATCATCGGGGTGAGCGCGACTTTGTTCCTCGCGCAAAAGGGCATCGCGGTCGCGCTGTGCGAGAAGGGCCACATCGCCGGCGAGCAGTCGAGCCGTAATTGGGGCTGGTGCCGCAAGCAGGCGCGCGACCCGCGCGAAATCCCGCTGGTCATCGAGAGCCTCAGGCTGTGGGAGCGGATGAACGAGACGGTCGAGGCGGAGACTGGGTTTCGCACCTGCGGGATCATGTATCTCGGAGAGACCGAGGCGGATGTCGCGAAGTACGAGGCGTGGCTCGAGCACGCGCGGCAGTACCAGCTCGACTCGCGCATCATCGGCGGCGGCGAGGTCGCCGAGCGGCTGACCGGCATGATCCCGGGGAAATGGGCCGGCGCGCTCTACACACCGAGCGACGGCAAGGGCGAGCCGCAAATGGCCGCGCCGGCGATCGCCGAAGCGGCGCGACGGGCAGGCGCGAGCGTGCACCAGCATTGCGCGGTGCGCGGGATCGAGACTTCGGGCGGGCGGGTCAGCGGCGTCGTTACCGAAAAGGGCCGCATCGAGTGCCAGAGCGTGGTGCTGGCGGGTGGCGCGTGGTCGCGTCTCTTCGCCGGCAATCTCGGGGTCGAGCTGCCGCAATTGAAGGTTCTGGGCTCGGTGATGCGCACCGAGAAGCTCGAGGGCGGGCCGGAGATATCCGCGTCGGGCGGGCTCTTCGGCTACCGCAAGCGGATGGATGGCGGCTACACGGTGGCGACCTTGGGGGTGCGCACGATCGACCTGGTGCCGGACAATTTCCGCCTGATGCTGGATTACATGCCGGCGGCGAAGCTGCACTGGAAGAAACTGCGCTTCCGGATCGGCAACCGCTTTATGGAGGAGTGGCGCACCAAGCGCAAATGGGCGCTCGACGAGGCGACGCCGTTCGAGGCGGTGCGCACGCTCGACCCCCAGGGCGACCCCTATGTGCTCGAACGCGCGAAGAACGCCATCGCCGACTCGTTCCCGATGTTCCGCGGGATCAAGATCGAGCAGAGCTGGGGCGGGATGATCGACGTGATGCCCGATGCGATTCCCGTCATTTCCGCGGTGGACGCGGTGCCGGGCTTTTTTATCGCGACCGGGTTCTCGGGGCACGGTTTCGGCATCGGGCCGGGAGCCGGGCGGCTCGTCGCCGACATGGTTTCGGGCGGGCCGACCATCGTCGATCCGACCCCGTTCCGATTGACGCGCTTCACCGACGGTTCCAATCCACGCCCGCACCCGCTGGCGAGCTAGATAAAGGATCGCGGCGCTAGAGATACGGGCAACCCGGTTGTCGCGGCGGTTTTCGGTGGCCGCGAGGAAGAGCCGCAGCAGCACGGGGATGAGCACGCGATAGGCGCAGCGGACCAGCGCCGGTCTCATGGCGTCGGTCCAGATGCGCGATATCGTCAGGACGCTTGTCACGCCGCTTATGTAGGCGCGTCTACCTCTATTGCTATAATGATTATTATGCCATAATATCATTGCTGATATGAGAATATTGTCATTCCGGCCGCAGCGAAGCGGATAGCCGGAACCCATGAACGCGGATGAAGCTAGGATGGCTAAGGCCGGTGTTCATGGGTTCCCGCTTTCGGGAATGACAATGCAATGGCCCCGCGCTTTTGCTTACCACTCGAGTTCCTGGCGCAGGCGGGCGATAGTGTCCATCTGGCGCTCGGGGGCGCCGGCGAAGCGCAGCACGAGGTGGCTGGCGCCTTCGTCGACATAGGATTTGAGCCATGTCGCCGCGCCCGCGGCCGGGCCGGCATAGTTCGCCTGGCGGTCGCGCATGACCTCCGGCGGCTGACCGTAATAATGCTCGAAAAAGCCGTCGATGCGACGGCTGGCGACGCTGGCATCTTCGTCGATGGTCAGGGTCAGGTAGATCGCGCCGGTGACGTCCTCGGCCTTGCGGCCGGCCTCGCGGGCGATGTCGCGGATTTCGCGGAACTGCTCGCCCCAGCCCTTCGGGTCGGGGGCGTTGGGGAACCAGCCGTCATAAAGCCGGCCGACCCGCTCGCGCGCCGCGCGCACCATGCCGCCGATCCAGATCGGCGGCCCGCCCGGCCGGTGCGGCGTGGGGCCGAGCACGCTGTTCTCGACGATCCAGCGGCCGTTCCAGCTGACCGGCTGGCCGGTCCATAGCTCGCGGCAAAGGCGCAACCCTTCCATCATCCGGCCGACACGCCTCTCGAACGGCACGCCGGCGGCGACAAATTCGGCGCGGATCGGCGGATTGTCGGAGGCGATGCCGACGCCGAGGATGGTGCGGCCCTGGCTGATCTGATCCAAGGTGGCGATCTGCTGCGCCAGCACCACGGGATTGCGCAGCGCCGGCAGCAAGACGGCGGTGCCGAGCTCGGCCTTTTTGGTGCGCGCGGCGACAGCGCCCAACAAGGTCAGCGGGTCGTGGCGCGGCCGGGCGAGGAGCGAGTCGCCGACCCAAATCGAATCGAAGCCGAGATTTTCGGCGCGCTCGGCGAGCGAAAGAAGCGGCGCCGCCTCGGGCCGGCCTTGCATGACCTGCTCGCGGGTCGGCAGCAGATATCCGATGCGGGGCATGGGTGTTCCTCCATTGTTTTTAATCGCCTTGGCCGGGCCTGACCCGGCCATCCACGAACAAGTTGAAGCTATTCGTAGACCCCCGGGTCAAGCCCGGGGGGAGGAAATAAAAGAGTCGAGTGCGTTTTACTCTGGCGGGCGCTGCGCCAAGCGCTGGGCGTAACGGACGATGCGCCGCCCGGCTTCCTCGACGCGAGGCGTCGGCGCGCCCAACGAGATACGCAAATGCCCCTCGCCGCTCGCCCCGAACCCGTCGCAGGGCAGCACCGCGACCCGCTCGCTGTCGAGCAGGCCATCGGCGAAACCCTGCGCGTTAAGGCCGGTGCCGCGAATGTCCAAGAGTACGAACATGCCGCCTTCGGGCGCGACGACGCGGCAATGCGGGGCGCTTTCGAGGATGCCGCACATCAGTTGGGCGCGGGTCTTGTAGTCGTTGTGCAGCGAGGCGACCTCGGGCAGCTCGGTCGACAGCGCGGCCAGCGCGCCGTCCTGGATAAAGGCCGGGCTGCCGTAGGTGACGCTGAGAAACAGATTGCTCATGTGCTGGATGAGGTCGGCCGGCGCGACCACCCAGCCGAGCCGGAAGGCCGGCGCGGCGTGGGATTTCGAGAGGCTGGAGACGATTGCGGTGCGCTCGGCCATGCCGGGCAGCGACCAGGCGCCGACATGCGGCCGGGCGAAGGCGAGATCCTCGTAAACCTCGTCGGAGAGGAGCCACAGATCATGCTGGCGGCAGAGCGCGGCGATGGTCGCCATCTCGCCGGCGGTGAAGACAACGCCGGTTGGGTTGTGCGGGGTGTTGATCCAGATGACGCGTGTCTTCGGGGTGATCGCGGCGGCGATGGCGTCGAGATCGGGGTGGAAGCCGCGCGCGGGATCGAGCGGCACCGTCACCAGCCGCGCGCCGCTGGCGCCGACCACGCCCTCATAAGTCGCGTAGATCGGCTCCGGCAGGATGATCTCATCGCCCGCACCGGCGATGCATTGCACCGCCGCATAAAGGCCGCCCTGCGCGCCGGGCACGACCGCGACATTCTCCGGCCCGCAGGGCTGTCCGCTGCGCCGTGCGCAACGCTCGGCGATCGCGGCGCGCAGCGCCGGATAGCCGAGCGTCGGCGCGTAGAGCGTGCGGCCGCCGCGCAGCGCCGCGACGGTGGCGTCGACCATCGCCGCGGCCGGCGTCTGGTCGGGGTTGCCGACGGTCAAGAGGATGACGTCGGTGCCGCTGTCGATCAGCTGACGCGCCCGGATATGGGTATCCCAGGTTCCAACCCCGCGGCCCGCGATGCGCTTGACGAGAGGCGAGAACCGCATCGTGTGTGCTGGCTACTCCGCCGCTTTACCAAAACTTGGGGCGTTTTCGAGGTCGTCGACCAACGCCTCGGCGCCCTCGGTGGGCAGCGGCTCGAAATAATTGATCCCGGCGTCGATGTCGTTTTCCCACATCTCGCGCGGCAGATCGTAAAGCAGCTCGACGCCGTAACCGTTGGGGTCGCTGATATAGACGCTGTGGGTCACGCCGTGATTGACCCGCATGTTGAACTTAACGCCCTTCTGCTGCAGCTCGGCGAGCTTGGCGACAAACGCCTCGCGGCTCGGCATGGCGATCGCGACATGGTTGATCGCGACGGGCTTGTCGAAAAGGCCCCACTCCGCCGGCGGCGGCAGGTTGGGGTTTTCGACCAGCGCGACATCGTGGTGGGTGAACTTGCCGTCATGGTCGCCGCTGTAGAATTGCATGCGCGGCGTCTTGCCCATTTCGGCGCGCGGGTGGAGCTCGCCGACCTGCTGCAAGCCGACGATCTCGGTCCAGAATTTGTGCGATGCGTCCATGTCGCGGACATTGAGCACGACATGGCTGATGCCGACCGGTGATGCCATTTTAGCCTCCGCTGTTTCCCGTTCTCCGCTATTCCGCGGCCGGAGCTGTTTCCCTTGGGCCGAAGCTCGGCGCCTTGTCGATCTCGTCGACCAGCGCCGCCTCACCCTCGGTCGGCAGGTTCTCCGCCCAATTGAGCGCGGCGTCGATATCGCCTTCCCACATCTCGCGCGGCAGCTCGTAGAGGAGCTCGACGCCGTAGCCGTTCGGGTCGCTGATATAGAGGCTGCGCGTCATGCCGTGATTGACCCGGCGCTCGAACTTGACCCCGCGCTTCTGCAGGAAGGCGAGCTGCCGGAGCCACGCGTCGCGGCCGGGGAGCGTGATCGCGATGTGGTTGACCGCGACCGGCATGCCGAACATCGCCCAGTCCTTGGGGCGCGGGGGCAGTTCCTTGTTTTCGACGAGCGCGATGTCGTGGTGGTTGTGCTTGCCGTCGTGGTCGGCGCTGTAGAAGCGCATCGTCGGGCGCGGCCGCTCCGGCGTGCCGGGCTTGAGCCGCCCGACCTCCTGCATGCCGACGATCTCGGTCCAGAATTGGTGCGATTCCTCGATGTCGCGGACATTGAGGACGAGGTGGTTGACCCCGACGGGGGTCACCGCGCGTTCAGGCGCGGCTGTTTTGCTCTCTGCCATGTCGGCCTCGCGGATGCTTGTCGCGGCGATTGTACCGCTGCGGCCGCGGCGAAGAAAGCCGCTCGGCGTTCACCAAAACGCCGAACCGATCATCAATCCGACGAAGAGGAAAATCAGGAAGCCGATGATGCACAGGAAGAACAATATCTTGGCGATGCCGGCCGTGGCGGCCGAAATGCCGGTGAAGCCGAACAGCGCCGCGACCAGCGACACAACGAAAAAGAATAGGGCAAGTCTGAGCATTACCGTCTCCGGCGCAATGTTAATAGGCTAAACATTGCCAGGAACGCAGCTCGGGACGCAAGCGTGGCAATTCGGCCGCCGGGGCGCACTCCGCGATTACGGTATCTCGTAGACCGCGTATTCGTCGGCGAGGCCGCGCAGCTCGCGCTGCTCGGCGACCGGGACGAGTCCCTTGCTGGCGAGGAGGCTCGTGGTCAACGGGTTTTCGACCACGGCGCCGGTGGCGAAGATCGCCTGCGAGGTGGCGAGGCTCTGCACCCGCGCGGCGATGTTGACCGTATGCCCGAAGAAATCTTGCCGCTCGTTGAGCACCACCGCGAGGCACGGCCCTTCGTGAATGCCGATCTTCAGTGTCAAATCGGCGCCGTCGTGATCGGCGTTCAGCCGCTGCATCGCCTCGCGCATCTTGAGCGCCGCCGCGACCGCGCGGTCGGGTGAGGGGAAGGTCGCCATCACCGCGTCGCCGATGGTCTTGACGATCGCCCCGGTCTCGGACGCAACGATCTCGTGCAGCACGCGGAAATGCTCGCGCACGAGGTCGAAGGCGGCGAGATCGCCGACCCGCTCGTAGAGCGTGGTCGAGCCCTTGAGGTCGGTGAAGAGGAACGACAGGCTGGTGATCTTGAGGCGCTGTTCGGCGTCGAGGGTGTCGGTGCCGTAGAGATCGCGAAACACCTGGTTGGTGAGGAGCCGCTTTGCCGAGAGGAACGGATTGCGCAAGTCGAGCAGGTGGTGGAGATCGTCGCCGGCCACCCAAAGAGCCGGCAGGATGCGCTCGCCGGTGCGGTTTTCGAAGCTTAGGCGCAACGGGCCGGGGCGCATCTCGATCGTCGTGGTCGGCGCGCGCAGTCCGGTGAACACGATCGACAGGTTCTGTCGCTCGCGCGTCGGTTCGCCCTTGACCTCGATAAACTGCGCGGCATGCGTCACCGGCTCAAAGACGATCAGAAACTGGGGCGGCAGCTGCAGCGATAATTGCGCCTTTTCGTGCGCCGGCAGTTCGAGCGTATCGAGCGTGATGCCATCGATCGTGCGCTCGATGTCCTCGGGCAAGTCCATCGCCGACGCCCAGAAGACCTGCCGAAAGTATTCGTGAAACGGCAGCTCGTGCGGGTCGTGCGCGGCAATGCGGCGAACGCGCCGGCTGACGGTGAACGTCACCTCGACCATCTGGTCGAGCTCGGCCTGGTAGCCGCTGGCGCACAGCGCGCAGACGTAATCGTCGTGGCCGATCGTCTTCAGCGTATCGCCTTCACCGAGCACCCCGCCACAACCGGGGCAGACGACATTCCATGACAGCTCGAAAATGCCGAGCCGCGCGGCGCGCAGGAAGGTGGCGATCGTCTCCTCTTCGTCGAGCTCACGCTCGGCGGCGAATTTGAGCACGTTGATCCGGCACAGCGCCCGGTCGGGCGCGTCACGCACCAGAGCCTCGATCGCCGGCACCACGGCTCCGCTCGCCGCCGATTGCCGCAGCACGGCAAACAGGGCTTCGGCTTCCTCGGTCACTCTCGCCGTCCGTATGTCGCGTATGGGAAGGGGGAATTCGCGGATGTCGTCCATGGCTTCTGTCCGCTGGAGCACACAATAAATGGCGTCGCGCAAGCGACGAACAAGCCCGGAACAAAGATTATCGCGACGGTTCGGCCGCGGGCGAAATGTCGTGTCGACAGCGCATGGCGATCTATGATGGTTTCCGATGCTTGGCCGAGATAGAGCGGATACTCCGACACCAGAACTTTTTCACGCGCAGGCTTGGGCCGAGGCGTATGAGCTCATCGACCTGCAGCTGTCTCCCCTGGGGCTGAAGGCCATCGAGGCCCTGTCTCCGCGAGCGGGAGACGTTGTTCTCGATATCGGGTGCGGGACCGGGCAGACCCTCCTGCAACTCGCCGAGCGAGTCGGCACCGGGGGGCAGGTGATCGGGGTGGACGTGGCCCCGCCCCTGCTTGAGATCGCCCAACGGCGAGCCGAGCAACTCAGCCAGGTGAGGTTGCTCCACGCCGACGCCCAAACCTTGAATTTACCGGCCGGGAGCGCGGACGCCGTCTTTTCCCGCTTCGGCGTCATGAGCTTTGGCGATCCGATTGCGGCGTTCGCCAATTTCCGCAGAATTCTGAGGCCGTCGGGCGCCCTGGCGTTCACTTGCTGGCGTTCCCTGCGGGAGAACGAGCTGGACTACTTGCCACTTGTCGCGGCGGGGCTGCAACCGGCCGACGAGAGCCCGTTCAGCTTCGCCGACCCCGAACGGGTGCGCGGCGTTCTTGAGGCTGCCAGCTTCCGAGAGATCGTCATTGAGCCGCATGACGAGAAGGTGTCCAGCGGCGATCTCGACGCGATGACTTCGGTGCTTCTCAAAGTGGGGCCGCTTGGCAAGATCGTTCGCGAGAACCCCGCGCTGCGCGCGACGGTAGAGCCGCGATTGCGCGAGGCGTTGGCAAAGGTGGGCGATCCCTCCCGGGTCGAGCTGTCGGCGTCCGTCTGGATCGTGGCGGCGCGAGCCGAGGCCGCATAGCGGCGTCGTCCGAACGAAGCGTCAGGAAACCGCCACCCGGTCGCCCACCGCGATCTCGCCGGCGCCGACGACCTCGGCGTAAATGCCCATGACACTATGCCCGTAGTGGCTCATTAACTCGTAGACCATCGGGATATCGCGCTCCGCGGTCGCCGGGTTGACATCGGTTGCCGGGCAGCGAGTGATCGGCGCGATGACCCGCAGACGCGCGCTGCCGAGGGTCATGTGAAGCTCGGGCTCTACCCATGCCTGCTCTTGCCAGGCCGGCAACCCGTCGAAATAGACATTGGCGCGAAAACGGATCGGCTCGACGATGCGGCCGATTTTGCCTTCGAGATCGCGGATGCTCGCGAGATTGATGAGCGAGATGTATTTGTCGGTGGTCGCGTTGGGTTTGGGATACGCATCGGCGAAGGCGTGGCCTTCGGCCTCGACGACGTGCAGCGGCCGCGCCACGGCGTCCCCGAGAAAATCCTCGAAAAAGCGGGCGATGCGGCGGCGTCCCTCGGGATCGCTTAGCGACTGCGAGAGCAGCACGCGGTCCTTTTCGGCAATGGTCAGCAGCGATGAGGCAGGATCAAAGCTCGTGCTGAGGCGCGCCAGCTGTTCGTCGCGCATCAGCATGATGAAATGGGTCTTGGCCAGCCATTGCGGGTGAGCCGGGTCGAACGCGGTCGAGCCGAGGGCGATCGCGAAGCGCCGGTCCTGCGGCAGGCACTGGCCGACCGCGAGCGAGACGTGCTCAAGCGGCTCCGCGGAAAGCCCTTTGATGGGATAACGGTAGAGCTGGGCGATAGCTGCGGTCATGGTGCTCTCTTTGGCGCGGCTCTTACGCGATTGCATAGAAGTAGGCTGCAAGAAGCGGATTTTCATCCCGGATCGCTGCGCTAGAGTAGCGCTGTTAGCGAGTTGGGAGACGAACATGAAGGCGGATTATGTGATCGTCGGGGCCGGGTCGGCGGGCTGCGTCTTGGCCAATCGGCTGACCGAAGATCCGAGCGTGCGGGTGATCCTGATCGAGGCGGGCGGCAAGGACTGGAACCCGCTGATCCACATCCCGGCCGGCT
>DATJSH010000233.1:0-14091 GCA_035504235.1 Allostellaceae bacterium | reverse complement strand
CCCGCGAGGGCAGCTCCGAGCATCGCGGCGTAAGCCTCGGCGCCGGAAGGCAGAGCGATCAGCACACGCGGCTCGGGAAAGCGGGCGAAGGCTTGCGCGAGGCGGCGTGCGCGCTGGGCCAACTCCTCGTAGCTGACAGCTTTCCCCTCTTCGACAACCGCCAAATGCGCCGGCCTTTCGCGTGCCCGCGCGAAAAATTCCCCTACGGCATCGCTAAAGGTCACATCGCCCCCGATGGCGGCGTACCGCCCCCCGGGGCGGACTACCGTTCCCAACGTGCTGTCGAACTGCGTCGCCACTCCACTGTCCAAGAACCTGAACGGCAGGCTTTTTTGTCGCGGGAAGGTACCTTGCATTCCGTCGCGCGACAAGAACACCAGGCAACAGGCCCGAGGATAGCATTGGAGTATGTGATTGATTGCCGCGCAGTTAACGCTGACCTCACGGTGCTTGTAACCGGCGCCGTTCGCCCGCAGTCAGCTTTGCAGGAACTCGGCGAAATACTCCTCTGCCGTGACGACGCGAGGGGTGATACCGGCATCGTGAGATTGGCGGCAGAAGGTCTCGACCTCGCGCCTGCCGGCCTGATAGCCGTCGGGCTGGTAGCCGGCACCCATGACTGCCTCGGCCTCCTCGAGCTCGCTGTCGAGCCACGGCGAGGCGTAAGGGAAATTGCGAATGCAGGCCGCGAAGACGCGGTTGTTGTCGGCGAAAGCGTCGGTGATCGTTTTGGCGAGCCACTTGTTCGCCTCCCACACCGCGCGGCGCAGCACGATCAGATGCTGCGGCGGGTAGCATTGGGTGGCGCGGTAGTAATCGCGCTCGATCGGGCGCGGATCAGAAAAAAGACGGGCGATCGGCCCGTTGACCGGGTGATAAGGGCTCGGCCGCGGCGGCGAATAAATTGCGTCGAGGTCGCCAGCGAGCAGCATCTCGACAAGCGTGCGGCCTTCCGACAGTGCGTGGACACCGGGCGGGAAATCGCCCGGGTGCCGCGCGCTCCAGGCCCCCTCGACATTGCCGATCCACCATTCGAGCTTGTCAGGCGGCACGCCGATCCAGGTGAGAAAATGGCGGTACCAGATCGTGCCGCTGGCGACCCAATCGTACATGCCGACCCGCTTGCCGATCAGGTCCGACGGCCGGCGGATCGGGCCATCCTTGCGGATATAGAGGTCGCGCGCGGTAAAGTTGCGCAGCGGGAACACCGGCAACGCGACAAAACTCCGATCGCCGTTGACGATACGGCGGAGGTGTCCGGCCATCGAGGTTTCGCCGCCCTCAATGCTGGGATCGCCCGTTGCCCGCTGCAGCATCTCGACGCGCCCAAGCCACGAGCCACCGGTGCCGTGGATCAGCGTCAGATCGATCCCGGCAGGCTTCACGTCCCCGATCATCAGCGGCGCGAGCCGTGCGTAATCGGCGCAGGTCAGGCGGATCGGAATATCGGCCATGGGAGCACTCCCACACGGTCGGCGGTTCTGTCAGAGTAGGGTCTTGGCAGCGTAGAGCGAAAGACCGGCGGATGACCTATCATTTCGGCGCCCTGATCCCCTCGACCAACACCACGGTCGAGATCGAATACAGCCATCTGATCCCGGCGAATGTGGCCCAGGCGCATTACGGGCGGATGATGAGCAGCAATTACGGCGCCTCGCCTTTTGCCTCGCCGCTCGACGCCGACGTCGACTACCAAGCGAAGCTGCTCGGCACCGCGCGCGTCGAGATGATCGCTCTGATCCAAACGTCGGCCTGCCTCTTTAAGGACGATTACGACGAGGTGACCTGCGCGCGCATCACCGAGAATTCGGGCGGTATACCGGCGATCACCTCGGCGAGGGCGATCGGCGAGGCGCTGAAGGCGCTGGGCGCGCACAATGTGGCGCTCGTCTCGCCGTATTCGGAAGAGGTCAATACCCGTGCCCGGCACTATTTCGAGAGCAAATATGGGCTGAAGATCGCCGCGCTCGAAGGCTTCGCGGCCCAGAATTCGTACATGATCGGCAAGCTCGGCCCGGAAAACGCGCGCGACGCTTTCCGACGCATCGACCGGCCGGAGATCGAGGCGTTCGTCGTGCCCGGCGGCAATTTCCCGACGATGCAATCGATCGCGGCGTGGGAGCGCGAATTTAAGAAGCCGATCGTCACCACCAATCAGGCAAGCGTTTGGGCGATCCTGCGCCGCCTCGGCAGCAAGGACACCATTCCCGGCCTCGGCACGCTCTTGGAGATGGCGGCATAAGGGGGCCGTCGGCTCTCATGGTTTGTTGTCGCCTAGGTCGGTGAATTTGTGCTGATGAGTCTTGAGGTTGTATTCCAGCGTCGCCTTTTTCGAGGGACAGCAATGGGGGTCGGTCGTTAACCAGCGATCTCCGTAAAGGAAGAGCGAACCCGCTTCGCTGTACATGCTGACAGCCAGAAAACTCATATCCTCTATGCCGGCGTCGCTTATGACCTTCGCCGCACCGTTCTGGATGATGACAAGATGCTGCCCGCTGCCGTTGCCGCCGTTGCAATAGCCCGAGTCAACAAGGATCGCCCGGTCCGTTTCATTGATGAATACGACCGTCGATGACGTAACGAACTGCCAAGGGTTGTCCTCTCTTTTCGGGCATGCCGAACGTAGTGAGACGAGGCCGCTATGGTAACGGTCTTCGTGGAGAACGGCATTGACCGCATCAAAGGCTTTTTGAAGCTCGTCGGCACGTGCCGCGACCATCGATAACAAGACCGCTAGCGCGGCAGCAGCCCACACCCTCATATCAACCGCCTTCCCTGCCTGGAGCTTCGGCCGGATTATAGCTCGATCTCAGGCTGCATGGGCGACTTGCTTCGAGCGTGGCAGGCGAGATCGCGGACACAAAGACCGCTTCGGCCGGCTGCTGATGGCTCAAAGCATCGTCGAGCGCATGACATTGCTCACATCGGATCGCCGGGTCGCCCGTTATTCCGTGGCGATCCGCCTGGTTTGAGCCGCCAGCGATAGCGGCCGCCCGCCCAAATCGCTAGGATGCGCGAAATCGCGGGGGAGATGCGCCCATGCTGTTCAAATGCCGCCCGGAGGGGCTGCCGATCCCGGGACGGTTTCCGGGACCGGCGCATGCGCGCGGCCGGTGGTTCACGATCGACATCCATTGCCACCTGCTGACCGAAAAGGCCGAGCAGATGGTCGCCGACGCCGGCCTGACGATGGATTGGCAGCCGCGCCACCAATTCGCCAACGAGCTGACGCGCGAGACCAACCGCGAGCAGGCGCGCCGCACCCGCGTACAGTTCACCTCGATCGAAAAGCGCCTCGAGGACATGGATTTGATGGGGATCGACATCCAGGCGATCACCCCCTCGCCGGCGCAGACCTTTTACAGCGTCCCGGCCGATCTCGGCATCGAGACGGCGCGCGTCATCAACGACAACATCGCCGATATCTGCGGCAAGCATCCGGACCGTTTTGTCGGGCTCGGCACGGTGCCGTTCCAGGCGCCGGAGCGGGCGGTCGCCGAACTCGACCGGCTGCACAAATCACTGGGCCTCAGGGGCATCGAGATCGCGACCAACGTCGCCGGCGCCGATCTTTCGGAACCGCGCTTCCGGCCGATCTTCCAGCGCGCCGAGGAGCTGGGCCTTACGCTGTTCATGCACCCGACCGGCTTCCCCGAGGCAAGCCGCTTCCGTGACCATTACTTCACCAACATCATCGGCAACCCGCTCGATACCACGGTCGCAGTGCACCATCTGATCTTTGGCGGCGTGCTGCAGGACTGTCCGAATTTGAAGCTGGTGCTGAGCCACGGCGGCGGGTTTCTGCCGGCCTATTCGGGGCGCATCGACCATGCCGCGTCGGCGCGGCCAGATACCTGCACTTGCCTCAACCACATGCCGACGACTTACCTGAAGCGGCTTTATTTCGACACGATCGTCTACACCCACCACCAGCTGCACTATCTGGTCGAGACTTACGGCGCCGACCATGTGCTGATGGGCACCGACTATCCGGCCGATATGGGCGAGGTCGACCCGGTCGGCTTTATCGAAAGCGCCGATGCGCTGGAGGATAGCGAGCGCGCCGCGATCTTGGGACGGAACGCGGCGCGACTGCTCAACCTCGAAATTCCGGAAAACCGGCGATGAGACTGATCGTCGTAACGGTTTTGGCGGCAGTGCTGCTGCTAGGCGTGGCGCAGGCGCAAGAACCGGTCGAGCGCGGCAAGTACATCGCGACAATCGGCGGCTGCCTCGATTGCCACACGCCCGGCTACTTCTTCGGCAACCCGGATATGACGCGGTATCTCGGCGGCTCGGATGTCGGGTTCAAGGTCGGCGAACTCGGCATCTTTGTCGGGCCGAACCTGACCCCGGACAAGGAAACCGGGCTCGGCAACTGGAGCGACGCGCAGATCGAGAAGGCGCTGACCACCGGCGAGAGACCGGACGGCCGCATCCTCGCGCCGATCATGCCGTGGCGGGCGCTGGCACACCTCACCAAGCCCGATCTGGCGGCGCTCGTCGCCTATCTGCGCAGCCTGCCGCCGATTAGCCACAAGGTCCCCGGTCCGTTCGGACCTAATGAGAAGCCGCCGGTTTTTGTCATGCAACTGACGGCGCCGGAAGGCGTCGCCCCGAAATAATGTCGGAGGTAACAGATGGCTGAAATCCTGGGGATCGGCTGCACGCACCGGCCGGTCATGCTGCGCCGGAACGAAGACTGGACCGGCATGATGAAGGCTTCGCTCGCCGATCCCGACATGCCCGAGCACATGAAGAACCCGGCCGCGTGGCCCGACAGGCTGCGCGCCGAGCTCGGCAATGATTGGGGCGCCTCGACCGCTTCGCGCTACCGCGAAATCTACCGGGAACATTTCGCCGAGGCGCGGCGGGCGCTCGACGACTTCAAGCCCGATGTCATCATCATGTGGGGCGACGACCAGTACGAGAATTTCAAGGAGGACATCGTCCCGCCCTTTGCGGTGCTGGCCTATGAGGACCAGGACATCCAGCCCTGGGCGCATCGCCGTTCGCCCGACAACCCGTGGAACGAGCCCAAGGACAAGAGCTTCCGCGTGCGCGGTCATAAGGAGGCCGGCAAATACCTGGCGTCGAAGCTGATCGAGAGCGGCATCGATGTCGGCTATGCTTACAAGCCGCTGCACCATACGATGGGCCACGCGTTCGAGAATACGGTGCTGCTGCTCGACGACGAGCGCCGCGGGTTCGACTACCCGCTCGTGCAGTTCTCGGTGAATTGCTATGGCCGGCGAGTCAACGCGGCGCGCGGGTTGCGCCTGCCGCTCAGCATGAAGGACGATATTCGCGACCTCGACCCGCCGTCACCAAACCCGCATCGCTGCATGGAAGTCGGCGCCGCCACCGCAAAAGCGATGGCGGACAGCCCGTGGCGCGTCGCGCTGATGGCGTCGTCCTCCTGGTCGCACTCGTTCTTGACCGAGAAGCACTGGCAGCTCTGGCCCGATGTGGCGGCCGATCGCGCGCTTTACGACGCACTCGAGACGGGCGATTACGCCAAGTGGCACGGATACAAGACCGACCAGATCGAAGAATCCGGGCAACACGAGGTATTGAACTGGTTCTGCCTGCTGGGAGCGATGGAGGCACTCGGCCGCAAGCCCGACAAGGCCGAATTCCTCGAATGCTGGGCCTTTGTGTCGCCGGTGGTGTTCGCGCATTACCACGCGTGATGCGCGAGCGCTGGGCCGGTTGGATGATCGCCGGCGCAGCCATCGTGGGACTGCCGAGCGCGGCGAATGCACAGGAGCCGTCGCCTGCTGCGCTCATCGCGGCGGCAAAGCAGGCCGCGGTGCGCGATGTCGATTACGGCCAGGACCTCTGCGATGGCGATATGACCGTCGAGGCTTGGCTGAAGTCGGTCATTCGCGACAATGCGCGCGCCATCACCTGGACAGCCGGCACGTGCCGGCTGCTCTCCCTAAGCCCGATCGACCAGGCGCATTGGAAATATTGCGTACAGGCGACGATGACGCTCTTTCACCCAATGACGCCGAAGGACAAGCCGACGATCGAAATCTATCTCGAAAAGCCTGATCACGGCCGCCCGGGACCGGCCTACGCGTTCCGCGGCGCCATGTTGCTGCACGACGGTCAAGGAGATTACGAGCGCGAACGCGACGGCTTTGTCGGCGACTGGGACGACCGCTTTCCTCCACCCGCGGATGTCAGGGCGGCGCGTTGCCCGAGCGACTAGATAAGCACTGACAGGAGGAACCGATGGCAGGCCTCGACGATCTCCTCGAATCAAGTGACGCGCAACGCCTCGCGACCGGCTTCACCTTCACCGAAGGCCCGGTCTATCACCCGGACGGCTTTTGGTATTTCGTCGATGTGCGCGAGTCGAAATTCTACCGGATCAAACCGGGTGGGCCGGCCGAATTGCTCCGCGAGAACACCGGCGAAGGCAATGGCACGACCTTCGATCCGCAAGGGCGGCTCGTTCAATGCGAGGGCGGCAATGCGCGCGTCACGCGCTGGCCGGCCGACGGCACGTTCGCTTCCAGTGAAGTGCTAATGGACAAGTTCGACGGCAAGCGTCTGTCACGGCCCAACGACGTGGTGTGCAAGTCCGACGGCAGCCTGTACTTCACCAATCCGGGGATGCGCGTGCCGCTGGGACGGCGGGAGCTCGACCCGTCGGCAATCTACCGCATCATGCCCGACGGCTCGAACCGCCATGTCGCCGATTTCGAATACCCGAACGGGCTCGCCTTCTCGCCCGACGAGCGCGTGCTTTACGTCGCCAACACGCGGCACACCGCCTACATCCACCGGCTTGAGATAGATTCTGCCGGCAACATGGTGCGGCGGCGCATCTTTGCCGACATGTCGTCGGACGAGAAGATCGGCGTGCCGGACGGGATGAAGGTCGATGTCGAGGGCCGGGTATGGTGCACCGGGCCGGGCGGCACCTGGGTCTATGCGCCTGATGGAACCCATATCGGCACAATCAAGACGCCCGAGGTACCGGCCAACCTGGCGTTCGGCGGACCGGACATGAAGACCGTGTTTTTCACCGCGCATACGTCGGTCTATACGCTGCGGGCGAAGGCGCCCGGCGTCGCGGGGCATCCCTTCAGAAAATAGCCGACTGTCATTGCGAGGAGCCACAAGGCGACGAAGCAATCTCCGCCCGCGGAAGGCCAAGACGGCCACACTTAGGGCATTGCTGCCCTTCGGCAGGAATGAGATTGCTTCGCTCCGCTTGCAATGACGATGGCATCGGACTGGCGGGCTGATAGGATCGCGCGGCATGAAGCTGGCGATCCCCGATCTGATCTCGAACTCGTATTTCAGCGCGCTCGCCGCGGCCGAGCTCGGGCATTTCGCGCGGCATGGGCTCGATATCGAGGCCGAGCTGATCTTTCCGGTCGACCGCGCCTACGAGGCGCTGCGCGACGGCGAATACGATTTTGTCGCCGGCGCCGCGCATGGCGCGCTCGCGGCATTCCCGGGATGGCGAGGCTGCAAGCTTTTGGGCGCGCTGGCACAGGGCATGTACTGGTTTCTGGTGATGCGCGCCGATCTCCGCATCGCGCGCGGCGACCTCGCCGCGCTGAAGGGCAAGCGCATCGGCGCCGCGCCCTGGGTCGAGATGGGGCTGCGCCGCCTGTTGATTGCTGCCGGGCTCGACCCGGCGACGAATGACATCACCATCGCGCCGATGCCCGGCGCGGTAGGCACGACCACGAATTTCGGCCTCACCGCGGCGCAGGCCCTGGCCGACGGCAAGATCGACGGGTTCTGGGCCAACGGCATGGCTGCCGAGATCGCGGTGACGAGCGGCATGGGCAACATCGTGCTCGATGTGCGGCGCGGTGACGGGCCAACCGGCTGCTTCAACTATACGTTCGGCGCGCTGGCGACGACCGACCGGCTGATCAAGAAATCGCCCGAAGTCGCGGCGGCGGCACTGCGCGCGCTCGTCGATGCGCAATGCGACCTCAAGGCCGACCCGAGCCGAGCAACACTGGTCGGCGAAAGGCGCTTTCCGGCGCGCGAGACCGGGCTTATCGCCCAGATCGTGGAGCGCGACCTGCCCTATTACGACGCGACGATCAGCGAGACGTCGGTGGCGGGTGTCGTCGGCTTCGCGCGATCGCTTGGTATTCTTAACGAGGATGTTGAATACGGCGGCGTGGTCGCCACCCAGTTCAGCCATTTGTGGAACACGGCATGAGAAAATTGTTATGAGAACGGGGGCGGAATATCGCGAGGCGCTGCGCGACGGACGCGTCGTCTATGTGATGGGCGAGGGCCGCATCGATGACGTGACGATGCACCCGGCGACCAAGGCCGTCGTCGAGGAGTACGTCGCCTGGCACGACCGGCATCACGACCCGGACTGGGCCGAGACGCTGCTGCGGCGCGACGGAGTGCCCTGGGCATTCACGGTACCGCAGGGCACGAGCGACCTCCTGGGCATGGGACGCTCCTACGCCAAGACCTGCTTCCTCTCCGCCGGCAACATCACCCATGACCCGGCCTATGGCCATCTGATCGCGATGGGGATCAAAAACGCCGTCGCCATCCATAATGCCGGTTCGGAGCACAGCGAGCGGGCCGAGGCCTATCGCGCGATGATCGCCAAGGGCGAGCGCTTCCTCACCTTTTCCAGCGGTTCGGCGCCGATCGGCTACCGGATGCGGCCTGATCCGGCGACACGCGCTGCCGTCAAGCTGGTGCGGGAGACCGACAAGGGCATCGTCGTCAGCGGCCGGGTCGGCATGCATACGAGCCCTTGCTACGCCGAGGACATCTATGTCGGCGCGCTGTGCGGGCTGCAGGTGCAAGGCCACCCGGCGAGCTTTGTCGTCGAGGTCGCCGCCAAGGGGATCACAGTGCTGTGCCGCAAGATCGCGCCGCGCGACCCGAACCCTTTCCTGGCACCGCTCTCCAACCGCTTCGACGAGCTCGACGGGCAACTCTGGCTCGACGAAGTGCTGATCCCGTGGGAGCACGTCTTCTTCACCGACGTAAACCTTGAACCGGTCGCGCGCTGGCTGATGTGGCACCACCTTTACGGTTGGGGCGCGCGGGCGGAATTCAGCCTTGGAGTCGCGCTTGCCGTCAGCGATGCGATGGGTCTCAAGGAAAACGATGCGACGATCGAATACCTGATCGACCTGACGGCGAGCGTGCAGACGATCCGCGCCTGCCAGCTCGCCGCCGCGCACGAGCCCGAGCCGACGATCATCGGCTACGCCGCGCCCAACCACGCGCATGTGATGGCGGGCGGGGTCACGTTGTTCAAGACACGGCAGCAGATCAGCGAAATCCTGCGCATCGTCCCCGGCTCGTCGCTGGTCGTTGCACCGAGCGACAGCGACCTCGCGACACCAAGCCTCGCCGCAGGGCTCGAAGAAGCCTTCGCCGGCGGCGGCTATACCGCCGCACAGCGCGCGGCGCTGCTGCAACTCGCCTGGGATCATGCGTCGTCGGGGCTCGACGGCCGCGAGTCGGCGTTCGAGCTGCACGCCTCGGGCGGCATGCCGTCATGGCGCGGCCGGCTGCGGCAGAGCTTCGCCGACTACAACAACCTCGCCAATGCGGTGCTGAAGCAGATCGATTGCGACATGCCGACAATCGATCTCGGCAACATCCCGGCGCGGGCGATGGCGCCGCGGCGGGTCAACGCGCCTCCGCTTGTTCCCGGCGCCGGAGACAAGAAATGAGGACCGGCGCCGAATACAAGACGGCGCTGCAGGATGGGCGCAAGGTCGTCGTCATGGGCGGCGGCGAGATCGAGGATGTGACGACGCATCCGGCGACGGCTTCGATGGTCGAGCAATACGTCGCCTGGTACGACCGGCATCGCGACCCCGATTGGGCCGAGACCTTGGTAAGCCCCTCCGGGACGCCCTGGGCCTTTATCCTGCCGCGGACGGTTGACGAGGTCGTCGCGGCCGGCCGGGCGATCTCCAAGACCATTTTCCTATCGGCCGGCAACATCACCCACACGCCGCATTACGGGCATCTGATCGCGATGGGGGTGCTGGTCGCCGCCGAAACTCGCAACGCCGGCCCGCAACACGCCAAGAATGCCGAGGTCTACAGGCGGGAGATCGTGCGCGACCAGCGCTTTGTGACATTCTGCGGCGGCGCGGCGATTATCGGCCAGCGCCTGCAGCCGAACCCGGCCGACCGCGTCTCGGTCAAGATCGTACGCGAGACCGACAAGGGGATGATCGTCAAGGGCCGGCTCGGGATGCATACGAGCCCGGCCTATGCCGAGGAGGTCTATGTCGGACACCTGACCGGGCTGAGGATCGACGGGCACCCCGTCGGGTTTATCGTGCCGGTCGGCGCGCCGGGGGTAACGACGCTGTGTCGCCGGCAAGCGACGCGCGAATCGAGCCCATTCATGGCGCCGCTCTCCAGCCGCTATGACGAGCTCGACGGCCAGATGTGGCTCGATGATGTGTTCGTGCCGTGGGAGCGCGTATTCGCGGTCGACCCGGCGCCGGAGGCGATCCCGCGCTGGCTGCGCTGGCACCATCTCTACGGCTGGCTGGCAAAGGCCGAGTTCACGCTCGGCCTTTGCTTGGCGCTCAGCGACGCGATGGGATTGAAGGAGCACGATGCGACGATCGAATACCTGGTCGATGCGATCGCCGAGGTGCAGACCGTGCGCTCCTGCATCACCGCCGCCGAGCACGATCCCGAGTACACGCCGACCGGCTATTGCGTGCCCAACCACGCGCATCTCGCCGCCGGTGGCATCTCGCTGTTCAAGGCGCGGCAGCGGCTTTCCGAGTTGCTGCGGATCATCCCCGGCTCGTCGCTCGTCGTCGCGCCAGGCGACAGCGACCTCGCGATCCCCGAGCTGGCCGAGGGTCTCGAAGAGAGCTTCTCCGGCGGCGGGTACAGCGCGCGCCAGCGTGCGGCGCTGCTGCAATTGGCGTGGGATCACGTGTCGTCGGCGCTTGACGGGCGGGAGTCGGCGTTCGAGCTGCACGCCTCCGGCGGCCTGCCGGGCTGGCGGCATTGGCTCAGGCGCAGCTTCAAGGACTACAACGAACTCGCCAACGCCGTGCTCGGCTTCGTGCCGGTCGACATGCCAGCCGTCGACGTCACCGGCATCGGCACCGCGATGCCTGCCGCGCGGCGCGCGGTGACGCCGCCGCGGAAATAGGAGGAGCGCGATGAACACGGTCGCCATCGTCGGCGCCGGAATCGGCGGTGTGTATCTGGCGGCGCAGCTCGGCAAGCTTGGCGCCAAGACCCGGCTTACCGACCGCGACGACAGTCGCCTCGCCGATATTCGCGCACGTGGCGGTATCGACGTCGAAGCCGACGGCAAAACAACATTCTCGGCCGTCGAACAGGCGACTTCCGATCTCGCGGCCGCCGTTAACGGTTCAGACATCATCGCCGTGTGCACCGGGGGCACGTTCCAGGAGGGGGTGGCGCGCGGGGTCGCGCCGCTGCTACGCGACGGACAGACAATCCTGTTGATCCAGGGCAATACTGGCGGCGCTTTGACCTTCCGCCGTGCGCTGGACCAAGCGAGTTGCGACGCCATCATTGATATTGCCGAGATGGACAACTACCCCTACTCGTGCTGGCGGGTGTCGCCGACGCACATCAAGCCGATCGCGATAAAAAAGGGGCTGCAGATCGCGGCGTTTCCCGGCCATCGCAGCGACGCGGTGTTCGCGAAACTGGGGCCGCTGTTTCCCGGCGCGGTCGCGCGGCCGAGCATCGCCTGGACGAGCTTTATGAACGCCAACGCGATGCTGCACGTCGCGAACTGCGTCGCCAATGCCGGCAAAATCGACCGCTGCGAGAGCTATAAATTCTACGCTGAGGGCGTGACCCCGGCGGTCGGACGGCTTTACCAAGCGATCAATTCGGAGCGGGTAGCAATCGCCGCGGCGCTGGACGCGCAGGTGCCGACGCTGGAAGACTGGTTCGCGCTGACCTATGGCGTGCGGGGCGCCGATTTATCGGAGACCTGCCGGCTACTCACCACTAACAGCGACGGCCCCTATCAGGCGACCGGCACGCCGCGCGACTGGAGCCACAAATACATCGCCGAGGACGTCCCGGTAGGGCTCATTCCGATGCGCGCATTCGCTCAGGCGTTAGAGATTGCCTGCCCAGCAATCGATGCGGTCATCACGCTGGCGCAGACGCTTGCCGACAACGATTTCGCCGAAGACGCCCGGACACTGGCGCGCATGGGTCTGCTCGGCATGGACGCCGCGCAGATCAGGCAAACGCTGGAACAGGGGTTTGGCTAAGCCCGCTTTCCCTTCCTTGCCAGGAAGTCCTTGAACCCGTCGCGCGGGTGGCCGGCGAGAAGCCAGGTGGCGCGCGCCTCGTCCTCGAAATCGTAGCGCTCTTTCAGCGACAAGCCGGCGCCTTCGTGCAGCAGGCGCTTCAGTCCCTGCACCATGCGCGCATCGTTCTTGGCGATCGATTGCGCGAGCTCGATGGCGCTCTCGCGCAGCTTGGCCGCGGGCACGATCATGTTGAGAAGCCCGATACGCTCGGCCTCCTCGGCATGGACCACCCGGCCGGTGTACAGCAGTTCCTTCGCCTTGGGCCAGCCGACCAGCATCGGCAGCGACCAACTCGAATTGACCCTTCCATAGCTCGCCGCGAGGAACCGGAATTGCGATTTCTCGCAGCCGATGCGCAGATCGAGCGACGACGACAGCAGCGCCGCACCGCCATAGGCGAGGCCGTTGATCGCGCCGATGATCGGCTTGGCGTAATTGGCGATGTGCCAGGAAATCTCGCCGCGGCGCGCCTGGCGCTGGGCCAAGGCCTCGGCCGGCATGTCGGCCATCTCGTGAATGTCGGCGCCGGCGGAGAAGGCGCGGTCGCCGGCGCCGGTGATGATAACGCCCTTGATCTCGTCATCCGCTTCCCAGCCGGTCAGCGCGTCGTCGAGTTCGCTCACCAGGCCGAAGCTCAGCGCGTTGAGCTTTTCCGGCCGGTTCAAGGTGACGAAACCGATCCCGTCGAGCCGCTCGGCGATGATGAATTCGTATTCCATATCGGGCGCTCCTTCCCTCGCACTGTCGCGAGTCGATACTATCAGTCTCAGATTTCCGCGCCAGGGAGGCAGGCGATGCGCAGTTTGGCCGAAAAGGCGGCGAAATTCCGCGAGCTGCACGAGCGGCCGGGCACTTTCATCATCCCCAACCCATGGGACGTCGGCACCGCGCGGCTACTGGCGTCGCTCGGCTTCGAGGCGCTGGCGACCACAAGCCTCGGCCTCGCCAATATCCATGGCCGCGGCTGGGTCAGCGCCGACGAGATCATCGAGAACGCGCGGCTGATCGCCGACGCTACCGATCTGCCGACCAATGGCGATCTGGAGAATTGCGGCGCCGATCTGCCGGAGGAAGCCGCCCAACTGATCCCGCGCGCCAGCGAGGCGGGGCTGGCGGGCGGCTCGATCGAGGATTTCACCGGCGACCGGGCCAACCCGATCTACGGCTTCAACCTGGCGGTCGAGCGGGTGCACGCGGCGGTCGAGGCGGCGAAGAAGCTGGCGATCCCGTTCACCCTCACCGCGCGCGCCGAGCAGTTGATCCACGGCAGCACCGACCTCGACGCGACAATCCAACGGCTGCAGGCCTTTGAGCAGGCCGGCGCCGATGTGCTCTACGCGCCGGGGCTGAAGACGCTCGACCAGATCCGCACGGTCGTGTCGTCGGTGTCGAAGCCGGTCAATGTGGTGATGACCCATGCCGACCCGTGGATCACCCGCGACCAGCTCGCCGAGATCGGCGTCAAGCGCATCAGCATCGGCGGCAGCGGCTCGCGCTTCGCGCTCAACGCGTTCATGGGCGCGGCGCGCGAGATGGCCGAGCACGGCACCTTCACCTTTGTCGGCGAGAACCCGCCTTGGTCGCAGCTATTGGAGGCGTTCGCCAAAGGCGCGCCGTCCTAGGCTGCGGGAGCGTTGCAGCGTCCTTCGAGGCTCCCGCCGGACGCAGCCGGCGGTCGCACCTCAGGAGGAGGAGGGCCAGGGGATGGCATCAAGAAAAACCTCATCCTGAGGCGCCTTGCGCAGCAAGGCCTCGAAGGACGCATTAGCGGTAGTCCAAC
>DATJSH010000232.1:0-16232 GCA_035504235.1 Allostellaceae bacterium | reverse complement strand
GAGGAACATGCGGTTGACCGCGAACCCGGCGACATCCTTGATCCTGACCGCGACCTTGTCGTTTTGCCGCATGAGGCGCAGCGCGGTGTCGAGCGTCGCCTCGGATGTCTCGAAGGCGGGGATGACCTCGACCAGCTTCATCCGCGAGGCCGGCGAAAAATAATGCGTGCCGATGAAATTGGGCCGGCGCGCCTCGCTGACATAGGAGGCGAGGGTCGAGATCGGGATCGTCGAGGTGTTGCTCGCGAGGATGCAGCCGGGTTTGCACAGCGCGTCGAGCTTCTTGTAGGTCTCGGCCTTGATCGCTTCATCCTCGAACACCGCCTCGGTGACAAAGTCGCACTCGGCAAACGGGTCGAGCGGCACGGTGGTGGTGATGCGCGACAGCGCGAGCGGCTTTTCCTCGTCCTTGTACCAGCCGCGCTGGATGCCGCGGTCGAGCGCGCGGCCGAGCCGTCCCAGCGCCGCGTCCAGCTGCGCCTCGCCGGTGTCGCTGAGCAGCACCTCATTCCCGGCGAGCGCGAAGACCAGCGCGATCTCCGCTCCCATCAGCCCGGCGCCGACCACGCCCACTTTTTCCGGTGCCATTCGTTGCTCCCTTGCTTATCCCAGCGATTTCGCCAGCGCCCAGGCCTGCTCGCCGAACGGCCGCGCGAGGCTGCCGATCGCCACCGCCTCGGCCCCGGCCGCGGTGCCGTCGATCGCCCGCTTGGCGATCCCTTGGCAGATCGCCGCGAAGCGGAAGAGGCTGTAGACCAGATAAAATTCCCAGTCGGCGATCGTCTCACGCCCGGTGCGTGCGCAATAGGCCGCAACGTATTCGGCCTCGCCGGGAATGCCGATAGCGGCGACATCGACCCCGCCAAGCCCATTATAGAGCGCCGGATCGATCCGCCAGCTCATCGTGTGATAGGCGAAATCGGCGAGCGGGTCGCCGATTGTCGACAGCTCCCAATCGAGCACGCCGATGACGCGCGGTTCGGTCTTGTGGAAGACGAGATTGTCCATGCGGTAATCGCCATGGACGATGCCGGGCGCGCCTTCGGACGGCAAATGCGCCGGCAGCCAGTCGATCAGCGCGTCCATCGCCGGCTGCTTGTCGGTCTCGGAGGCGCGGTATTGCCGGCTCCAGCGCGCGACCTGGCGACCCATGTAATTGCCCGGCCGGCCGAAATCCTCAAGCCCCAGCGCCTGATAATCGACCGAATGCAGATCGGCGATGACCCGGTTCATCGAGAGAAACATCTCACGCCGCTCATCCGGCGCGATGCCGGGTAAGCGCTGATCCCACAGGATGCGGCCGTCGAGATGCTCCATGACGTAAAACGCGCTGCCGGTGACGGCGTCGTCGTCGCAGAGGGCGTAGACCTCGGGCACCGGCACGGCCGTCTTCGCAAGCGCGCCCATCACCCGGAATTCGCGGTCGACCGCGTGCGCGCTCGGCAATAGCGGGCCGGGCGGCTTCCGGCGCAGCACGTAATCGCCCGACTTGGCGCGCAGCCGGTAGGTCGGGTTCGACTGGCCGCCGGCGAACCGCTCGGCCGACAGCGGGCCGCGAAACCCGGCGACATGCTCGGCCATAAAGCGCTCGACGCGATCGAGCGCGAGTTCGTCGCCACCCTTCATCCCGATATGGCCTTCATGCTGCTATGATAGGGCGCGAACTCTCGGACGGCCACTCGGGAGGCGGTTGATGACAATGAGGCGCGCTGCGCTTTTCGGCTGCTGTCTGGTCGCGGCGGCGTTCGGCCTCGCCGCGGTCGAGCCGACGCCGCTCACGCCCGCGCCCGAGAATGCCGCGCCGACCGATCCGCCGCGGGGCAATTTGTTGATCGCCTCGGCGCAAATCCAGGACCCGCGTTTCTACCATGCGGTCGTGCTAATCCTGCAGCACACCAAGGACGGCGCCTTCGGCATCATCATTAATCACCCGCTCGCGAGCGAGACGATCGCCACCCTGCTCGCCGCGGCGGGCGATGACGACAAGACAGTCGAGGGCAGGATCGCGGTATTTGCCGGCGGGCCGGTGCAGCCCGAGCTGGGATTTGTCGTGCACAGCGCCGAGTACCGTACGGCGGACACGATGCCGGTCGACGGCAGGGTGGCAATGACCGCCAGCAAAGAAGCATTGAAGGATATCGGCCACGGCAAGGGGCCGAAGAAATGCTTTTTCGCCTTCGGCTATGCCGGCTGGAGCGCCGGCCAGCTCGAAGGCGAGATCGCGCGCAACGACTGGTTCACCGCGCCCGAGGACAGCGCGCTGGTGTTCGACGCCGACCGCGACACGGTGTGGGACAAGGCGCTCGCCAAGCGCGGCCAGGATCTGTAGGTCGCGTCTTGATTGTCATTCCGGGGCGGCCGTAACGCCGAACCTGGAACCCATGAACACAGGCTCTCACAAATCCTGGCGACGTCAGTGTTAATGGGTACCCGGACAGTAAGGCTCGCAGCCCGGGAGAGCATTTTGCTCTCCCGGGCTCGCTTAACTTCCGGGATGACGAAGGAAGGGGGACTAAAGGTCTTTCAGCATCGTGTCGGCGTCGGAGACCTCGAACTTGCCGGCCGCCTCGACGTGCAGCGCCTTGACGACGCCGTTGTCGACCAGCATCGAATAGCGCTGCGAGCGCTTGCCGAGCCCGTTGCGGGTGGCGTCGAGCTCGAGCCCGACTGCGCGGGTGAAGTCGCCGCTGCCGTCGGCCAGCATCATCACCTTGTCTTCGGCTTTCTGGTCCTTGCCCCAGGCACCCATGACAAACGCGTCATTGACCGATACGCAGGCGATGGTATCGACGCCCTTGGCTTTGAGCTGCGCCGCCTTGTCGACATAGCCGGGTAGGTGACGCAACGAGCAGGTCGGGGTGAACGCGCCAGGCACCGCAAAGAACGCGACCTTCTTGCCGCTAAACAGCTCGTCGCTGGTGATTTCCTTGGGGCCTTCGGCGGTGAGTACGCGGAGATTTACGGCGGGAACCTTGTCGCCAACCTGGATGGCCATCGCTCGCTCCTCTGATTGGTTGCCGCCCGGCGCTCATGGGGATGCGCCGGATCGAGATTGAGAGCCAGAGCGATAGCATAGGGCAAGCCGTCGCGTAAACCGCACCTGCCACCGGCCCGCCCAATGGCGCCGAGGCGGCTTTGCAATCGCCGCCGGCGGGCTATATGAGAGGACAAGTCATCGGAGGAACGTCGTGAGTTCGTTGACCGGCCAGCTTCTCGTCGCGATGCCGCAAATGCAGGATCCGCGTTTCGCCCGCTCCGTCGTCTATCTGTGCGCGCACAGCGAGGAGGCCGGCGCCATGGGGCTTGTCGTCAACAAGACGATCGACGCGCTGACCGTCGACGAGCTGTTCACGCATCTCAAGATCGAGCCGGTGACGCGAGCCAACCGGCCGCAGCCGGTGCATTTCGGCGGGCCGGTCGACCCCGGCCGCGGCTTTGTCCTGCACAGCACCGAGTATCGCGAGGAAGGGACGCTCGGCATCGGCGACGAATTCGCGATGACCGCGACGCTCGACATCCTGCGTGCGATGGGCAAGGGCGAAGGGCCGCGCCAATGCCTTCTGGCGTTGGGCTATGCCGGCTGGGCGCCGGGCCAGCTCGACGCCGAGATCCAGGCGAACGGCTGGCTGTCGGTCGCCGCCGACGCCGAGCTGGTCTTTGACCGGGATGACGACAGCAAGTGGCTGCGCGCCCTCGCCAAGCTCGGCGTCAGCCCGGAAATGCTGTCCGGTGAAGCCGGGCACGCTTGACCCTCACCCGTGGAGCGCTGCGCGATCGCCTTTTCTCTTCCCGCGCTGGGTGGGGCGTGCTAGGCGCGAGCCGCCACGCGGCCCCATAACAGCCGGGCCTCGCGCAGCGGATCGTTGACCACGCGACAGCGCGTATCAAAGACCATCGTCGCGCGGTCGGCCGCGTCATAGGCCGGCCAGGCGGGGATCGCCGGGTTGTCGGGCTTGCCGTTGTGGGCGAAGGCGGCCCAGGTTGCCGCCATGGCCGCCGCCAGTTCGGGAGCGCCGTCGGCGTCCTTTGTCGAGAGCGGCACGTCGGTCGTGTCGAACACAAACGGCAAGTCCATCGCGTGGTGCGCGGCCATCCGCCCGCCGGCAAACGGCGACGGCCAGTCGAGCGAATAATGATAAACCGGCGCAGCCTTATTTTCCCCGGACCTTGCCGCGCGGCGCTCGGCGTAAAGCCAAGTGCGGATCGAGAAATTCGAACCGGTGAGCGCCGCGATCAGCCGATCTCCCGGGCTCGCGCCGGGCAGCAGATCGCGATAGAGCCTGAGCGCCGCGTCGGTCTCGGTGCCGGCGACCGCGGCGATGCGTTCTCGCAGCTGGTCTTCGGTCAGCGTTCGATGCCACACCGCGTCGTCGTCGAGGAACAGACTGGCCTCGCGCGCGGTGCCGCCGATCATCAGTGGGATGTCGTCTCCGAGCGGCGAGGTCGACGGCTCGGCCGGGTGCTGGGTCACCATCGTGCCGTCGACCACCGGGCCGAAATCATAGCGATCAAGCAACGGGAAGGCACGCGGCCCTGCCGCTTTGGAGGCCGGGATGATCGCGCCGAGGAGCGCGGGAAGCGGCACGTCCTGCAGCTTGTCGATACCGCCGAGCTGCTTGACGACCGCGGCGGCTAGTGCATTGGCCCGCTCGCGCGTGGTGAATCGTACCGCTGCGCCCGACTGGATCACCGCGCGGTGGAACAGGCCCTTGGCGGCCGGCATCACCAGGAGCGCTGAAACCTTCCCGCCGCCGCCCGACTCGCCAAAGATCGTGACGTTGCCGGCATCGCCGCCGAACGCGGCGATGTTGTCGCGCACCCATTCGAGCGCGGCGACTATATCGAGCGAACCGGCGTTGCCGGACCCGGCGAAACGCTCACCGCCAATATCATCGAGATGCAGATAGCCGCAGATATTGAGCCGATGGTTGACGCTGACCACCACGACATCACCGCGGCGGGCGAGGTTCGTGCCGTCGGTCACCGCGCGGTTCCCCGATCCGTAGGCGAAGGCGCCGCCATGCAGCCACACCATCACCGGCCGCTTGCCGGCCGGTCCAGGCGTCCAGATGTTGAGGGTCAGGCAATCCTCGCTTTCGGCGCTGTCGTCGACCGGGCCCAGGATGTTGTCCATCTCGGCGCGGCGCTTGACCTGCGCCGGCGATTGCGGCGCCTTGGCGTGGTAGGCGAGCGTGTCGCGCACCCCGCCCCACGCGATCACCGGCCGCGGCGGCCGAAAGCGGTTCGTTCCGCCGGTCGACGCCCCGTAGGGGATGCCCTTGAAGGCGTAGATGCCGCCGCCGGCGGAGCCGCGGATTTTCCCGGTCGCCATCTCGACGATCGGCGACAGCGTCGTGCTCAGCACGTCGTTAGCCATGGCAATTCTCCCTCAAGGCACGCGACGGGATTTTTTCTAACCCCGCCAGTCCTCGCGCAGGATCGCGAACAGCAAGTGGTCCTGCCATTTGCCGTCGATCAAGAGGTAGCGCCGCGCATAGCCCTCTTCGCTGAAGCCGGTGCGCAGAAGCAGCGCGCGGCTCGGCACGTTGGTCGGCAAGCACGCCGCCTCGACGCGGTGCAGCCGCAGCCGGTCGAACGAGAAAGCGAGCACCAGCGGCAGCGCCGCCGTCATATAGCCGCGGCGCGCGAACGGTTCGCCGACCCAGTAACCAAGGCTCGCCGTCTCGGCGACGCCGCGCCGCAAATTCGACAGCCCGATGCCGCCGACCAGCGTCTCGTCGGACCGAAAGATGAAAAAATTGTACCCCTGGTCGCTGCGCCAATCCTCGGAGTAGCGGGCGATGCGGGCGCGGAAGCTGGCGCGGGTCAGCGCATCGGCGGGCCAAGTCGGCTCCCAGGGCGTCAGGAAATTGCGCGAGCGCGCCCGCAGACTGGCCCAGGAAT
Organism: Allostellaceae bacterium; assembly: GCA_035504235.1. GTDB lineage: Bacteria > Pseudomonadota > Alphaproteobacteria > ATCC43930 > CGMCC-115725 > DATARH01. The sequence goes on along the minus strand of DATJSH010000232.1, from coordinate 10,328 downwards.
CGTAATCGCCGCGCTCCGGCGGGCGGATCAACACCTTATCGCCGATGAGCCGCAACGGGTCGGCGCGCGTGGCGAAGAGGCGGGGAAAGGTCTTGCGCTGCGGCGCCATCGTCCGGCCCCCGCTCAGGCGCCGAGCCGCGCTTCGAGGCGCGCGAAATCGTCGAGCTTGCCGGCCGGCCCGAGCGCCGCCAGTGTCGGCGGGCCGCTGCGCCAGCCGGCGACGACGCGGCCGATCGCCGCGTCATCGACCGCATCGATGCGGCGGACAAGATCGTCGGGGTCAAACGGCGTGCCGTGGATCAGCATGTGCTGCGCCATCTGCTCGCAGCGCGCCGAGGTGCTCTCCAAGGACATCAGCAGCCCGGCCTTCATCTGCGCCTTGGCGCGCGCCAGCTCGACCTCGCTGAACCCGGCGGCGAGCTTCTGCGTCTCGTCGCACAGCACCGGCAGCAGCTCGGCCGCCTCGTCTTCGCCGGTTCCGGCATAGACGCCGAACAGCCCGCCGTCGCGATAGGAATGCGCGAACGAGCTGATCGCGTAGACGAGGCCGCGCTTCTCGCGGATTTCCTGGAACAGCCGCGATGACATCCCGCCGCCGAACGCGGTCGACAGCACTGCCGCGGCGTAATAATCCGGGTCGCAGAGCGGCAATCCGGGAAAACCCAGCACCAAATGCAGCTGTTCGAGGTCGCGCTCCACCCGGTGGTCGCCGCCGACATAGCGGGCCGGCTCGGTCTCAACCGCCCGTTCCGCCGGCATGCCGGAGAGCAGCCGCTCGGCGGCATCGACGATCTGCGCGTGGTCGAGATTGCCCGCCGCCGACAGTACCATGCGCGACGCGCCGTAGTGATCCTGGAGATAGGAGACCACCGATTTGCGCGACAGTTGCTTGATGATCTCAGGGCTGCCGAGCACCGGTCGTCCCATTGCCTGGTCGGGAAAGGCGCGTTCCTGGAAATGGTCGAAGATGATGTCGTCGGGTGTGTCGTTGGCCTGGCCGATCTCCTGGAGGATCACGGTGCGCTCGCGTTCGAGCTCGTTCTTCTCAAAGGTCGAGTGCTGCAGGATGTCGGCGAGGATATCGAGCGCGAGGCCGACGTCTCCCTTCAGCACTTTGGCGTAATAGGCGGTGCATTCGCGCGAGGTGTAGGCGTTGAGGTGGCCGCCGACCGCCTCGATCTCCTCGGCGATCGCCAGCGCGGTGCGCCGCTTGGTGCCCTTGAACGCCATGTGCTCGAGGAAATGCGCGACGCCGTTGACCCGTGCCGGCTCGTGCCGGGTGCCGACATCGACCCAGAGGCCGAGCGACACGGTCGCGACGGTGTCGATGCGGTCGGTGACGATGCGCAAGCCATTCGACAGCGTGGCGAGGCCGACGTTGTTGATGCCGCCCATCAGGCCGCCCTCGCGTGCAAGCGCGCCCGCTCACGGATGAAGCGCGCGACCGCGGCGACGTCGTTGGGCAGCACCGCGACCCGTTCGCGCTTTTCCATAGTCTCGGCAAGGGCCGGCGGCAGAGGCGGCCGGATGCCAGTGGCGCGCTCGACCGCGTCGGCGAATTTCGCCGGGTGTGCTGTCGCCAGCGCCACCATCGGCACCTCGCTGCTGCGGGAATGGGCGCGGGCGGCAGCGACCGAGACCGCGGTGTGCGGGTCGATCAGCATGCCGGTTGCCTTATAGGTGTCGCCGATCTCCACCAGCGTGCCGTCGTCGTCGGCCCGGTGCGGGGTGAAGAATTTCGCCGCAGCATGCCACGCCTGGTCGTCGGGCGGCAGCGCTCCGTCGCGGCGGAACGCGGCGATCGCCTCCTTGACCGCCGCGCCGTTGCGGCCTTTGAGCTCGAACAGCAGCCGCTCGAAATTGCTCGCCACCTGGATGTCCATGCTCGGGCTGAGGCTCGGGCTGACCGTTGTGATCGACATGTCTCCGCTCGCGAGATAGCGCGCGAGGATGTCGTTGGCGTTGGTCGCCAGCACCAGACGCTCGATCGGCAGCCCGATCGCCCGCGCCAGATGCGCCGCGTAGATATTGCCGAAATTGCCGGTCGGCACCGCGAAGGACACGGCTCTCCTCGGCGCTCCCAGCGCGAGCCCGGCGGCGACGTAATAGACGATCTGCGCGGCGATGCGCGCGAAATTGATCGAGTTCATCGCCGACAGGCTGAGGTCGCGGCGCAGCGCCGCATCGGCGAACAACGCCTTCACGATGTCCTGGCAATCGTCGAAATTGCCTTCGATGGCAACCGCGTGGCAGTTACCGGCATCGACCGTCGTCATTTGCCGCCGTTGCACCTCGGAGATGCGGCCCTGCGGGTAGAGGAAGAAGATGTCGATCGCCCCCCGGTCGCGGCACGCCTCAAGCGCCGCCGCGCCAGTGTCGCCCGAGGTCGCGCCGACGATCGTCACCCGCTCGCCGCGCCGCGCGAGCGCCGCGTCGAAAAGCTGGCCCAGCAGCTGCAGCGCCAGGTCCTTGAAAGCGAGTGTGGGGCCGTGAAACAGCTCCAGCAGCCACAGCCGCTCGTCGAGTTGCACCAGCGGCGTCACCGCCGCGTGGCGGAACCCGGCATAGGCGGTCTCGGTATGCCGGCGCAGCTCGCCCTTGGCGAAATCATTGCCGGCGAACAGGCCGACGATTCGCGCGGCGAGATCGGCATAAGGCAGCCCGGCGAGCGCCGCGAGGTCGAGCGCCGGCAGCGTTTCGGGCACGTAAAGCCCGCCATCCTCGGCGAGACCGGCGAGCAGCACGTCCTCGAAGGAATGAGTTGCCGGCCGAGGCCTCGTGTCGCGGGTCGAGAGGTAGCGCATCGGTGAAGTGTAACCTATCGTCTTGATAAAGCGTATCCCCGCGCCTGGGGCCGAATATTCGCCCGGCCGAGGATCGCGCGGTTGTGGCTAACCTCGATACCTGCTCCGGCGGTTTCGGCGCGCATCGCCAATCTAGGCTAGCCTGCCGGCAGACCGATAGGAGGCTCGCCGCCATGTTCGAAAGGTTCACCACCACCGACATCGATACATCGCCGGACAATTTTGGCGGCGCGCGCATCCATTTGCGCCATGGCGGCGACGGGCCGCCTCTGCTGCTCCTCCACGGCAACCCGCTGACCCATGTCTCGTGGAACAAGATCGCGCCACGCCTGGCGAAGGACTTCCACGTCGTCTGTCCCGATCTGCGCGGGTATGGCGACAGCGTCGGCCCCGATGACGCCGGAGCCAACAACGTCAACTACTCGTTCCGCGCGATGGCGAACGACCAAGTCGAGATCATGGAAAAGCTCGGCTACGGGGAGTTCTTCGTCGCCGGGCACGACCGCGGCGCGCGCACCACCGCGCGCATGTGCCTCGACCATCCCGATAAGGTGAAAAAGGCCGCGCTGGTCGACATCCTGCCCAATCATCACATCTGGACGCATGCCTCGAAGGACTGGGCGATGCGGTCGTGGCACTGGGTGTTCATGGCCCAGCCCTACGATTTCCCCGAAAAGATGATGGCCGGGGTCGATGCGCGCTGGTTCATGGAGCACAAATTGTCGAAGCCCGGGATCGGGCTCGGCTTTTTTGGGCCCGCGTTTGACGAATACGTCCGCTGCTTCAATTGGAAGACGATCAAAGGGTCGTGCGCCGATTACCGCGCCTGCGTAACCTGCGACCTGGAGATGGATACCGCCGACTTCCAGGCCGGGCATAAGATCACCGTGCCGCTTCTGGTGATCTGGGGCCGGCGCAGCCATACGGAAGGAGTCCACGGCGACGTGCTGTCGGTCTGGAAGCAGAATTACGCGACCGACGCCTGGGGCGGCGCGCTTCCCTGCGGCCATTACGTGCCCGAAGAAGCCCCCGACGAGACCTACGCCAAGTTCATCGAGCATTTCAGATAGCGTGTCATTGCGAGGAGCCGTAGGCGACCAAGCAATCTCGATCTGGCGCGCACCCCGCGCGAGATTGCTTCGCTGCGCTCGCAGTGACAGCTTGGAATCAAGTCCTGAAGCCCGGGTCGAGCTTGTCGCACAGGCGCAAGAGGGCCGGCCATTCGCGCTGACCGCCGAGCCGCGGCGCGTTGCTGCTGTCGGCGCCGAGCGCGGTTTGGCTGGCCTTGGCTGCGGCCGAGGGCAGCAGGAGCTTGGCGCCAGAAGCGGCGGCGGCCTGCATCTTGACCTGGGCGGCGGCGGCGCGCTCGAAGAGATAGGTGCGGTGGAACGCCTCGGCGACATTGCGGCCGGTCGCCAGGAGGCCGTGGTTGCGCAGCACCAACACCTGCTTGTCGCCCATGCTCGCCTGCAGCCGCGAGCGCTCGTCGAGGTCGAGCGAGACACCCTCGTAATCGTGGTAGCCGAGTTTGCCGGTGAACCACAGCGCCCATTGCGAGGCCGGTAGCAGCCCTTCCTCTTGTGCGCTGACTGCGATCACATCCTCGGTATGCGTATGGATCACGCATTCGACATCCGGCCGGCCGAGATAGATCGCGCTGTGGATCACAAAGCCGGCGTAATTCGGCTCGTATTCCGACGGTTCGATCTGGTTGCCCTCGACATCGATCTTGATGAGGTTCGACGCGGTGATCTCGTCAAACATCAAACCGTGCGGGTTGATCAGGAACTGGTCGGTCTTGCCCGGCACCCGCGCCGAATTGTGGGTGAGGATCAGATCGTCCCAGCCGAAATGCATGATCAGCCGGTAGCAAGCGGCGAGATCGACCCGCACCGCCCATTCCTCGGGGCTGATTTGGCGCGGCCGCGAGGCCTGAATGTTGAGCGCGTCCATGTGGATTCTACTCCTTCAGATGATTAAACCGGCGCGAAGCACGGCACCGGCGGCCCGCCGTCGCTCGGCTTGAAGACGAGCTTGACCTTCTGCCCGATCTTGATCGCGTCGAGGTCGCAATCGACGATGTTGGTCATCATCGTCGGCCCTTCGGCGAGCGTCACATAGGCGATCGCGTAGGGCACCGGGGCGCCGCGCCGCATCACGCTGTAGGTGTAGATCACCCCGTCGCCCGAGGCCTGCTGCCAGGCGGTGTCGGCGCTGAAGCAAAACGGGCAATGCGCGCGCGGATAGAAATGCACTTCTCCACATGAGTTGCATTTCTTGATCAACAGCTTGCCCTCGGCGCAGGCATTCCAGAACGGCTGCGTCTCGAGATTGGGCTGCGGCGCCGGGATTTTGCGGACCTGTTGTCCCTCGGCCATCGGTCCTACTCCCTTTCCATGATCACGGTGGCGGCGCCGTGACGCGTGCCGAGCGAGCCGCCGGTGCCGTGCGCCAGGGCGATGTCGCAATTCCTTACCTGCACCGCGGGGTGCGCCTCTCCGCGCAGCTGGCGCACCGCCTCGACCACCTTGGTGAGGCCGCCGCGGTTCGACGGGTGGTTGTTGCAAAGTCCGCCGCCATCGGTGTTGAAAGGCAGCTTGCCCGTGCCGGAAATGAGGTTGCCGTCCGACACGAACTTGCCGCCCTGGCCCTTCTCGCAGAAGCCGAGATCCTCGATCTGCATCACCACGGTGATCGTGAAGCTGTCGTAGATCGAGGCGTATTTGATATCGGCGGGTTTGACCCCGGCCTCGGCAAAGGCGATCGGCCCCGAGACGACCGCGCCCGAATGGGTGAGGTCGAGGTTCTTGCCGCCATACTGGTTCTTCGGGCTTTCGCCAACGCCGATCACGCTGACCTTCGGCCGCTTGAGGCTTTTGGCGATTTCCGGCCTGGCGAGGATGATCGCCCCGCCGCCGTCGCTGATGACGCAGCAATCGAGGCGGTGCAGCGGGTCGGCGATCATCGGCGAATTGACCACGTCCTCGACCGTCACGACGTCGCGCAGCATCGCGTGCTCGTTGTATTGCGCGTGGTGCGAGGCGGCGACCTTGACCCAGGCGAGCTGCTCGCTGGTCGTGCCGTACTGGTGCATGTGGCGCATCGCGCACATCGCATACATGTTTGCGGTAGCGGGGCCGTAGGGGAACTCGAAGCCCGATTCCGGCATCGGATTTGCCGGCGCGCGCGGCGCGGTGCCGGTCTGCATGTTGTCGGCTCGCGGCCGCCCGGCCAAGGTGATCAGCGCGATGTTGCACTTGCCGGCGGCGATCGACTCGGCGGCGTGGCCGACCTGCAGCAGATAGGACGAACCGCCGGTATCCGTCGAATCCCAGTGCTTCAGCTTGAGGCCGAGATAGTCGATCATCGACAAGGCTCCCAAGCCCGACATGTCGCCGGCGGCGCAGAAATAGCCGTCGATGTCGTCCTTCGAAATCCCGGCATCCTCGATCGCGCCGCGCGCGCTCTCGGCATGGAGCTGCGGAATGGTCTTGTCGGTGGCGAGCCGCGTCGGGTGCTCGTAGACGCCGATAATGTAGGATTTTCCCTTGATGCTCATCGCGCTGCTGTCCCTTCCTGGGCTGGCTGCGATGGGATACCAGCGGCCGGGCGCGGTCAATCCCGGATTGCGCCGCGCCGGCATTTCGAGAAAGCGCCCACTGCCCTATGTTCGGCAACACCATAAGGACGGGGGAGGATTGGTCATGCGGGCGCGACACAGCATCCTGGCCGCCGCCGTCGCCGTTGCGTTCTTCACTCATACCGGGTCGGCGCAGGCAAAAACCAATAACTACGGCGCCCTTAGCTGTGGTGACTTTCTCGGAGCGGGCAAACCCAGTATGGCGGTGATCATCTGGTGGCTGCGCGGCTATCATGCCGGCAAGAGCGGCACGCCGATCTTCGATCCTTCCGACGGCTACGGCGGGCGGCTCGGCTTTTACTGCGGCAACCACCGCGGGGCGAACCTGATCGATACCTCCGAGCACATCCTCGATGAGCTCGACCGCGGCATCTGATCAGCCGCCGATGTCGGCGATCCGTCGTGCCAGCGGCGCCCTCAGCGGATCTCGACCTGGGTGAGAAATCCTCCAGGGGCGCCCCAACCATTGCCGCTGTAATAAGGCTGCTCGCCCCCCCACAGCATCGACAGCCGGGCGCCCGACGCCTTGACCCATGACAGCCGATAATAGACATGGCGGCGCCATGTCGTCGCGGTGCCGCCCATGCCGACGACATTGAGCTCGAACGGGGTGGGCCAGGCGAAGAGGCTGTGCTCGATGACGAGCGAGGCGCTGTCGCCGGGGTCGGCCGCGAATTCGGGCATGTCGCCGAGGGTAGGGTCGATGGGAATGTGGTTGCCGGTGCGGGCGCCGAGGACAAAGCGCTTGCCGCCGGCGGTCAGCACCAGCCGTCCTTGGGCGTCGACCGCGATGTCCGCCGCATTGCCGTAATTCGGCCCCGGCCCGCCGAGATCGAGGCTGCGAAATTGCGGGTCGATCCCCGGCAGGTCGCCGACGAAATTCCTCTCGACATCGCCGATCGGCGGGCCGAATTGCAGCCAAGTGCCGTTCCAGCCGAGCGGCGACGGCGACAGGCTCGCCACGCGCACCTTCCACACGGCTTCGACCAGCTCCGACAACGGGCGCGCCAGCACCAGCCACGCAATGCCGAGGACGAGGATCGCGGCGACGGCCAGACCGCCGCGGATTATTATCCGGCGCATGCGTCCCAATACGGCTCAGCCGTTGATGAGTTCGCCGATCTCCGCTGGGCTATAGCCCAGATCGCGCAGCACCTCCTCGGTGTGCTCGCCAAGGCGCGGCGGCGGCAGGTTGCGGTCGAGGGTCGTGTCGGAAAACGACACTGGAAAAGGCATTGTTGTGAGCCGGCCTTCGCTCGGATGGTCGATTTCCTGGAAGAACCCAGCCTCGCGCAAATACGGGTCGCGGACCACGCCCATCAGGTCGTTGACCCCGCCATTCGGCACGTCCGCCGCGTCGAACGCGGCGCGCCATTCCGCCGTCGAGCGCGTCTTCAGCACACCGGCGAGCCAGGTGTAGAGCTCGTTGATGTTGGCGGTGCGGTGCTCGATCGTGGCGTAGCGCGGATCGTCCGCCAGTTCCGACGCGCCCAGTGCAGCGAACAGGTTGCGCCACTGTCGGTCGGTCGTCGCCAGCAGGCAGACATGCCCGTCGGCGGTCGCGTAAGGCCGCCGTTGCGGCGTCAGCATGCGCGGATAGCCGAGCCCCTTTTCCGGCTCGCCAAAGACGCCGTGCCAGAGATGGTCCACGAGATTGAACGCCGCCAGCGTATCCATCATCGGCACATGGATTTCCTGGCCCAGCCCGGTCTTCTCGCGCGCGTACAGCGCCATGCCGACCATCGAGGCCAGCACATAGCCGGTCAGCTTGTCGGCGATGACCATTGGCGCGTAGCGCGGCGAGCCGTCGGTGTCCTTGTTGAGCGCGGCGAACCCGCTTTCGCCCTGGATGATGTCGTCAAATGCGCCGCGGTCGGAATGCGGACTATCGGCGCGCCAGCCGCTCGCCGCGGCATAGATGAGACGCGGGTTTTTTGCGGCCACCGCCTCGTACGCGATGCCGAGCCGGCGCGCGGCGCCGGGCCGCATGTTGTGCACCAGCACATCGGCGGTCGCGGCGAGGCGCAGCAACGCGTCCCGCGCCGCCGGCCGCTTCAGGTCGAGCACGACGCTTTTCTTGTTGCGGTTGACGTTGAGGAAATAGGCGGCCATGCCGGGGTTTTTCGCCGGCCCGAGAGAGCGCATTACCTCGCCCTCCGGCGGCTCGATCTTGATGATGTCGGCGCCGAGATCGCCCAAAATCTGCGTTGCCACCGGACCCAGAACCACCGCCGTCAGATCGATGACGCGCACCCCGTCGAGCGGCCCCGCCATAATTCTTTCTCCGAACCGTCACCAGGACGTACCATCCTTTGTCACCCCGAACCGCGCAATGCGCCGGTGCGGATCGTGCATGGTAAAGCCGCGCCGCGCGCCGTTGTGCCTGTTCGCGGCGCTTCGTATAAGAGCGTCAATCCTCAGGGGAAAGCGATGCAGATGAGCAGGATCACGAAGGCGCGGTTTGCCGTGCTTCTGGCGGCGGGGTGCTGCCTGGCATTGAGCGTGCCGGTTCCGGCGCGCGCCGACGGGCTCGACCAGTTCAAGAAGGTGATCGAGCCGCAGATTCCGCCCGGCACATTCAGCTACAAGAGCGGCAAGGCGCTCGGCGATGACGGGTTCGAGCTCGACGACGCGGTCTATGCGCCGCCGGCGGCCGACCCCAAAAGCGCCAAGCCCGACCCGATCAGCATCAAGACGATCACGGTCGAGCATTTCGATTTTGATTCGGCGGCGAAGCAGCTGACCCCGCTTTACGCCAAGGTGAAGTTCGACGGCGTCACCTCGGGCGGCAACGCCGCCGGCTTCGACCTCAAGCAGATGGCCGGCATCGACAATATCAGCGCCGATTTCGGCCTCGATTACCGGCTCGACCCCGACAAGCGCGTCTTCACGCTGAAGCGGCTGGAGCTGAACCTCAACGGTCTCGGCAAGCTGGAAGCCACGGTCGTGGTCGATGGGCTCAGCGCCGACGCGGCGACCAAGCCCGACGACGCGATGAAAGACGCCTCGCTCAAATCGGCCCAGTTCACCTATGACGACCATTCGCTGCTGGCGAAAGCGGTGCCGGTCGCCGCGGCGATGCAAGGGACCGACCCCAAGGCGATGATCGCGCTCGCCATCGCCTTCCTCGACGGCGCACGCACCGATCAGGGCCAGGCGGCGCAGCAGGCGATCGATTCGCTCGTCGCCTATGCCGAGGACTACCAGAAACCGAAAGGACCGCTGAAGGTTACGCTCAACCCGCCGGGCGACGTGTCGAACGCCGACCTCGGCAACGCCAAGACCGCCGACGACATCGTCAAGCTGCTCGGCATCCAGGTCAGCTATGCCGGCACGCGCAGCTCCAAGCCGGGCGAGACCGCCGCCACGCTCGCGCCCGGCGCCAAGGACGTCCCGGCAAAGGACGAGGACGAAGACAAACCCGCGACGCTCGACAAGAAGAAGGACTGAGCAGACCGCTTGAAGCGCCTTGGCCGGGCTTCAACCTATAGCTCGCCAATAAAGACGTGGACCCCGGATCAAGCTCGGGGAGGCGTCAATGGGGGTTGCCCAAGGGCTAACTAGTACCGGTTGTAGTCGTGCGCCCGCTCGCGCTCGCGCGTGACGGCGCGGTGGTGGCCGACGGCGCAACCGATTCCGGCGCCGATCAGCCCATGATGACCCGCGAAATGCCCGGCGACACCGCCAACCGCGGCGCCGCTCAGGCACCCGGCCTGCGCCGGCTGAATGGCGGCGACACCCGTCAGCGCCAGGGCGCCGGCAACCAGCATCATGATCTTGTGCACGACCTCATACTCCCAGCTTGAGGCGCGACTCGCGCCGATGGTTGGGTAACGAAGGCCGGGCGGGCGAGGTTCACCCCACCCGGATCGCGCGTTAAGGGA
>DATJSH010000231.1:0-48337 GCA_035504235.1 Allostellaceae bacterium | reverse complement strand
CGCCCAGCGCCGCAACGACGAGCGCCGCGCGTCGATCACCGCATTGAGCAGGAAGAGCCAGCCCGCCGCGAGGTTCAGCGAGCCGATCAGCAGCGACGGTGCAATCGCCGGGTCGTCGGGCCGCGCCGCCAACAGCCCGAAAATATAGCCGAGCATGACCGCGCCGAGCAGCACGCGAGCGATGATCTGGCGGTGTTCGCTGCCGGCCTCGGCGCGCAACCGGGCGAGCACCGCATCGAAACCCTTGATGGCGACGGCAAAGCCGACCAGCGCCGGCGCGAACAGCAGCGCCGCGACCAGCACGATCCCGCTATGCGGCGCACCGAGCATCGACAAGCCGCCCGGCAGCGCGGCCAGCCCCACCGGCGGCAGCACACCCGCCGCTACCAGCGCGAAAGCGACCAGATGCGGCGATTGCGCCAGCCCACGCAGCCATGCGGCTGCGTCGCCGCCCCGTGGAAAATCCGGGGGTCGATCAGGCAATGGGTCGGGCATGCTGACCAGGTCGCAATCCCCGCGGCGGAGCGCTTGGCTGAAGGGTGCGGGAGAAGTTTATACGAAACCCTGCTTTTGGGCGATTTGCGGCCTCCGCTGTGCAGCCGGATTGCGCTAAAATGTCAATGATTTGACACTGTTTTCGGAAGCCTTGCGCAAAACCCGCGGGGACGCGCTGCCGCCCGCCCCCGCCGCATCGCGCGAATCGCCGCGATCGACCTCTGCCGCTTCCCCACCACGGCCGCCGGCAAACACCTATGGCAGCACCAGCATGCCGACGCGCAGCACCGCGGCGATGCTCGCATCGCTGATCGAGATTTGCTCCTCGGGGTTGTACATTTTCAACATCAGCGGGCCGATCCCGTCGCCGATCACCACCGCGGCATCCGCCGTCCCATCCTGGCGGGCGAGGAACACGATATCACCCATCGCCGCCGGCACTTGCGGGTCGACATAGGCAAGCGCCCCGGGGCGCAGCAGCACCCCGAGCCGCTGCGAGAAGTTGCGCACGAGAAACCCGCTCTCGCTCGGCCGCAAGAGGTCACCGAGCGGCATCCGATCGGTCGCAGCGTCGCGGTCGATCGAAAAGCGGCGAAGCCCGGTATTGTCGGTTTTCATCCGGCCGCAAACCGGCAATGACTCGGGTTCGCTCGGCGCCGGCGCATAGCGGATGCTGCGTTGCAGCGCATAACGCTCAAGCGCGCCGAGACGGCCCCATTTGGCGCCTTCCTTTAACAACGAGCGCGGCACGCGCGGCAGCAGTTGCTCGATCGGCACGCCGTTTTTCAGCTGCTCGAGATTGTCCGCGGTGCGCCGTTCGAACAGCGCGATCAGCTCCGCGGGCTCCATGCCGTAGAATGCGGCGACCCTGTCGATCTCGTCGCCCTGGATCATCCGACTGGCCATTTCCATTCGGTGATAAACCGAGAGCGTCATGCCGATCGCATCGGCGATCTGCTGCATCGTCCGGCCGTGCTTCTTGCGCAGCTGCGCCAGCACATAGCCCGCCGCCGCTGCGCCGCTGGCGATGCTGCTGCCGACCACTTCCTGCTGCGCGCGCTGCCAGCGTTGCACGCCCTCAACCGGGTCGCGGTCGGTGACGACGGGGATTTCCTCGGGCTGGCAGCGCAGAATCGCCGCCAGGCTGGCGAGTTGCAAATTCGTCAAGCGACGCTCGCCGCTTTCCATTTTCGACACAGTCGATTCGCCAATCGGCGGATCCATCATGCGGCCAACTTGCGCTTGGGTCATTCGACGGCGTAATCGCAAGTCTCTGATGTTATTGGGAAAGACGATTTCAGACCTGGCTCGCATCTCTCCCTCCATACCGCAAGATTGAAAATTTCCCGGTTATCGTCAAGCTGGGCTGTGTGGGGGAATCGGATTCGGTCATGGCGATTCGGAGGTTTTCGCGCCGGCCTAGCCGGCGACAGGCCCCGGAGTCACCGCCGAATAGTCGTGGGGGAAGGCGCTCGGGTGGGTCAATACCAAGGATTGCGGACGACGGCGCGCGCGCCCCGCTGCCGCACGGGCAGGAGAACCGCCAGCGCGGCAGTCTTTGGCCGCTCCGAATGCCTCGAAGAACTGCTCGAAGCATTTGTCGACATCGCTGAGCGCGACGACATCCACCAGGCCGCGGAGCGTCTGGCGCGGATCCAGGAGTGGATCAGGCGTGAGGCCGATCATGCCGCCGCCGATCCGATTTTCGCCGCTCTGCGGCTTGCCTCCTGAAAAATAGCGCGAGAGCGTCATTGAAGAGGCCCCGCAGTGCCAAGCTGGGCTTCCAGCTCGACGATTTTTTGGGCGATTGATTGCGGGTTCGCCTGGTAGGCGCCCGACGCAATGGCTTGCTGCAGCTCGGCGACCTTAGCCTGATCGATGCCGGGAGTATTGCTCGCCGCCTGGATGATCGATTGCAGCAGCTGTTCGGTCTGGCCGACATCCGCAAGATCGGCACCGCCGGTGGCGGCAGCTGGCGTGTTCGCCGCGTCGGCTGCGTTACTGGCGTCGCTCGATCGCGCGGCGCCGGTCTGCCCGGTCGAGTCCGCCGGCGTAACGGGGTTGGTGTTGCTTACCCCGGTGATCGGATCAGGCATAATCGCGTCTCCCGCTTCGGGTCGAGTCGCTGCTTTCCTCCCAACCAATCGTATCAGGGAAGATTGTGCGCCAGGTGGCGGCCAGTTCCTCGAGCGCGACGCGCGCCGCGCCGACCGCTTCGGTATCGTCCCCGGCGTTCCCCTTGAGGATCGCAGCCAGGACGTATTGATACACGCTCGTCATGCATTCGCTCAACGCGCCCGGTGCGGAACCAGACAAACCGAGCATAAATTCGACGACGCTGCCGGCGGAGCTCAGCGCTTGCGCCTTCTCGGCGCGATCCTGAGCCGCGATGGCGGCCTCGGCGCGCAGCAGCAAGTTGCGGGTCGCGTCGAGAGCCATCTTCATGAAATCCTCGGGCTTCGCGCCGATGCCTTCGATGGCGCGATACGCGCTCGCCGCGCCGAATTGTTGCCGCGTGCCGATCATCGTCAGCCTCCAGAGCCCGAGGTTTGATTGAAGTAGGTGGAGAGAAAGGAGCTTACCGTCGTCAGTTGGCTGAGTGTCGACTCGGCGGCGTCAAACTGGTCCGTGAGCTGCTGCGTTTCCTGGGTCGCCTGTTTTTGCAGCGCAGTTATCTGCGTATTCATCGAGGTGATCTCGCTGTTGAGGCTGCTGATCTGCCCGACGACTCCGCCCGACCCGCTGGCAAGCGCGGCGTTGACGACACTCGACAGACTGCCGTAAAGCCCCTGGCTGATCGTCACGCTCCCGAGGTTGCCGGTCGCTCCGGGTTCGATCTGCAAGGCGAGCCCCGACAATGCGGTCTGCCCGTTGACGACCAGAACGCCGCCGGTGCCGCTGGCCGCCAGCCCATTGATCGTGCCGCTGACGGCGCCATCGTTGTTGCTCGTGACCACGACCGCGTAACTACCGGCTGGCGCCGAACCGACGCTATTCACCGCGACGTTCGGATTGCTCGCCACACCGACAGCGCCGAGCAGTGAAGCGACGGCGGCGTAATTGCTCTGGGCCGCGTTCTCGAAGGTCGTGTTGTCGAGCGTGACCGTGCCGCCGCTGGCGATCTCAAAGCCGACGGAGCTCAGCGAACTAAACGAGTTGGAACCGGCCGCGCCGCCGACGCCGATCTGCGCGGTCAGCGAATCGAGCAGCGTCTGCCGCAACTCCTCCACGCCGACATCGCCAAGCAGCGGGCCGCCGCCGCTCGCGGCCGTAAAGGCGGTATCCTTATTGATCGTGGTCAGTGTCTGATTGAGCGCCTGAACGACCCCCTGCGCGGCACTGTCGAGCGCTTGCGTGTTCTGGCTGACGCTGACCGTCGCCGCCCCACTGCCGGCAAGGGTCAAAGTCAGACCCGGGACGACGCCTTTGATGGTGTTGGAGCCGCTGGTGATCGAGAGGTTGTTCAGCGAAAAGCTGGCATTGGCGGCCTTTTGCGCCAGGTTCAGGCCGGAGGCGCCGGCGTGATAGCTGAGCGCGGTCAGTCCGCCGGTGCCACTCACCGTAAAGGCACTGGCGGCCCCGGTGGTGTCGCTGGTCAGCACCAAGTGATAGGACGAGCCGTCGAATACCACGCTCGCGGTGACGCCGGTATCGGCCTGGTCGATCGCCGTGGCGATCGCTGAAAGGCTTGACGAGCCGCTGGCGACATTGACCGTGACGGCGGTGTTGGTGCCGACCTGAATGGTGATCGAGCCGGAGCCGAGGCTCCCGCTGGCGCTGGCTGATCCCGAAGAAATCAGCGATTCGGCCTCGGCGAGCTTGATGTTCGTCAGCGCGTAACTACCGAGCGGCGTGGCGTTGGTGCCGCTCGCGACGACGACACTGCTGGCTGAACTCGACACGCTGCGCTGCGACAGCGCGGAGATGTTGGAAAGCTGGCCGAGCGCCGATTGCAGGCTCGAAAGCGCGCTTTGCACTTGCCCCAGCGCGGAGATCTGCGACTCGATCGGCTTCTCCTGGTCCTGCAGCGCCGCAGCCGGCAATTGGTTTGCCGCGCTCGCCTGCTGGATCAGTGACTGGATTTCACTGGAACTCAGGAGAGATTGCACTTGCGACGTGATGGCCATCGGTCAGTTCCGCTTTCCTAGAGCTGCGGGTCCCCCATCCCCGGCGCCTCGCCGAGGACGGGAACCCTCCGACGCCACGCGTCGGCTGCGACTACTGCAGCAGCTTCAGGAAGGCCTGCTGCAAGGTGCTCGACTGTGCGAGCGCCGAGACGCCGGCCTGTTGCAGGATCTCTTCCTGCGTCAGCTGGGTCGACACTTGCGGGATGTTGGCGTCCTGCACCACGCCTTGCGCCGCGGTGAGGTTCGTGTCGGTGGACTGCAGATTGTTGACCGTCGCCTGCAGCTCTTGCTGGGTCGCACCGAGCTGACTGCCGACGCTTTCAAGCTGCTGCAGCGCATAGTTGACGACGGCGAGGGCCGCTGTCGCGCCCGCGGTCGTGCTCACATTGACCGACGAGACGGCGGAGAGCGCCGAGCTGTTACCGAGGCCGATATCCGACGCAGCCGCGGCGAGCGAGAAGCTCTGCGTCGACTGCAACGTCACCAGACCCTGGATCGTGGCGGTGCTGGTCGCCGCGGTCGAATTGATCGTCGTGCCGCCGGCGGCGAGGGTGCCGGTGCCCGAGAAGCCCGCGATCGAGATGTTGTCGCCGCTCGCGTTGGTGAGCACCAGCTGGCTTTGCGAGTTGACGCTCGCCGTGATGTCGGTGGTGCCGGTGTTCTCGTTGATCTGATTGACCAGGTTCGCGAGGCCCGACTGGGACACGCTCGTTACGCTGCCGGTGATCGTCGCGCCGTTGGTCTGCGCGAAGCCGGTGCCGTTGCCGAGGGTGAAGTCGAAAGAGCCCGCGGTAACCGTCAACGCGACGCTGGTATCAGCGGTGGCGCTCACATTGGTCTTGGACGTGTTGGCGTTGATCGACTGCGACACGCCGAGCGCCGACTCACCGTTCGCCGACACCGTGAAGGCGGCATTACCGGCGGAGCCGGAGACGCCGACGCTGCCCGCGGTAAAGGCGCCGTTGGCCGCTGCGGTGGTGCCCTGCGTGATCGTGTACGAATTACCGGTGTTGTCGGCGACGCCGCCGGTGCCCTTGCCGGTCGTGGTGTAGAGCGCGCCAGAGACGGACGATTGATACGCACCGAGCTGGTTCGAGGCGGTGTTCGCGATCGACAGGCCGATGGTCTGTCCGGCCTGCGGGCCAACCTGGAAGTTGATGCCCTGGAAGTTGCCGTTGAGCAGGCTGACGCCGTTGAAATTGGTCTGGTTCGAGATCGACGAGATCTGCGTCACCAGCGACGAGACGACCTGCTGCAGCGCGGCCAGCTGAGCCGAGGTGGAACCGCCATTGGCCGCCTGCGAGGCGATCGACAGAATGTTCTGCAGGATGTTGACCTGCTGGGTGATCGCGCCATCGGCGGTCTGCACCAGCGAGATCGCCTGGTTGGCGTTGGCAGTCGCCTGCGTCACGCCACCGAGCTGGGCGGTGAATCCTTGCGCCGCGATGTAGCCGGCAGGATTGTCAGCCGGGCTGTTGATCGACAGACCAGTGGAGAGCTCCTGCTCGAGGGTGTTGGTGGTGTTGGTCGTGTTCGACAACGAATTCAACGCGTAAAGCGCATTGACGTTGGTGTTGATAACGCCGGATAGCATCGTTTGCCTCCTACTGCCGACGGCCCGGGACACTTCCCGGCGCGGATTGGGGTGACCACGCAACCGATAGCCAAGCCGGGATGGCTTCGCGCCGGCGACGGGCCGTTCACCCCAAAGGAGACGGACGCTTTCAAAATTTGTTGCAGCGGTTGAGCGGCGATTGCCGATTAAAGGCTCACATTTTAGGCAAATGCCGGGCCGGTGGGGCGGCGCACGCTGCGGAATAATCCTCCGACGGGGCCGTCCTACGGCAGCCACGCGCGTTTCCACTCGTCGAGATGATCTTCGAGCATCCAATCGCGGATCACCGCCTGACGCAGCCCCTCGCCAGCCAGTCGCAGCGCCGCGCGGTCGGCGACCAGCTCGCGGATCGCGCCGACCCAGTCGCGGTGACGGTTGCCGACGCGAATGACAGGCAGATCGCCCTGATAAGGCAGGATGTCGGTGCATAGCACCGGATAGCCGACAATCCCGTATTCGAGCAGCCGCAGATTGCTCTTCGTCTCGTTGAACGGGTGGAATTCGAGCGGCGCCACCGCGAGGTCGAGGTCGAGCGAGGCGAGCTTTGCGGCGTAGTCATGCAATGCCGCCCAAGGGTGGAATTCGGCGACAAAGGGACGCAGCGCGTCGGGACACATGCCGAAAAAGACCCAGTCGACCTCTTTCGCGGTCGCCTCGACGGCCTGGGCGATGATTCCCAGATCGCCGAGATGACCGACCGCCCCGGCCCAGCCGACCCGCGGCTTGCCGCCTTCCCGCCGTCCGGCGCTCAGCCCGAGCCAGCGCGATTTCTCCAGGCGATTGGGCACGACCACCACCTCATCGCACATCTTGCGGTAGGCCCGGGCCAACGGCTCGGTGCTCGTGACAAACCGATCGCAAAGCGACAATGCGCGCTTCAATCGTTGCGCGATGTCGGACGCGATGTGGGAACGATGAGCGCTTTTCGGCGGCAGATTGGTGATGAGGTCGTCGAGTTCGAAGACGCGAAACGCGCCGCTCGTCTCCTTCACCCATTCGATAAAGTCGATTTGGATCAACTCAAGCTGGCGCTGGAAGACGATGCTGTCGGGCGCCATGCGCGCGATTTCCGGCGGGGTCATCAGCCGCATCGTCTCGTAGGCATGCGCCAGACCGGATTTGAACAGCGCCCGGCTCGGCGCGATGGCCCGGTATTCGCCGCAGCCCTCGCGGTCGGCGGAATAGACGAGCACGCGCTCGCGCGGGCGAAACTCGGGATTCCAGGTCGGCGCGCTTTCGGTTTCGACCGAAAACCCATTGCCCATTGACGACAGGTTGCGGTTGTACGCCGGGTCGAAGGCGATCTGTGGCATCCACTTGCGGTACATCGCCAGCCTCTCGCGGGCGAAGCGCGCATTGTGCGCGGCAATCGCCTTGCCCTCGACACGGGCGCGCTGGCTGGCGCTGGTCTCGTGCAGCAGGCGCGCGCGGGGCGTCCACACCACGAGGTAGCCGGCCTCCCGGACCCTCAGGCAGAAATCGACATCGTTGTAACTAACCGCGAAGCTGTCCTCGTCTAAGCCGCCCAATTCGTCCCACAACGAGCGGCGGATCACGCAGCACGCCGCAGTCACTGCCGAGAAATCCTGCGGCACCAGCAGCCGGCCCCAATAGCCCATCGTGTTGGCAGGGTCGCCATTGTAGGGATGCTCAGCGGGGGCGCCGTTGCCGACGCCGAGAATCACCCCGGCATGTTGCAGGCGGCCGTCAGGGTAAGTGAGCGTTGCGCCCACGACGCCGACATCAGGGCGGCGCGCCAATTCCATCATCTCGCCGAGCCAGGCGGCGGCGAGCGGGGCGGCATCGTTATTCAACAGGCAGAGATAATCGCCTTGCGCGCTCTCGCGCACGGCGCGGTTGTTGAGGCCGGAGAAATTGAACGGACCCGGCGCGCGCAGCACCCGGATGCGGCTGCCGATCTCGGCGAACTTGTCCTCGATCGTTTGCAGATAGGCGCAGGCGTCAGCCTCGTCGCTGCCGTTGTCGACGATAATGAGCTCGTAACTGTCATAGGCGGTGAGCTTCAGCACGCTCTCGACGCAGCGCTTCAGCATCGCCGCCTGGTTCTTGCTGGGCACGATGATCGAGACCAGCGGGTCCGGCCCGCCATGGCGATAGCGCACCCGGCAGGTATGCGCCGGCGCCCCCGGCTCGGCGGTCGCCGCGATGCCTAGGCGATCAAGATGCGCCTGTACGATTTTCGGCATGTCGGCGCAGATATCGTCGGCCGAGCGACGCGAGCGGCCGGACGTCGTCAGCCGGTGGTAAAGGATGTCGGCGATGTGGCCAAAGCCTTTGGCGCCGAGGCTTTCGGCGAGACGCAGCGCCAGATCGTATTCCTCGGTGCCGTCCCAGGCCGGATCAAACCCGCCGACGGCGGCGAACAACTCGCGCCGCACCGCCACCAGGGCGCCGACATACGGCAGGCCGCGCATCAGATCG
Organism: Allostellaceae bacterium; assembly: GCA_035504235.1. Taxonomy (GTDB): domain Bacteria; phylum Pseudomonadota; class Alphaproteobacteria; order ATCC43930; family CGMCC-115725; genus DATARH01. The sequence goes on along the minus strand of DATJSH010000231.1, from coordinate 39,658 downwards.
ATATTGAAGTCGGGCTTGAAGTGCGGGTTCGACAGCACCCCCTGCGGGTCGATACGCGCCTCGTCGGTATAAAGCGCCTGCCATTCGGGATGGCGGAAAAAGGCGTCGGCAAGCGAAAACAACGTGTGCGGCGCGAGCTGGTCGCCAGTATCGATCAGCGCCACAAAATCCGCGTCCGACACCGCGAGCCGGCGGGTCAGCTCGGCCGCGGGGCGGTCTGTCGTGCGATGCCAGACAATGCGCGGCTCGGCATCGAACGCGACGGGCGGATCGGTCTCGGCGACGATGTGCAAGACCCAGTGACCGACGATTTGCGAGCCGAGCGAGCGCAAGGTCAGCGCGAGTTGCGCCTCGCTGCCCCGCGGCATGAGCATGCCGAGGGCGAGCTTCGGGATGAAATCCCACTGTCCCACCCGCTCGGCGAGCCAATCAGCGCGTGCCACGGCGGTCGCGTTGCGCGCCATCACCCAACGCGGATACGCCTCCTCGACACCGAGCGTGTGCGGCAGGCCCTTTCCCTCTCTCTGCCGCTTTGCCGCTGCAACATCGGTCAGCACGCGTTGGAGCCGGTCGCGCAATTCGCCCGTCTCGTGCTGGGCACGATTGAGGCGTTGCGCCAGCTCGACCACGGCGCCGTCCTGCGCCCGCTTTTCGCTGCGCAGCTCGCCAAGCGCCTGCAGCGTTTCGCCAAGCGCCGGCATGAACAATTCGCCGGCCGCGGCAAGTTCGCGACCGACCGCGTCGCATACTGTCTCCGGCCGCGGATCGCCAGCGCGGAAGGCGTCGTAAACCGCGGCGACCCAACGCGGCAGCCCAGCCGAGGCGGCGTCGCTGGCGCGCCGGCGACGCAGTTCCGGCGCGAGAAACGCATCGACTGCCGCCGCATCGACATGGGGCCAGGCGATGCCGAGGGCTTCGGCGATTTTATCGGCGATGCGCCGCCAGCCAGGTTCGCCGACCAGATCCTCGTAATGAACGACGACGCGCCTCGAGCCGCGCGTCGCCCGCTCGGCATCGAGCAGATGGCCCAGCCAAAGCAACAAGCCGCGCGACGTGCCGATCCCATCGCGTGCGGTGAGCGAGGCGGCGACGTCGAGCGGGTGGCGGACCGTGAGCACATAGCGCGGCGTCACGCGCTCGGCCGCCAAGAGCGCCGACCATAGCGGCACCAGCCGGCACAGCCGGGGATCCTTCACACCCCATAGCGATGCACCGGCAAAATCGCGGCGGGCCAGCGCCAGGAGCTCCTGCGCCGCCGCGTGTGCAACATCGCCGCCTTCGAACCCCGCCGGCAGCGAGCGGATGTCGTCCCAAGCCGAACCGAGCGCCGCCATCAGGCGCTCGTGCACCCCAACGATGTCGATGTGTTCCCAGTAGCCTCGCGGATTGTCCGGTGTCGCCGGCATCAAATGCCCGCCGAGCGCAACGCCGAGGCGATGCAACATGCCAGTCAGCGCCGAGGTGCCGCTGCGATGCATGCCGAGCACGATGAGCGCGGTTGATCCGCCAAGCCTGCTCGCCGCTCGCTCAGACATCGCCCGCGACCCGCTCGCCGCCATGTCGGCGACCGCTATGTCGTTCATGCCGGTTCTTTCCCAGCCCCGAGCCGAAAGTTTATCACGAATTTCCGAAATTCGTCATGTGGCAATGGCGCCGCGGGCTTTTGGCTAGGGCACCAGGTACTGGAACAGCGAGAGGTTCTGCACCTTGGCGAAAGCTTCCTCGGCCGCCTGCAAGGCGGTCAGGCTCTCGCTATAATTGGATAGCACTTGCGGCATGTTGGCCGATTGCAGATTGGACATTGCCGTCTGTGCATTGGCGCTTTGCGCGCTGGTTTGGGTGGCCACCGACTGAATTTCCGAAAGGCTGCTGCCGAGCGTCGCCTGAGCTGACAGCACGCTGGTTTGCGAGGCCTTGATATCGACCAGCACGTTCTGCAAGGCTTGCTGCGCCTGCGAGGCCTGCGCGCCCGTGTTCTGCGGCATGCCGAGCGCGGTGATGAGGTCCTGCGCGGTCTGAAACAGACTGGTCGCCGCCCCCGGCTGCACCGCGAAGCTGTCGCCGGAAGCGGGGGTGCCGTTGATCTCCACATCGATGCCGGCGAAAGAGACGCTGCCGCCGGGCGTGAAGCTGCCGGACGCCACGACACCCGAGGTCGCATTGTAACCGGCGCTGCCCGGGATACCGGTTCCGCTGGTCACCTGGTAGGTGAGGCTTTGCCCGCTGCCCGAGAAGGTGATGTCGTATTGGGCACCGGCAAGACTCGCCGCGGTGATTTGGGAGATGTTGGTAACGCCCTGCGTCACCGCGTACGCATTGCCGGTGTTGCTGGTAGCGGCTGAGACCGCGATCCCGTCAGTGCCCGCCGGCACGTTCATGAAGACGTTCTGCCCAGACACGGTCGAGGCGACGCTAAGCGACGGGGCGATCTCGACTTGATTGGTGCCGGCGTCACCCTCAAACACGACCTGGCCGCTCGACGTCGTCGAAAACGCCGGGGCGTTCGATTTGCTGCCGGCGAACAGGTAACCGCCATTGGCGTCCTGGGTGTTGGCGAGCTGCACCAGCTGCTGCAGAAGCGACTGCGTCGCACTGATGTCGGACTGGCGGTCCTCCTCTGTCGAGGTGCCGTTCGCCGCCGCCGAGGCGGTCTGGCTGAGCTGGTCGAGCAGGTTGGTGACCTGCTGGAGCGTGCTGACGCTATCCTGCAGCGTCTGGGTCGCCGCCTGACCATTGGCCGTGTCGTAGGCGAGTGTGCCGACCTGATTGGCGAAGCCGATGACCTGGCCGGCTCCGCTTGGGTCGCTGCTCGCGTCGAGCATGGTTTCGCCGGTGGCGATCTCACGGTCGAGCGTGTTGACGTGCTGCTGCTGCTGCAACAAGTCGTTGAGCGAACCGAGCAGAAATTCGTTGGTGCTGATCTGCATGGCTACGCCGCTTGCATCGCGGTCAGCAGGTCGTCGAACAAGGTTTGCGCGCTGGCGATGACCTGCGCCGAGGCCTGGTAGGCTTGCTGGTACACCACCAAGTCGGCGGCCTGCTGGTCGAGGTTCACACCGGAAATCGATTGCTGCACCGACTGCACCTGGTTGAGCACGCCCGACGCCGCCTGGGCGTTGAAGCTGGCTGTCTGTCCGGCGCTGCCGACCTGTCCGACCAGCGTGCTATAGGCGCTGGTCAATGTCTGTCCCGACAACAGGTTCTGGCTGGAGAGCCCCGTCATCGCCAGGATGTTGCCGTTGCTGGCGACGCCGCCCGGGGTGAACGAAAACGTGTCGCCCGTCGCCGGCGTGCCGGGCGACAGGGCCATTTCGTCGACCTCTCCCGCCGGCGCCGGGGGGCTCGGATAGGCGATGGCGATCTCCGCACCGCTCGAGGCGCTGAAGCTGCCGGAGGCGATCACCGTGTTGCTCGCGTTGAGCACGTTGAAGGTCGTCGCGGAAGTGAACTTGACGGTCAGGTTCTGTCCGAACTGCGTTGCCGGCACGATCACCGTTCCGGCGGGTAGCGAGCCGCTGGCCGCCGAGCTGAAGGCGCTCGCGGTGATGTTTCCGAGATTGGCGCCGGCGGTCGCGACGTAGGGCGAGGCGGCGGCGATCGCGCTGGGGTCCGTCGCGGTCACCGTCAGGGTCTGCGCCGCGCTAGCGGTCGGTTCGATCTCGAACGAATCGCCGGTGTTGACCGTGCCGGAGACGGTGAGCGTCATCCCGTCGAAGCTGAGGATCGGCCCGCTACCGAGCGCGGTCACCTGCCCGGTTGCGATGTTGGTGGCCTCGTAGCCGCCCGCGCTCTTGGCGACGATAAAGTTGCCGGGAATAAAGGCATCGGTGTTGGTGATCGAAGCGGCAAGCGTCCCGCTGCCGGTATTCGACTGGTCGGCAAGCACGGTCGGTCCGCCGACCGAGAACAGATCGGCGCCCTGCGCGCCGTTGAGGTCAAGGCCAAGCGATTGCTGCGTGTTGACTGCGGAGGCGACGGCGGCGGCAAGCCCACCCACCGCGTTTTGCGCCGCGACGACCTGCGCTTGCGAGCTCATGACCCCGCCAATCGTCCCGCCGCTGAGCGAAGCGCCGATGTTTTCTCCGTTCGGCTGATAAATGACCTGGAGGCTGCTGCCAGCGCCATAGCTGCCGGAGGTTACCGTGAGGTTGGACGCGCTGCTGCCCGCAACCAGCGAGGCACCGCCGGCGGTGTAGATGTTGACCGTGTTGTTCGCGCCACTGGCGACGGTGATGCCCAGCTCCTGTCCGAGCTGCTGCACGAGGTTGTCGCGGTCATCCATCAACGCGAGCGGCGGCCCGCTGCCGCTCGAGTTCGATTGCGCTTCGATCTGGCTGTTGAGGCTGGCGATCTGCTGGGTCAGCGTGTTGACCTGGGCAACGGCGCCAGTTAGCTGCGCGTTCAGCGATGTGAGGTTCGCGGCCAACTGGTTGCCGACAGAGTTGAAATTGACGGCCAGCGCGTTGGCGTCGCTGAGAAAGGTCTGCCGGTTGGGCAGGCTCGTCGGGTCCTGGCTCACCGCGTTCATCCCGGAGAAGAAACTGGTGAGCGTCGCGCCTAGCCCGCCCTCGCCACCCGAGGCGACCGGAAAGATCGCGGTCAGATTCTCCGCGTTGTCTTGGGCGACCTGCGCCGCCTGGTTGGTCGAGGTGGCGCCGACCATCTGGCTGAAGACGAACTGATCGTAGGCGCGCTGGATCGAGGTGACCTGCGCGCCGGTTCCCGGCTCCCCCGGAAGGCCGGGCAGTTCGGCCTGCTGAACCGATTCGACGTCATAACCCGGCGTATTGATGTTGGCGGTGTTGTTGGAGACGGTTTGCAGCGCCTCGGTCGCCGCATCGAGCCCGCTCCAGCCGGCATTGATGACCTCGCTCAGGCCGGTCATTTCAGCCGCTCCCCAACAGGCGCCCGTCGGCGCCGTCGCGCAACCCGGTCGCGGCGCCCATGCCGCGCCGGCGCTCGATCTCGCCGCCGAGCGCGGCGATCAGTTCGCGGCAGCGCTGCTCAGCGCGGTCGACCTCCCGCGCCAACGAGCCCATGGCAAGGTCGAGGTCGGGCGTGGGCTCCGACGCACGCGACCGGCGCTTTAGGTCGATGCTCGCGAGCTCGCCGATCAGATCGCCGCGTCGTTCGAGCATGCACCGCGCGATCTCGGCCGGACGGCGCGCCAAGCCGCCCGAGCGCTCGATGCGAAACAATCGGGCAAGCCGACACACCACCCGGTATTCTCGCCTGATCAACGCGGTCGCGTCGTCGATCATCGCGCCCCCGCCGCTGCTAGGAGCTCGGTGCGGTGAAGCTTGCCGGGATCAGCGAGACCGGCTGTCCCGGCCCGGCGGGTTGGGCCGGGACGGGCGCAATCGCATTGGCAGCCGCCACAAGCGATGGGCTCGTGGCGACTGCCTGCAGCTTGTTCGCGTAATCGATGTCGGTTGCCCAGCCGCCCGACAGCAAGCCGTGCGCATAGGCGCCCACGTTCTCGCCGGCGCCAAGCGCCGCGCGATAGCGTGGGTTGTTGGCCACGAGCGAAACGAAATCGGCGACCGACGCCTCGGCGTTCGGATAGGAGCGAAAGGCATCGACGATGCCGACCAACTCGCCATCCTGGTATTCGTGCGTCGCCGCTTCGACCTTGGCGCCGCTCCACGATGAGCCAGCCTTGATCCCAAACAGGTTGTTGCCGACCACCGATCGGCCCCAGCCGGTTTCGATCGCAGCCTGCGCCAGCAAAATTTTGGGCGACACGCCGAGTTGCTGTCCGGCCTTTTCGAGCAGCGGCATCAGTTTTTGCGTGAATGCCGCAATATCTTCTCCCGTGGCGCCGCCCGAGACATGGCCGGATGCGGCGGAAAAGTTGGTGTTGCCCGTGCTGCTTGAACCGGACACCGCCGCATTGCCCGCGCCGAACGCCGCTGCCAGCTTCGGATTGAAGTGCGTCATCAGCGCCATCGCCATTCCAGTGCCCGGAGTGACGCCGCCCTGGGCGATCGCCGCTGCCAACGGACGCATGCCGTTCGCCAGCCAATAAGGGCCGAGCGGCAGCCCGTTGCCGGTGGGCGAGCCGGTGTTCGATGACGGCGCGCCGGCCGTCGCGGTCTTTCCCGAGCCGCCGTCCGCTTGCGTCTGCTTTTTCTGCAGCGAGCGCAGAATGATGTCGGTCAGGCCCATTTTCTCGTTTGACATCACCGCCTGGCTCATCGTGCCGGTAAACATCTGGTTGACCACATCGCCACCGGTGCCGCCGACCATGGGCAAGGCGGTGCCGTCGGGTTGGCGCATCAGGTTCTGCAACAGCAGCGAACCGAATTGCTGCGCCACCTTGCGCATCGCCGCAGGGTTGTTCTCGGCGGCGATCTTCTTCAGCCCGGCGAGATCGTTGGTGCCGCTGGTTGCCGCCAGCGTCTGGGCTACGCCGAGATCCACCTCAGATCACCTTGATCCGCGCGTGCAGCGAACCCGACTGCTTTAGCGCCTGGAGAATCGCTATAAGGTCGGACGAGGTCGCGCCGATCGCATTCAGGTTTCGCACGATGTCGGAAATTCGCGGGGCGTTCGACAGCTCCAAAATTTTCGCGGTCTTCTCAGCCGCCTTAACCGAGGTTCGCGGCACGACCTTGGTGGTGCCGCCCGAACTGAACGGTCCCGGCTGCGAGACTTCGGGCGTCTCGTTGACGGTCACCGCAAGGCTGCCATAAGCCACCGCAGCCGGGCCGATCTTTACGTCCTGGCCGAGCACGACGGTACCGCTCTGTGCATCGATGACGACTTCCGCAACAGGCGTCTCGGGCGAAACGTCGATGTCGAGCAGGTCGGCGACGAAGCGCACTCGCGCCGGTCCGGGTGGCGCGCGTACCGCTATCTGAGCAGGCCCTGTCGCCTCGGCGATCCCGCCCATGCGCCGATTGATCGCATCGGCGATGCGCGCCGCGTTACCGAACGAGCGCTGATCAAGATTGAGAAGGATCGCCCCGTTTTCGGTGAAGGTTGACTTGGCCGTGCGCTCGATGATCGCCCCCGACGGGATTTGCGCCACGGTCGGGATGTTGACCGTGGTCGACGCGGCCTGGCCGCTCGCCTCAAAGCCGCTGACGAGCAGCGACCCTTGCGCGATTGCATAGACTTGCCCGTCGGCGCCGCGCAGTTCTGTCATCAGCAGCACGCCCCCGCGCAGGCTTTTGGCGTTGCCCATTGCCGAAACGGTAACGTCGATCTTCTGGCCGATCTGCATAAAAGCCGGAAGGTCCCCTGTGACCATCACCGCGGCGACCGCAGTCGGCTGGAGGAACGATTGCGGGTTCAGGGACAACCCCATCTGCCGCATCATGTTCTGGATGGCTTGGACGGTGTACGGCACCTGCGTGGTCTGATCGCCGGTGCCGGCAAGCCCGCCGACGAGCCCATAGCCGATCAGCTGGTTTTCGCGAGCACCCTCGACCTGCACCATTTCCTTAAGCCGATCGGCGCTGGCGGCGCCCGCGCCCAACCTGGCCGCGACGGCCAACAGCAGCGCAAATCGGGCTAATTGAACCAGTCGCCGGGCCATATTGTGCTCACCGTCAAGAACAAATGCTGCAAAAAGCCCATCTTCGGCGCCAGGTAGGTCTCGCCGTCGCCGCTGAATTCGATATGCGCTTCGGCCATCTGGGTCGACTGTACGACGTTGCCCGACAGATCCTCGGGCCGCACGACCCCGGCGATGCGGATGAATTCCTTGCCGCCGACCAACTTCACTTCGTCATTGCCGGCGATGACCAGATCCCCGTTGGGACGGATGCGCTGCACCATCGTCGAGACGGTGGTCTGGAACGTGTCGCTCTGCGCGGTGGCGCCGCTGCCCTGCAGCGTATTGGCGCTGGTGTAGCTGACATTGGGGTTGAACTGCGTCGTCTTGCTCGAATGGCCAAAGTTGTTCGGCAGACCGAACAGGTTGTTGAGCGTGCTCTGCACGCTGTCGCTGCGCCCGAGATTCTGGCTGACATTCTTGGTCGCGCTGGCGTTCTGCGCGATCTGCACGGTGACGATGTCGCCGACCTGCCAGACGCGGTGGTCGCGGAACAACTCGAGCCCGCCGCCGCCCTGCACGTTGCCCTGATAAATGGCGCCGTTGGTGACCGGACCCTCGGTCGCCTTGTCGCCTGGCAGATGGCTGAGGTCGGAGAGCATCTTGTCCTGGCTCGCCGGCGGCGCGTGGGCGCAGCCGCCGACCCCGCCGCCAAGCAACAGCAGCACCGCCGCCGGAGAAACGCGACGGCGTTGGATCACGAAGTGGCCTGGGTCAGGTAATTGAGCATCTGATCGACGCCCTTGGCCGCCTCGGTGTTGAGCTCGTAAGCGCGCTGGGTCGCGATCATGTCGATCATCTCGTCGACCACCGACACGTTCGATCCTTCGAGATAGCCCTGGGCCACCGAGCCGAGCCCGTTTTGCGTCGGCTGTCCGGTGACCGGCGCGCCCGAGGCCTGCGTCTGGATCGCGAGATTGTTGCCGGTGTTCTGCAAGCCCGCCGGGTTGATGAAGTTGGCGAGCTGGATGGTGCCGACCTGCGACGGCTGCGCCTGGCCTTGCAGCGTGACGCTGACCGTGCCGTCCTGACCGATGGTGATGCTCTGCGCGCCGCGCGGAACGGTGATCGGGGGCTGAAGCTGGTCGCCAAGGGCCGTCACCACCTGGCCCTGGGCGCTGACCTGAAAGCTTCCGTCGCGCGTATAGGCGAGCGAGCCGGAAGGCAACAGAATCTGAAAATAACCCTCGCCGTTGATCGCCAGATCGAGCGCATTGCCGGTCTGTTCGAGGCTGCCTTGGGTCACCACCGGCTCGGTGGCGATGACATTGGCGCCGGTACCCTGCTGCAGTCCAGAAGGATAGTTCGTCGCTTGCGATGTGAAACCGCCGGCCTGCGTCTGGTTTTCATAGAGCAGGTCTTGGAAGATCGGACGCATCTTCTTGAACCCGGTCGTGTTGATATTGGCCAAGTTGTTCGAGATGATGTCCATCTTGGTCTGTTCGCCTTCGAGGCCGGTGCGGACCACGGCCAGCGATTGCATCATCTTTTTCGTCCTCCGGGCGATGCCGATGGCGGTTCAGATCAAGCTCAGGTGAGGGTCAACGGGCTGCTCTGGCCCTGGCCCTGCGTGAGCATCGTGTGGACGAGCTCCGTCTGCATTTGGAACATGCGGGCGTTCTCGATCATGGTCATCATCAGCGTGACCGGATTGGCATTGCTGCCTTCGAGCGCGCCGATCTGGAGCTTGACCGAGGCATCCGGCGTCGGCGCGCCCGCCCGGTCCTCGAATAATCCGTCAGTGCGCCGGGTCAGCGCCGAATTCGGCGGCTTGGCGAGCAGGATGCGGTTGAGAGTGGTGATTTGGGTGGCGTCCGAACCAGCCGGTGTCCCGGAGATCGTGCCGTCCTCACCGATCGTGACGTTTTGCAACGGGGGCAGCGAGATCGGCGCACCGCCTTTGCCGAGCACCGGGTTGCCGTCGCTGGTCTGCAGCACACCGCTCGCTGTGATCGACAGTGAACCGTTGCGGGTCAGGGCGGTGCTGCCGTCAGCGGCCTGCACCGCGATCCAACCCTGGCCGTTGATCGCGACGTCGAGCGGGTTTCCGGTTTGCTCGACCGGGCCGGCCTTGAAGTCAGCGCTGACCTCGGAGGCAGCGACATTGACCCGGTCGGCGAGACCCTGGCCGTAGAGCGGCTGGGCCTGGAAGACCGGCTGCTGGGCTTTGAACGCGGTGGTGCTCGAGTTGGCGAGATTGTTGGCCGCCGCCGTCATCCGGTCCATCGTCGCGTTCAGCCCGGTCATCGCCAGGTAGATCGCCTGCTGGCTCATCGCTCCCCTGCCTGCCCTGGTTCGGCCATGCCTTCGGTTACTGGAGTTGCAGCAGCTTCTGGACATCCTGCTGATCGACGTTGATGCCCTGGACATTGGCCTGATAAGCCTGCTGGGCGACGATCAGGTTGACGAGCGAGGTCGACAGATCGACGTTGGAGGTTTCGAGCGAACCCGATTCCAGCGTGCCAAGACCGGCCGCGCCCGGTGTGTTGTCGGCCGCGGGCCCGGAGGCTTCAGTTGCCACCCAGGCATTGCCCGAGATGGGGGACAAGCCATTCGGATTGACGAAATTTGCCAATGCGATGGTGCCCATCGTCTTTGTCGCACCGTTGGAATACTGCGCAACGACGTCGCCGTTATTGCCGATCTCCAGGCCGGAGAACTGGCCGGCGCCATTGCCGTTGTTGGTTATTGAATTGACCCCAAAGGCGAGATCGGACAGCGTCGTTCCGGCAAACCCCTGGGCGATCGACAGCGCTCCAGCACCGTCGCCCGGGTTCGCCACGGTGATCGTGCCACTGCCGGCGGTCAGCTCACCCGAGCTGTTGAAGGCCAGGGTCGCTCCGCTGCCCGAAGCGATCATCGAGCCGCTGGAATTGGACAGCTCCCAATGGGTCTGCCAGTTATCCGGCGTACCCGAGCCCGATACCTTGGTAAAATAGGTCGTCAGCGTGTCCGGCGTCCCGAGGCTGTCATACACCGCGGTGGTGGTCGACTGACTGTAGCTGGCCGAGTTGTTGACGTTGAACGGCGTCGCGGTCGTGTCGATCGCAGCATCCGTTGACGGCAGACTCACGTTCAAGGTGAGTGACGACGTGGCCGTCGCGGGAATGTTCGCCTCGCTTATCTGGATCGTTCCGAGCGCACCGGTGCTCGCGCCGCTGGATGGGGCGGTCGTCGAGGCGCTCGTTGGCGCGTAACCCATGATCAAGGCGCCGGTGTCGTTGGTGAGATAGCCTTGCGAGTTCATCTGCAGCGAGCCGTCGCGCGTATAGGCAATGCCGGACGGCGTGCTGACCTGGAAAAAGCCGTTGCCGTTGATTGCAACGTCCATCGGATTGCCGGTCTGGCTGATGGTACCCTCGGTGAAGAGCTGCGACAGGCTGTTGGTCGAGACGCCTTGGCCGGGCGACACCCCGGTGCCGGCCGAGCCGAGCAGCGAAGCGCCGTAGATGTCGCTGAAGTTCGGCGTCGAGCCTTTGAAGCCAACGGTGCCGACATTGGCGATGTTGTTGCCGATCGTATCGAGATCGGTCTGTGCCGCCTGCAACCCTGTCAATTCTACGGAAAGGCTCATCACAGTTCTCCTTTTCGGGGGCTAATAGACTTCCTGGACCGCGCTCAGCGCCACGGGTGACAATCCGCCGCCGAGATCGAGCGTCGGGCCGCTCTGGCCGCCAAGCACTACCGAGGTCACCGGCACGACCGCGTAGGGCGTCGCCGTCACCGTGTTGGCGCTTGAGGCCGAAGTTGCTTTGACCGTGTAGGAGTAGGTGCCCGCCGACGCCGTCGTGCCGGCGAGCGTTTGACCGTTCCAGCTGAAATTCTGGTTGCCCGCGCCCATCGCACCGAGATCGACGACATCGACGACGCTGCCCGAGGAATTGGTGATAGCGACCTGCACATCGGTCGCTGCGGCGGAAAGGTTGAACGCGCCCTGGGCCGATCCGCTCGCGAGGATCAGCGCATTGCCGGAGACCGCGACGTTCTTGCCGACAAGGTTCGCGGCCTGAACGCCGCTGCCCGCCCCGAGCGTCGAGTTGAGCGTCTGCACGCCGCTGGCCGTTGAAAATTGTGCAAGCTCAGCGGCGAAGTCGCTGGGACTCTGCGGATTGAGCGGATCCTGGTTTTCGAGTTGCGTCGTCAGCAGCGTCAGGAAATCGCTTTCCGTCAGCGTTCCGCTGGTCGCAGTCGAGGCGCTGCTGGTCGCGCTCGGCAGCTGCGTGCCCTGCGGTAAGGATGTCACCGTGGCCGGCATGACGCTTGCTGCGACGGTCATGGCTTGTCCCCCCTGGTCGCGGCGCTAGATGGACAACGTGCGCAAGGCGAGCGACTTGGCGACGTTGAACGCCTCGAGGTTCGCCTGGTAGTCCTGCTGGGCGGAGATCATGTTGACCATCTCGTCCACCGGGCTGACGTTGGGCATCTGCACATAGCCATTGGCGTCGGCAAAGGTGCTGGACGGGTCGTAGACCGTGTGCGTCGGCGCGTCGCTTTCGACGACCCCGGCGACCCGCACCCCATCCATGCTGGCCGACGACGCCTCGTCGCCACTCCCGCCATCGTCGTCGCCCTCAGCTATCGAGGCCGCTTGGAACACGACCTCGCGCGCCCGGTAGGGTTGACCGCCGGCGCCAACCGCGCTGTTGGCGTTGGCGATATTGCTGGCGGTGGCGGACAGTCGCTCGGATTCCGCCGACATGCCCGAACCCGCGATCGACAGCGTGGCGAACAGCGACATCGGCTAGCTCCCGCTCGATTGCTGCGACGCCGAGCCGGTGATCGCAATCATCATCATGCGCACCGTCTGCGAGGCGAAGGTGGCCGCGGCCTCATACTGGACGGCGTTCGAGGCGGCGGTGACTTTCTCGTGATCGAGATCGACGCTGTTGCCATCGAGCGTCACTTCCGTCCCTGTCTGGTATTTCACATACTGCGCCGCCGCGTCGGCATCGGCGGCGGGGGCACTGCCCAAATCCCGAGCATCGTCGATCAGCCAGACGCGCTTTGGCGAGACCGGCGCCTCCGATCCGGGCCGCTGTGCGGTCGCGGCGTTGAGCGCCTCGGCGAAATCGAGATCGACCGCCTTAAAGCCGGGTGTGCTGGCATTGGCGATATCAGCCGAAAGAATCTCCTGGCGGTAGGCGCGGAGCCCCATCACCTGACGGTAGAAGTCCAACCCGGCGTCGATCGGCCCGGCCATTACCGGGGTCTCGATTTGCCTGCGAGGCCCGTCTTCTTTTGACCAGGCCGTCGGATTACCGCGCGCATCTCGTGATTGCCTTCTGCCAGCCGTGTCGTCGTTTTCTTAACTTGCCGAATTTCCATTTTTCGTTATGATGCTGAAACTTTTTGTCAAACGCAAGGGAAATCCGCGATGTCCGGCAAGTATAGGCAGAGCGCTATCGCCATTGCCGGCGCGGCAATCTTACTTTTTGCAAAAACTAGTGGGTCATCGGCGGACGAGATACAAGATCAAGCATCTATTCGGGCGGCAATCGAAGCAGCAATTGCGCCGCGCTTGGCGACAATGCATGGCACGCAAGCGGAGGTCGAAGTCGGTAGCATTGACTCGCGACTTCGCCTGCCGGCCTGCAGTAATGTCAACGTGGATTTGCCGTCGGCCAATTCTGCAATGATGACCGCCAAGGTCACTTGTCCTGACCCGAACTGGACGCTTTACGTGCCGGTTCATGTTCATGAATGGATCAATGCCGTCGTCGCGGCGACGAATTTGGCGCCGAACACTCCCTTGACCTCGTCGGAACTGACGAGCGGTCGCGCCGATGCCTTTGCTGGCACGGGCGGGCTGATCACCGACCCGCGTCAGGCCGAGGGCAAAATCCTGCGGGTCGGGCTCACCGCCGGCGCGCCTGTCCTATCGCCGCAACTTGACCAGCCGATCGCGGTGCATCGCGGTCAGCGCGTGATGCTGACCCTCAACGATTCCGAGATGACGATCAAGACGACCGCCACCGCGCTCGACGACGGCCGCGTGGGTGACACGATCACGGTCGAGAACGCCGACAGCCAGAAAACGCTGCGCGCGACGGTGGCGCGCGATGGCGGCGTCGAAATCAATTTCTAGGGTGCCTCGATGGCGACACCGGCAGAACACCTCTCGGCACTGATCGACGAACTACGCGACGTGCTGGAAGAAGAACGCCGGGCATTGCTGTCGGGCACGCCCGCCACGATCAACGCGGCCACCCAGCGCAAGAACATGATCGCAGAACTCATCGACCAGGCGACCTTGGTGCCCGGCACGCCACAGCCGGCTGCCACGCTCGTGCGGCCGCTGGCCCGCTACAATCAGGAGAATGCGGTCATCTGCGCCGCCATGCTGCGCCACCTGACCGCCGCCATCGACAGATTGCGCCGGCAGGACCCGCACCGCTCGTATAACCCGGACGGCAGCGAGCAAAGCCGCTCATCGCAGCACGCGCTCGGCGCCGCCTAGACCGGGTCCAGCCTTCACGCATCGAATTCCGCCGGCGGGTCGAAACGCCCATCCTGCGGCAGCGGCGGCAACGGCGCGCCATCATCGCGCGCCGCGCGCAGCTTGTAGACATAGGCGAGCACCTCGGCGACGGCGCGGTAGAGCCCGACGGGGATCTCGTCGCCGAGATCGACAAATCGGTTGATCGAACGCGCGAGCGGCGGCGCCTCGACCACCGCGATGCCGTGCTCCTCGGCGACCGAGCGAATGCGCAGCGCGATAAGGCCGGTGCCCTTCGCGACGAGACGCGGCGCACGCATCCGGTCCTCGCGGTACGACAAGGCCGCGGCGAAATGCTCCGGGTTGACGACGACAACGTCGGATTTCGGCACTTCGGTCATCATCCGCGCCCGCGCCAGCTTGATGCGCAGGCCGCGGATGCGCCGTTTCGTCTGTGGGCTGCCTTCCTGGTCCTTCTGCTCGTCCTTGATCTCTTGACGGCTCATTTTGAGCTGGTCGCGGTGCTGCCAGACCTGCCAGGGCACTTCGAGCACGGTCACGACCGCCAGCGCGGCGGCGAGGATCAGGAATACCTCGCCCGACAACGCCGCGACGTGACGCGGTGCATAGGGCCAGCTCTCGGCGGCTATATGCAGAAAATCGGCGATCCAGCTTTTCATCAGCCAGGCGGCGATGACGCCGACAACGATGAACTTGACGAGCGCCTTGACGATCTCCGCCAGCGCCGCGCGTGAAAATAGCCGGCCGAAGCCTTTCAGCGGGTCGATGCGGGTGAAGTCGGGGGCAATCGGCTTTGCCGAGAGGATCCAGCCGCCGACGATGACATCGCCGACAAACCCGACCGCCGCCAGGATCAAGAGAAACGGCACGAGGATCATCACCCCCGGCCAAACCACGTTTTCGGCAGCAGCGATGAGCCGCGACGGCTCGCGCATCATCTCGGGTTCAAGGGTGAGCCCGAGTCGCAGCGACGTCTCCAGCATCTCGATGAGCTTCGAACCGGCCAGCAGCAGCAGCCCCGCACCGGCGACCAGCACTGCCGCTCCGGCAATTGCATGGGCGCGGACGACCGAACCTTCCTCGCGCGCCCGCTCCAACCGCCGCGGGGTCGCCTGTTCAGTGCGGCTGCCGGCCTCATAGGTATCGCTCATGGCGGCGCTCCGCTGCGCAGCACCGTCGAGATCAGCGCGAGCCCGGCCTCGATGATGTGCTCAACCGCCGGCACAAAAAACGGGATCAGTGCGATCACCGCGGCGATCCCAACCCACATGAACACCGAAAAGCCGACCGACATCACATTGAATTGCGGGGCAACGCGCGACACAAAACCGACCGCGAGATGCGTCGCCAGCAATACCGCGATCACCGGCAGCGCCAGCCACACCCCCATCTGGAACAGCACTGCGCCAGCCCGCGCCAGCGCCTGCCAGCCATCGGCGCTGATGCCGCTGCCGACCGCTATCGGCACGATGGTGAAGCTCTTCACCAGGACGCCGAGGAGCACGAGGTGGCCGTTGAGCGCGACGAACAGCAGCAGCGCAACAAGACTGAAGAAATTGCCCATCACGGGCACCTGAAACCCGCTTTGGAAGTCGAACAGGCTGGCGAAGCCGAACCCCATCTGCATGCCGACAAATTCACCGGCAAGGGTCATCGCGGTCAGCGTCAGCTGCATTGCGAAACCGATCGCCAAACCGACCAGCACCTGCTCGACCGCGAGGATCACCGTCGGCCAGGTGAGGTCGACCGGCGCGGTCTGGCGCACCGACCCGGCAACCGCGACGGCGACCACAAATGCCAGCGCCACCTTCGCCCGCGCCGGGATCGACACTGAATTGAAGGCAGGCGCCGCGCTGAACAGCGCCAAGATGCGCAAAAATGGCCAAAAGAATTGGCCGATCCATTGGGTGATCTCGGCGTCGGTGAAACTCAGCACCGGCTCACTCGTGCAGCCTCGCCGTCGCCACCGCCGCGCGCTCGAGATAGGCGGTCATCCGCGCGCCGGCCCACGACGCGGCAAGAAAGAGCACCAGCAGCACCGCGAAAAACCGCGGCACAAAGCTCAAGGTCAGGTCATTCATGCGCGTTGCCGCCTGGAAGAGCCCGATCGCCAAGCTCGCCGCCACCGCGGCCAGCAGAAACGGCGTCGACAGCACCAGGACGAAACCCATCATCTCGCGCGCCGCGTTGACGATGTCGCCCGTGCTCATCGCTGCGACTTGCTCATCGCAAGAACCCCTCGGCCAGCGAGCCGATTACCAGCGTCCAGCCATTGACCAGCACAAACAGCGCGAGCTTCAGCGGCAGCGACACGCTGGTCGGCGACAGCAGCATCATGCCCAGCGACATCATCACCGCCGCAACAACGATATCGATGACGAGGAACGGCAAGAAAATCAGGAAGCCGATCTGAAACCCCGTCTTCAGTTCCGAGGTGACGAAGGCTGGCACCAGCACCGAGAACGGCACGTCGTTCGCGTTATCGTAGGTCTTGCCGCCGGCGAGCTTGAGGAACAGGCCGAGATCGTCGCGCCGCGTCTGCTTCAGCATAAACTCGCGCATCGGCACCTCAGCCTTGGACACCGCGTCCTCGGTGGTGATCTTGTTGTCGATCAGCGGCTGTACCGCGTCGTTGCCGACCTGGGTAAAGACCGGCCCCATGACGAACATCGTCAGGAACAGCGCGAGCCCGATCAGCACCTGGTTGGGCGGCGTCTGCGTCAGCCCCAGCGCCTGGCGCAGCAATGACAAGACGATGATGATGCGAGTGAACGAGGTCATCGTCAGCAGAATGGCCGGTAGAAACACCAGCCCCGCCATCAGCAGCAAAAGCTGCAGCGGCACCGTATAGCTCTGTCCGCCACGCCCATCGGGATGCATGTCGAGCGCGCCGATGCCGGCCGCATGGGCCGTCGCGCAGCCCAGCAATGCGACCACAACGAGGACGGCAAGCGCCCAGGGAAGCCCGCGTGCGAGGCGACACATCAACCGCGCCATCGCCCTACCGCTTTCCGGATCGCCTCGCCAAACCGATCGTCTCCGGCCGCTGCGGCCGGCAGCTTTTCATCAAGCTCGCAGATAAGCGACACCGAGGCCGAGCCGATGCCGATCACCAGCTGCCTGACCCCGACCTCGACCACCAGCAGCCGCTCGCGGGGCCCCAGCGCCAGCGAGCGCAAGATGGTGCAGTCGCGGGTATTGCCAAGCCCTACGCCCGGCCTCATCCGGCGCATCGCCCAGATGCCGCCCCACAGCAGCAGCACGATGATTCCGAGGGTAAGCGAAAGCGAGCCGAGCCCGTCCGCGTCATACGGCACGGCGGCCTCCACGCTGCGACTTGGGCGCGCTCATTCGACGATCAGCGTCGCGAACAGGATGTTCTGTACGAAACCTTGATTTCCGGTACCGTCGGTCATCTTCGCGACCCGTTCGGAACCGAGAACGCGGCTCATGACCCCATTGAGGTGCTCGGTCATGGTCTTGCGCACCCTGTTGACGCCGTCCGGCGTCTGCAGGTCGTCGGTCTTGAAGCCGAGCAGGGTCTGCCGCATGGCATCTTGAATTTCGGGCAACACGGCAGTGACCATGTCGCCGGCCGCGGCGCGCGGCAATTGCAGGCTGACGCCGAGCTGCACGAAATGCGAAGTGCCGCTGGCGCTCGCCATGCTGATGACGAGCGGCTTCAGGTCGAGGAAGAAAGGCAACGGCGCCTCGACTTGCTTTTGCTCTTTGGGCGCGAAGTGCTCCTTGCCTCCAAGGAAGAAATACCAGACCGCGCCGCCGCCGCCGATCAATGCGAGCACGATGACGCCGATCAGCCCCCACTTGACGAGAGGACTGCGACCGCGCGGCTCGTCGAGATCGAGCGCCGCTGCCTGGTCGATATCGGTCATCGCGCGAAATTCCGGTTTCCGTCACGTCTCCAGTTATGGGGTTCTGGTCACACGCTGTAGCAACTCGTCGATTTCGGCCTGGCTGCGTCGCAAGGCGGTCGCCAGCTCGCGCTCGGTCGCGCGCTCGTGGACGATCTCGTAGCCGCGCTTCTCGCGGCGTATCTCCACGAGCTCCTCCCATTGTCGTGCGCACGCCGCCTCCAGCCGACCGACTTCGTTCTCCTGTCGCGTCACCACTTCCTCGATCTGGCCGATAAAGCCGAGATAGGACATTGTCGACATCGCCGGCATGCCTTCCCCGAGGCCCGTGTTGAGCATTTCGCGGTAACGCTCGACGTGCTGCTTCAGCAGCGACAATTTGAGAAGCGCGTCATCGCATTGCGCCTTGAGCCGTTGCCAAGTCGCGACCGCGGCGTCGCTCTTCTTTCCGGTAATGCTGATCAGCTTGTGTAGCGCGGCCATGGTCCCCCCGCCATGCTTGCTCTCAAATGACGATCTGTTCGAGCGCGGCAACGCTCTCCTCAAGCCGTACCGCGTCTGTCATGTTCTGGCACAAGAATTGGTTGATCGCCGATTGCAGCGAGACCGCGCGATCGAGCTCCGCGTCATGCCCGGGCCGATAGCCGCCGATCGCAATTAAGTCGCGGCTGTCCTCGATCCGGTTGTAGAGCTGCTTGAAGCGCTGGGTCGCGACGATCTGCGCTTGCGGCACCACCGCCGCCATCACCCGGCTCACCGAGGCACCGACGTCGAGCGCCGGGTAATGCCCGCGATCGGCCAGTTTGCGCGACAACACCAGGTGCCCGTCGAGAATCGAGCGCGCCGAGTCGCCGACCGGATCGTTGGGGTCGTCACCTTCCACCAGTACCGTGTAGAACGCGGTGATACTACCCGAGCCCTCAGCGCCGTTGCCGGCGCGCTCGCAGAGGGACGAGATCTGGCCGAACACCGACGGCGGATAGCCGCGGCTCGCGGGAATCTCACCGACGGCGAGCCCGATCTCGCGCTGGGCCATGGCGAACCGCGTCAGCGAATCCATCAGCAGCAGGACCTCATGCCCCTGGTCGCGGAAATATTCGGCGATCGCAGTCGCGCGATACGCGCCGTGCACCCGTCCCAGCGCCGACTCGTTTGCCGGCGCGGCGACGACGACAGCCTTGGCCAGCCCGTCGGGCCCAAGGATGCGCTCGACAAATTCTTTGACCTCGCGGCTTCGCTCGCCGATCAACCCCACCACCACGACGTCGGCGCTCGTGTAGCGAGCCATCATACCCAACAGCACGCTCTTCCCCACGCCGCTTCCCGCAAACAGCCCGAGCCGCGAGCCGCGACCGACCGAGAAAAGCGCATTTATTGAACGAACCCCGACATCTAGCGGCTGGTCGACAAGCGCGCGCCGCATCGGGTTCACGCTTTGCCCGAACAGCGGCACGCGCTCGGTATGGCGAATCTGCCCCTTACCGTCGATCGGCTGACCGCTGCCATCGATGACCCGGCCGAGCAACTCCGGGCCAACCGCAACTTCCATCGTCCGCCCCGCCGGGATCACCCGAGCGCCGGGCGCAAGGCCGTCGGCATGTCCCTCGGCCATCAGCAGGACACGGCCACCATCGAACCCGACAACCTCGGCCGCCATCAGCCGGCCCGATTCGCTTTCGACAAAACAGCGCTCGCCGATTGCGACATGAATGCCGCGGGCTTCCATGACTAGACCGACCGTGCGCACCAGGCTGCCATGGACCTTCGCCCCGTGATCCGAGCTTTGCAGCCGGGCCTGGTAGCGCTCGAGCCCCGCGACCAGCCGCTCGGCGAAATCTGCGCCGATCACGTTCATCCCTCGTCCTCGCCGTCGAAGAGGGTCAGCATCGCCGCTCGCCAACGAGACGACAGCGTCAGGTTGACCTGCGAGACGCCATCACTGGTGCGCGGGTTCCAGCGGCGATCCTTGATCTGCCGCTCGTCGCCATCGGCGACGACGAGGGCGCCGCCGATTTCGATCGTATCGTCGCCAACCAACAAGGCGCCGCCGGCGTCGATCTCGGGCGCCAGGCTGCGGACAAGGTCGAGATCGGCCGGGTTTAGCAGCACGCGCGGCGCGCCCATATCGATCGGCACCTTGCCGACGGCGTCACGCACCAGCTTGACAAGGAACTCGCGCGACCGCCCGACTTCATCGCCGATCACCCAACGCGCCACTTCAAGCGCGAGCGCCGCCACCGCCTCTTCGACCCGCTGTTCGAGGGCAGGCAGCGGCGCGCCGAGCATGCCGACGATGGCGGCCATGCGCTTGACCGCTTCCATCATTTTCGCCTCGCCGGCCTTGACGCCCTCGGCGAAACCGGTTTCGTAGCCTCTTTCGCGGCCCTCGGTGAGGCCCTGCTGCAGCCCCTCGTCACGCGCCGCCGCAAGCTCGGACGCGACCATCGCGGCCGTTTCCACGGCCACCGGCTCGACCGCCGCAGCCCCCTCGTCCACCACATCCCCACCTGACGGGGCCGGCGACGGTGACGGAACCGGGATACCGGCGACCGGCGTCTCGTCACCGAGCGCCGGAAACGGGAACGGCAGCACGCTCGCGCCGGCGAGATCGAGACGGGCAGTCATCAACCGCTCGCCTGCAGCCAAAGTCCACGCAGGTAGGCGACCGCCAGCCGGGTCAGCACAAGAAGAAGCTGCAACGCGTACACGATGACCAGCGCCCCGACGAAATCAGCCAACAGCCGCATGCCAACCACGATTGCATATACCCACACCGGAACGTCAGCCGCGCCGCCGGCGTCCTGGTACGCGACAAACCAATAGAGGCTGAGGCCGGCAGCGATCAGCATCGGACGCATCGCGCCGCCGCCTGCGGCAGCGGGCGCTTTTGCGGCCGACGAGCGCCTCGCTGCGGTTTTGGCCATGGCCGGGCCGCTGCTCCAGCCTAACGCGTCGCGGCCGGAACGGAAGCCGGCGCGGTCGCGGGCGGCGTCGCGGCCGGTGTCGGAGTCGCTGGGGCCGCTGCCCAGGGCGCTGCCACACCGGGTACTGCGGCGCCGGGCGCGGCAGTGGGCACCGTAGCCGGTACCGCGAGCGGCTGGCTGAGCGGTGCCGCTGTCGCCGGCACGGGTGGCTTGGCAAGCGGTATCGGCGCGGGCGGCGCGGTCCTGTCGGTGTGCTGGTCGCTGCCAATCAGACGCGAGCGCGCGGGATCGTTGCCTTCTAGCGGCGAGACGACAACGATCGAAACGCGGCGGTTGGCCGTTCTGCCCTCCGTCGTGTTGTTGGGCGCGACCGGGTGGTATTCGCCAAATCCCGCGCCGACCAAAAGGGTCGGGTCGATGCCGGCCGCGACGAAGCGCTTCACCACCGACACTGCCCGGGTTGCCGACAAATCCCAGTTCGAATCGAACTGGGCATTGTGGATCGGCACGTTATCGGTAAAGCCGTTGACCTGAATCTGGTAATGCAGGTCGGACAGGATTTTCGCGATCTGGTCGATAAGCGGCAGCGCATCCGAGGTCAGGTCGGCCTTGCCGCTGTGAAAGAGCAGCGTCTCGTTGACATCGATGACGACACCGAGCGGCTGCAGCGAGACATTGACCTGGCCCTTCCTGATCAGCGCCGCGAGAGATTTGGAGAGCTGCGCGAAGGCCTCGTCGAGCCCCTGGACCCGCTGCGTCACCTCATTCTGCACGGCGGCGTCGGCGTGCTGCAGTTGCTGCGTCTCCGTCGGCGAGCCGCCCTTTGGCAAGAACTGGCCGTTGTTCTTGAGGTTCGGGTCGCCCTTGGTCTCCTCTTGGCGCAGCGCCGGCGGCGCCTCCTTGACCATGACTTCGCGGGTGATCACCGGCAGATGCACCGGGTTGGGCATGAAATTGAACGGGCCCTTATTGGCCGCGCCGAATCCGCTGTCGTTGACGGTAGTGACGCGTCCCATAAAAGCGGTGTTGAACGCCTCCGCCATCTCCTGAAATTTCGATGAGTTGATCGTCGACACCGCGTACATGACGACAAATGTCGCCAGCAGCAGCGTCACGAAATCCGCGTAGGAGATGACCCACCGTTCGTGGTTCGGGGCTTTTTCCGGCTCTTGACCCTTCATCGAGTTCTCCATCACCTCCGGCTCAATCGGCGCCGGCCGGGCTCGGGCTCGCCGGCGCCGCCTCATCCTCGGCGCGCTCGCCGCCCGCCGCCGCCTCTCCGCCGTGCTCGAGATAGCTGCGCAACCGCATCTCGAGTTGGAGTGGGCTTTCGAGAACAGCGATGCCGATCATCCCCTCGGTAATCATTTCGAGCCGGCGGATGCGCCGCTTGACGAGGAACTTCAGTTTGCCGGCGATCGGCAGGAACAGCAGGTTGGCGCTGCCGACACCATAGACCGTGGCGACGAAGGCGGTGGCGATGCCCTCGCCCAACTTCGAGGGATCATCGAGATGCGCCATGACGGTGATGAGACCCATCACCGCACCGAGGATGCCGACCGTCGGTGCGTACCCGCCCATCGACTCGAACATCTCGGCGGCCAGCATCTCCTCATGCGCCGACGTTTGGATATTCGATTCCAGCACGGTGCGAATTTGCGGCGCCTCGACACCGTCGACGACAAGGCGCAGGGCCTGCCGGATAAAAGGGTCGGTCTGCTGCTCGGCGACCGGATCGAGCGCCAGCACGAATTGATGACGGGCGATGCGCAGCCAATCGGTGATCTGACGGAGCTGATCGGGGCGATCGTCCTTGGGCGGCAGGATTGCCCACATCGCCATCTTGAGGGCACGCAGGAAGATCGACATCGGCGTCTGCAACATCGTCGCCGCCATGGTCCCGCCGATGACGATCACGAAGGCCGAGAGCTGCAACAAAGACAGCAGGTTGCCGCCATCGAGCGTCATCGACGCGACGATCGAGCCAATGCCCAGGAAGAGGCCGATTATCGAAAGGATGTCCATCGGCTAGTCCCCCGATCCTGGCGCCGGCAACGCCACCACGGCGCCATCGGCCAGCACGGCGCGCAACATCAAGAGAGCGCGGCCATGCACCCGGCACACCGTCGATTTGTCGAGGCCGAGCACCGCGCCAACCTCTTCCATGTTGAGTTCCTGCTCGTAATAGAGCGACAGCACGAGCTTCTCGCGCTCGGGCAGCGCCGCGATCGATGCGGCAAGCGCGTTCATCATGCGGCCCTTGTCGATCGCGGCGTCGCGCTCCTCGACCTCCTGCATGTTGTCGTCGGCGCTGTCCTCGAACTCGTCGATGTCGAGCAGACGGATGCCGGCGATCTCGACCAACACCGCATGGTACTCGTTGAGCGGCAAGCCCATCTCGGCGGCCACCTCATCGTCGGCGCCATCTCGTCCGAGACGGAGCTTGACGGCCTGCATCGCCTGGCTGGCCGATTTGGCGAGGCGCACCGTGCGCACCGGCGCCCAAACCTCGCGGCGCGCTTCGTCGATCATCGCGTTGACGATCGAACGCTGCAGGGCCGGATCGCCCGCCGGCCCCAGCGTACCGTGACGCGCCAGCCGCAGCACGGCGATGAGCCCGCCCTGGATCAAATCGTCGAGCTGCACGGTCTCGGGCATGCGGCCCTTGAGGCGCAGCGCCAGCCGTTTCACGACGGGCACGAACTGGCGAATGATATCGGCCTCGTCGATCTGTACGGCATAGCCGCGGCTATAGCCGGAAGCGTGGCCGCGCGGCGACTGCGCCGCATCCGGGCGCTCCATGACCTGGAGGTTTGTCTCAGTCGCCATCGCTCGGTTTCCCCGGCGGGCGGCCCAGCAGCTCGATAACCTTTATGCGCTTTTCGGGCGGAATCTCGGGATAAGAGAAGACCCAGACGCGCGGCTGCACCGGGCGCAGCAGCTGGGCCGTCAATTCGCGCAATTCGGGGCGGGTGACAAGCGCGGCGACCGCGGCGACGGCTTCGAGCCGCACCGCTGCCGCGGCCCCGGCGGCACGCAGCTCACCTGCCAGTCCCGGCTCGATGCCGAAGGCGCCGGTGCCTGTCGACAGTCGTAGCGCTTCTTGCAAAAGGCGCTCGAGATCGGGCTCGAGTGCCATGACCTTCAACTCGTCGACGGCACCGAACACCGTCTGGACGATGTAGCCGCCGAGCTTGAGACGGACGATCTCGTGGAGCGCGCGTGGCTCCTGAGTTATCGCCGCGCCGTCGATCAGCGCGCCGACGATGGTCCGCAGGTCGCGGATCGGCACCTGCTCGGCGAGCAGGCCGTTCAGCACCGAATGCACGGCGGTCGACGGCAAGAGTTTCGGCGTCAGCTCTTCGACGAGCTTGGGTACCAGTTTGTTCAGATAGGCAAGCACGGCGTCGAGTTCGGCGCGGCCGAACAGCGTCTCGATATGCTCGCGCACCATGCGCTCGAAATGCGTCGCCATGACGACGGCGGCATCGAAAACGGTGTAGCCCGCAGCGCGCGCCTGATCGGCCTCCGCCGGCAAAATCCAATGCGCCGGGCGGCCGAATACGGGGTCGCGGGTCAAGAGGCCCTGAATCTCGGCCAGCACCTTGCCTGTCGCCATTGCCAGCAGCCGGTCGGGCTGGACTTCGCCGGCGGCGCGTTCCACGCCATAGACCAGAATGCGGTATCCGGTCGATTTCAGGTCCGGATTGTCGCGGACGTGGACGACCGGCACGAGAAAGCCGAATTCGCGCGATACCTGACGGCGGACCGCGCGCAGCCGGCGCAGCAAGCCGCCGTCGCGATCCTTGCTGACCAGCCCGACGAGGCGGTATCCCACCTGGACCTCAAGCGGCTCGACCAGTTCGACCACACCGATATCGATTTCAGCCGGCTCGGCGGGCGGCGGCGGGGGCGGCGGCGCCTCGGCCGCGCGCACGTGCTCGCGGCTGATCCAACGCGCCGTGCCGCCCAGCAGCCCAGCGAAGAACAGGAACGGCACATGCGGCATTCCCGGCACAAGACCGCATAGGCCCACGATTCCCGAGGCGAGCCACCATGCCTTCGGGAAGATCGCCAGCTGCGAGACGATCTGGTCGCCGACATCGGCGCCGGTTGTCACCCGACTGACGACAATGCCGGCCGCCGACGAGATAACAAGCGCCGGGATCTGCGCGACGAGACCGTCACCGATCGTCAGCAGCGTATAGGTCTGCGCCGCTTCGCCGATCGACAGTCCATGCTGCCAGATGCCGATGATGAGGCCGCCGACAAGGTTGATGAAGAGGATCAGCACCGCGGCAACCGCGTCGCCGCGGACAAACTTGCTGGCGCCGTCCATCGCCCCAAAAAAGTCGGCTTCGCGGCCGACTTCCTGCCGCCGCTTGGTCGCTTCTTCCTGGTTGACCAGTCCGGCATTGAGGTCGGCGTCGATCGCCATCTGCTTGCCGGGCATGCCATCGAGCACGAAACGCGCCGCGACCTCGGCGATACGCCCGGCACCCTTGGTGATGACGACGAAATTGATGATGACGAGGATCGCGAAGACCGCGATGCCGACGGCGTAATTACCGCCAATTACAAACGCGCCAAACGATTCGATGACCCGCCCGGCGGCATCCGAGCCTTCGTAGCCATTGAGGAGGATGACCCGCGCCGCCGCGACATTGAGCGACAGACGCAACAGCGTCGTCATCAACAAGAGGGTCGGAAAGGACGAAAAATCCGTCGGCTTCGCCGTGTAGAGCGCCGCCAGCAGGATCATCAACCCAAAGCAAATATTGAACGTGAACAGAATGTCGAGGCCAAAGGGCGGCAACGGCACCACGATCATCGCCAGAATGAGGACGAAGCCAGTCGGCCCGGCCAGCGACGGCAGGTTGCGCCGCAGTACGGCGAAGTTGAAGCCGGCGCGGGCGGAGGGCGCGGCTGGAACGCTCACGACAGCATCCCGGGCAACCCGGTGAAGACCGCCACCGCAAAGCTCTCAAGCTGGCGCAGCAGCCAGGGCCCCAGCAGCAAAAGCGCGACCGCCGTACCGAGGAATTTCGGCACAAAGCTCAGCGTCGGCTCGTTGATCTGGGTGACCGCGAGAAACACACTGACGATGATGCCGATCACCAGGATGACGCCGAGTACCGGCCCGGCGACGTAGAAGATCGTCAGCAGCGCACCGTGGGTCGCCTGCGATACGCCGCTCATCCCCCCACCCCTAACTCAACCGCTTGACGCGTTCGGCCTGGCTGACCACCTCGACGAACCTCAGGCCGAGTTTTTCGGCATTGATGAGCACCACCTCGCCGCGGCCAACGAGTACGCCGTTGACACGCACATCGAGCGGGGCGCCGGGACCGCGATCCAATTCGATGATCGACCCGCGACCGAGATGGACGACATCGCGGATCGGGACCTCGGTGCGCCCCAGTTCCACCGAAAGACAAACCGGGACGTCGAAGACCAGATCGAGCCGGCTGTTC
Organism: Allostellaceae bacterium; assembly: GCA_035504235.1. Taxonomy (GTDB): domain Bacteria; phylum Pseudomonadota; class Alphaproteobacteria; order ATCC43930; family CGMCC-115725; genus DATARH01. The sequence continues at coordinate 13,370 of DATJSH010000231.1, read as the reverse complement.
GGCGAAGTCTCGGTGTCGCCGGCGCCAGGCGACGCCGGCATGGCCTCGAGCGACGGCTCGAGCGTCGCGAACGGCGACGCTGCGGACACGGAAGCGGCCGCATCGGCAACCTCATTGATCGGAGGATCGTCAGCCATCAGCCTCCTCCATCGCCAGGCGTTTGACGGGGCCGCGGATGGTCTTCCGCGGACGATGCAAGGCGCTCTTCGACGAGCACGCCGATTTTGAGCCCGTGCCGCCCCCAACGTCCGCGGAACAGCGGCACGCCTCCCGCCTCTACGACAAGCCGCTCGGGCCGGTTCATCTCGAAGACATTGCCCGGGCGCAGCGCGATCAGATCGCCAATGCTGATGTCGATCTTGCCCAGCTCGACGTTGAGGGTAATCGAGGCCTGCTGGACGTTGTTATTGAGCGTTTCCGCCCAGCGCGGATCACCATCATCGATCTCCGTGATATGCCCGGCCAGCATTTGATCCTGCAGCGGTTCGATTGCCGCGTAAGGGATATAGGTCGCGATCTTGCCGGCGGACTGATCAACCGCAACGTCGAATGTCGTCGCCAGTATCTGCTCATCGGCGTGGGCGAAGCTGGCGAATTGCGGGTTGGTCTCGTGACGCAGCGAGCCGACCTCGAAGCGCCCCAGCATTTCCCACGCGATCGCATACTGCTCCAGCGCCGTTTCCACGATCCGCCGCATCGATTTCAGCTCGAATGCCGTAAAGTCGCGGTTGAGCGTACTGATCGGAAAACGGCCGTTGCCGCCGAAACGGCTTTCGACGAGCGAGACGACGAGGGACGCATCGATCATCAGCACGAGGACGCCGCGCAGCGGCTTCATTGTGAACAATGTCAGGTGCGTCGGGCTGGCGAGCTTTTCCATGAGTTCTCGGTGCTCGACCAGCTGGATGGCGTTCGCCGTGATGCTGACGCCGCGGCGCAGATGCTGCAGCAGCGCCGCCCGCAAATTGCGCACGAACCGTTCGTTGATCCGCTGCACCGCCGGTTCGACATTCAATGCCCGGTGCGCAACGCCGGTCTCGGAAAAGAGGTCGTAGACTGGCGGCTCGGCCGCCTGATCGATTGCGTCAGACATAGATATTCAGCCCAGACGAGGCCGGACGGCTAGAGCCGGTGGCTGCGGGCGTGGCGCTTGCCGCAAGCGGCGCGTTGACCGCCAGCGATGCCTGCGGGAGCGCGGCTCGTTGTTGGCGGCCGCCCGCTGCTTCCCCCCCGACCCAGGCGCCATTGAGGTTGTAACCGGCATTGCCGAGATTGGCCTGGAGCTGCCCGAGCGCGGCGCTGATCGCGTGCTGAACCTGCGGCTGAGGCGAGACAAACCATGCCGAGACGTCGCGCCCGCTAACGGCGACGCGCACGGTCAGGTCGCCGAGTTCGGGAGGATGCAGGCGCATCACCATTTCTTGCGTGCCGTTCGACACCATGCGGGCCAGCTGGCCGGCGACCTGGTCGGCGATCGCGCCGGACCCGCCGGTGTCTGGACCGGAGCCGGGCGTCGGAGTGGCGGTCGAGACCGGTAGCGTCGGGACAGTGCCGGTGGCGACGGTTAGCGCGGCCGCGGAGGTGTCGTCGGCGCCTTGCGTCGCGGTGATCGGCGTGAAGCGGTCGCGCGGCGCAGAGCCGAACGCGCCACCGCTGCCGGTGGTCGCGGGACGATCGGCGATCATCGCCGGCAGGACCGGCGAGATGCCCGCCGCACCCGCGGCCGCGGCATGCCCTGCGCCCGGGTTCGCACCGTTCGTCAGCGCGAGGGACTGCGCGGCCGCGGCGCCCGACGCATCCGCCGTCGTCCCGAGGGTCGCCGCATTGGCGGTCCCCGGCGCATCTCCGCCGAGCGGAACGGCCGGTGTAGCCGATTGGGCTGGACCGGCTAGCTGCGGAACCATCGAGCCGACGGTCACAAGGCTCATCGGCTCGACCGCTGGCGGCTGGCCTCGGCCGAGCAGCTCTTGATTGCTGACCTGCGGCGTCTGAGCCGTCGGCGACGATGCAGACACGACTGTCGGCGCCAAGGACGGCGCGGCGATTGTCGGCAGGTTCGCCGTCGGGGTGCCCGGCGAACTCGCAGCCACAGCCCCACTCGCCGCGGGTACGATCCTGGCGGAGAGCCCGGCTGCGGCCATGGTCGACGGGTTGCCGGCGCCGGTTTGGGTTGTAGCGGTCAGCAGACTGACCGCGGAAAGCGTAGCGCTGGCGCCGCCCGCGTTTGTCGCGGCAACCGTCGGCGGATCATCGCCGTGGCTGTCAGGGGCGCCGGCGGGGGTAGTATCCGCAGCCGGCGCTCCCCCAACGAGCATCGCGCCGATGCCCGCCGCGACAGAGGCCGCATCGCCGGGCTTCGCTGGATTGTCGGCGCGCTTGCGCGACGCTGGCGAACCGTTCGAGGCGTCGTCCGGCTTGCCGCCGAGCAGTGACGTCGTGTCCTTCGGCACAACCCCCGCCGCGATTCCGAGCGCGAAAGCAAAGCCAGCCCCATCGTCGGCATGCTCCGGCCGTCCGGTATCGCTGCCGGAGGCAGGGGCACCAGGGGCGCGATTTTGGTGGCTGATGCGCAGCGAGGACATCTCGAGGTCAGCTCACCATGTCGGCGACATCGGTCGGCAGGATGATCGTACCCTCGCGTTCGAGGCGCTGGGCAATTGCAACGATCTCGCGCTTGGCTGCGTCGATCTCGGTGACCCGCATCGGACCGCGCGCGGAAATTTCCTCGCGCAGCATCTCGGCCGAGCGCTGAGACAGGTTGCGCATGACCTTGTCGAGCAGCTTCGCATCGGCCCCCTTGAGCGCCGAGGCGAGGAGCTTCTGGTCGATCGAGCGCAGCAGCATCTGGAAATTGCGGTCGTCGAGACGCATCAAATCCTCGAACACGAACATGCTGTTCTCAATTTGCTGCGCGAGCTCGGCGTCGACCTCCTTGATCTGTCCCAGAATGACTTGGACGCGCTCCGCGTCGATGCGGTTGAGGATCTTGGCCGCGAGCCCCACGCCACCGACGCTCACCCGGGCGTGTTGCGCCTCGCCGGCGAGCAGATCTTCGATCGCGTCGTTAAGCTCACGGACCGCAGCGGGCGGGATCGAATCGAGCGTCGCAAGGCGCGGGATGACCTGGTCGACCAGTTCCGCCGGCAGGTGCTGGATCAGCGCATCGGCCTGTTCCGGCTCGAGATAAGCGAAGATCATCGCAACGATCTGCGGATGCTCGCTTTTGATCATTTCGGCGAGCACGCGCGGGTCCTGCAGCTGCACCGCCTCGATGCCGGCGAAATAGTCACCCTGGTTGAGCCGCCCGGCGAGGCGTTCGGCCTTCTCCGTGCCCAGCGCACGTTCGAGAACGCCATGGATGTAAGCGCTTGACCCGATGCCGATCGAGGTTTCCTGCAGCATCGTGTCGATGAATTCTTGATACACCTCCGTGACTTCGGTCTTGGAGATGCCGGAAATCCGTGCCATGGCGAGCGACAGCAGATTTATCTCCAGCTGGGTCATGTGCTTCATGACCTCGGCCGCGGCTTCCTCGCCGATCGACAGCATGACGACCGCCGATTTCTCGAGATCGGTCAGGCCGAGTTCAGTCGGCTCGTCTAAGAGCGCCTCGATCACCCGCTATCCATCCTCTGATGACTTGCGCCGTGCGTGCAGGGTCGCCTGCGACCAAGGTCTGCACGGTCTCGGCCTCGATGCTCAGCACGTCCTGCGGCTCGCTTCTGGCGCGCGGCAGCGGCCGCATTGTCGGACTGACGGAGTCGCTATCCGCGACCTCGACCGATACGCCCGCACGGATCGCGGCAGCCTTCGCCGCGACCGTGGCCGCAACGGCGGCGCGGACATTCATCAGCCGCCGGGTCATCGGAAACAACCCGCCGAACAGCGCCAGTATCCCCGCCATCGCGAGGAGCGCGTTCTGCCCGACCGCCCCCGCCCACGGCGAGCGCCACCACGGTCCGTTCAGCGAAATGGAAGGGGCATTCGGCGATTCGAAAGGTACATCGACGACCGTCACATGCGCGTTCTGCCCGGCGCCGATTGCCGAGGTGACGAGCTTGTTGACCGACTGTAGCCGCTCTGCCGGGAGCGGGTTGCCGCTCGGGTTGTTGACCAGCACCGCAATGCTGATGCCGCGCAGCTTCCACGACGGGTGTTCGAGGAACTGAACGGTCTTGTCGATGTCGTAATTGGTAGTCTTGTGGGTATCGGAGGGCGGCGGCGGCGCGGCGGCTTCTTTGGCGGGCGGCGTCTGCGTGGCCTGGCCCGGAGGATTGGGTTGCGGCTGGTTTTGTTGCTGGTTTTGCTGGGGATTGGCCGTGGTAGGCGTCTCCGGACGTTCGTTCGACAAGGCCCCTGGAATGCCGATCGGCTGATCGCCGGCGCCCTTGATGCGAATAGTCTCGTCCTGGCTCAGGACGTGGCTCTCGCCGTATTTGACGAGGCTTTCCTTGCTCTGCGAAAAATCGATGTCAGCGTCTGACGAAACTCGGAAATTTCCGCGACCGAGAATAGGCACCAGCAGATCGGTAATCAGCGTCTCGTAGCGGTGGTTGACCTCATGCGTCAGGTCGAGCTGTTGCGGCGCCTGCATAGCGATGCCATCGCCATTGGGGTTGAGCACCGTGCCGCTCTGGTCGACGATCGTGACATGGTCGCGCGAAAGCCCCGGCACGCTCGACGCGACCAGACCGACAATTCCGGCGACTTGCGCGCCTGTCAGCGTCACTCCCGGCCGCAGCCGCACCAACACCGAGGCGCTCGGCTTGGGTGAATCGCTCAGAAAATCCGTCTGTTTTGGCAGCGCCAACGTGACCTTGGCGGAGACCACGCCGTCGACCTCGCCGACGGTGCGAGACAACGCGGCCTCGATGCCGCGGACATAATGCACTTGTTCGACAAAGGGGCTGACGCCGAGACTTTCATTGTCGAGGATCGCCCACTCGTCGCCGTCATGCTTGACGACGCCGCTGGCGGCGATTTGCAACCTGGCCCGGCCGACCTCGGTGGCCGGCACCTCGATCACTCGTCCGCCCTCGGCGATCCGGTAGGGGATGTTGAGTTTTTGCAGCTCCGCGATGGCGCGGCCACCCTCCTCCCCGGACAGCCCGGCATACAGCACCGCGTAGTTCGAGCCCCAGAACCACAGGGTCGCCAGCACCAGCAGCGCCGCCCCGGCTGCGCCGCCGACAATGATCGCGGTGCGCGTGCGTCCGCCCAGCGCCGGGCGCACGCGCTGCAGGATGACTTGAGGGTTAATGGCGTCCAGAAAGGCCACGCCTCACCCGCGTCCCACTCTAGACCTGCATGTTCATGACGCTCGTGTAGGCGGCGACCACTTTGTCGCGCACACCCGAGGCCATCTGCAGCGCCAAGTTTGCCTGTTCGAGCGATACCATCACATCGCTCAGCGGAATGTTCTGGTCGCCCGCGGAGAAAGCCTTTGCCGAGGCGTCGGCGGTGGCGATCGAGCTATCGACGCGGTCGAGCGCGCCTTGCAATGTCTGCATAAAGCTCGGTGCAGCGCCATCCACCGCCCCTACATCCGGGACGAGCTGATCGGTCGACGGCGCTGTCGCGGCACCGGCCAGCGACTGCAGCTCGGACAAGACCGCGCCCATCGCGGAAATCGCCTCGATCATCGCCCGGTCCTCATGGCTTGCGTCGGTCGGTGCGCCAGCTGACGCCGCTGCGCCAGGAATGCCAGGCGCGTCACCGCTTCCTCGGTCTCGAGCGACGTCTCAGTGAGCTCCGCCTGCACGGAGCAGCCGCCGTCGTCCTCGGGTATCGCGCTCGCCACGCGCGCGTAGAGCACGACAGGCTCGAGGAAATTCGGGTCGAAATACAGCTTGAGGCGCAGCCACTCGCCCGCCCCGAGCGGCAATGGCGAATGCCAGGCGATGCGATCCGTGCCCAGCTCGATGTCACGCACTGCGGGCAGCGCCACATCGCGGTAGGTCAGCCGACCCAGCATCTCTATCACGATGTCGAGCTTGAGGCGCAGCGGCGCCAGCGCCTCCGCCAAGCGCTCGTCCGCCGGGCGCTGCGCCGCTTCCATCTCGATGCCGTGCAGCAGGAAGCCGAGAATCCCGGCGTTGCTCCATGCCGCTTTGCCGCAATCTTCAGGCGACGGCTCATGATCAAGCGCCTCCCAAGACACCGGCAGGGCAAGCCTGCTCAAGTATATCGGCCGGTCCGGCATGGCTGCTCAAAGGGCTCGCCAAGGCGTCGCGTCGGCTCGATCCTCCGGCATGATGACAACTTCCCCAACACGTCACCCCGGCGACAAAGCGAAAAACTTGACGAAAAAACGAAATATCGAATTTCTAGGTAACATGTGGCGTGTCGCCTTGGCAAGCCTAGAAAGCGAACGAGAAAAGGCGGCCGATCGTTTAGCGATCCGCGGCGGGGCGAACGGAGGCGCTGGTAATCGTGACACCGCCAGGGAAAATACTTTGGCTGCCGCGCCGGCCCAGTGCGGAAAGGGCGGCTGCTATCGCCTCATCGCGTGATGCGTGGCGCGGGTCCGGCATCCCGCGGGCGCTCGGAAGTCTCTCGCGGATCGGGCCAATCGCCGCCATAGCCTTGGCCGACAAAGGCGAGGAAGCCGCCATTGTCGATCGCCGCCGCGCACATCATGCCGAGCATGTTCACCGTGCGACAGGTCGCGCAAGTCGCCGCCTTGGCGCGCGCGGCATACGCTTCGAACATGCAGGAGGCATTCATTGCACCGCAACATCCAGCGCGATACTCTAAAATGCAAAGTATTTGATAGTTAATTGAGGTAATTTAACCAAACCACGATTCTATTGTCCGCGCTTGCCGCGGGTTTTCTCTGGTTGTGCACGCATACCCGTACAGCAAAGGCCGCGGACATCCGGATCGTTTGTGCTCATTCGGTGCGATCGCGCTGCGACAACCCGAAACACCTTGTAACATATTTATGATAAATCGCCTCTAGTCTCGCCGGAGCATAGCATGGTAAAAAAATCGCTAATCGGGTCGTCTGCTGAGCGCAACTCCGTTGTGCGATGCGGCAAACAGGGGCGACGGCTTTCCGGTCGTCAAGGCGGGGTTAATGGCGTCGATCACTGGATCACAATTCACCGCGGCTGGGCCAAATGGCGAGGCCATCAACATTGTGGTAACGGCCAATGGGTCGGTGCCACCGGCCGAGCCTGGCGTGTTCAACCTCGAGGTCTATACCGGCGGACCGCCGCTTCCGGCGTTTGCGGCGCCCGGGTATCAGGGGCTGGCATATCTCAGCGACGGCGGGCAGGAACTGATGCTCGTCGAGGGGGCTTTCTCGGCCGCCGATAACGGAACCGGGAACGACACGCTGATCGCGACCGGTCCCAACGAAACAATCTCCGGCGGCTCGTCCAACGTCACGCTTTCTGTGACCGGTAACGCCGATGTCGTCAACGGCGGCACTGCCGGCCAGGACACGATCACGGCGACTGGCGGTTTCGATACCGTCAATGGTGGCGGCAACGATTCGATCACGGCGACCGGAAGCGAGAATCTCATCAATCCCGGTTCCGGTAACGATACGATTTCGATCACCGGCAATTACGATACGGTCGCCGCGGGTTCGGGAACCGATCAGATTACGCTCAGCGGCAATTTCGACTCGGCCACCGGAGGCGCTGCCGGCGACACGATCACGGCCACCGGCAGCGACGACACCGTCGTCGGCGGTCCGGGCGTCGAGCAGCTGTCGGCGACCGGCAATATGGATGTGGTTACCGCAGGAGCCGGCGATACGGTCACCGCCTCCGGCCAGTATGATTCGATCGGCGGCGGCAGCGGAGCCGAGACACTCACGGTAACCGGCCCTCAAGATCAGATCACCGCCGGCTCCGGCCCGGATTCGCTCAATGCAACCGGCAATCTCGACGCAATCACCGCCGGCTCGGGAGCGGACACGATCAGCGTGAGCGGCACAGGAGATTCGATAAGCGGCGGGAGCGGGACCGAGACGGCCACCGCGACGGGCACCCAGGATTCGGTCACCGCGGGCAGCGGCAGCGACTTAATCACGGTTACGGGCGTTAGCGACACCGTCGGCGGAGGCTCAGGTTCCGACACGCTCGAGGCGGATGGATCCTTCGATTCGATCACCGGCGGCTCGGGTGCCGACACCCTCACGGCCCGCGGCACTTCGGACACGGTTATTGGCGGGACGGACTCGAACACGGTCAATATCACCGGCAACAGCGATACCTATCAGGTGGGTACCGGGTCCAACACGGTCACTGTCAGCGGCAGCAGCGATACCTTCCAGGCGGCCGGTACGACAAACGGCACGACAGCAACCCTCAACCTAATCGGCAACAATACGACCTTCGCAGACGGTGCGAACACCTACGCCGACACCGTCGTCGGCTTCTCGCAGGCCAGCGGCGACACGATCCAGCTCAACGACGGCCACACCGTCGCCAGTGCGACGGTGGTGAACGGCGGCCAAGACACGCTGATTACCTTGAGCGACAGCTCGACGATCCTGTTGAAGGGCGTCACCAACTTCAACGACAGCTTCATCAGCTAAGCCTGCGTTAAGCTCAAAGAAGGAACGCGAGCCGAGCCGGCCCTTCGGGCCGGTTCGGCTGCTGTTAGGGTGTACCCGATCTTGTCCGGTGCGCTATGAAAGGTATGCTGGGAATTCCGCTTCGGCCGAGCGGCCAGCATCGATGAGCCACCGGCGAAGAGCTGAGATCGCCGGTGCATTGCTTCCAGCTGCCGAAACATGAACGAAGTATCCGCGCGTTCTGATCGCAGGCTCTTTTATGGGCGCGAGCAGTCGGCCGTCGCGGACTTCCTCGGCTACGAGAGTAAGGGGTCCCATGACAACGCCGAGACCCGCGAGAGCCGCCTGAATGGCAAAGTAGAAGTGCTCAAACACCTGCTCATTGAGCGGCTTTAGATCGGGAACGCCCGCGACGGTCAGCCACCGGATCCAGGCTCGCCGCCGGGTCGTCGCGTGAAGCAGCGTATGCGCCGCCAAATCTCCCGGGGTCCGCAACGGGTACCGTTGCATCAGGTCCGGGCTCAACAGCGGCAGCATCGCCTCGCCCATGAACCGGGTCGCTATCCACCCCGGCTGCGACGCAGGCCCGGAGATCACAGCATCCGCCTCCAATCTGAAGCGCTCGACGGAGCTGCTCGAATTCACGATGCGCAATTCGAGACCAGGATGCTCACGCTGAAAGTCGGAGAGCCGAGGGATCAGCCATCGCATCGAGAAGGTCGGTATCGAGGACACGTTGAGCACGCCCTGTGCGAGTGAGCTGCTTCGCAAGCGGCGGGATGCGTCTGCCAGCCGATCGAGCGCCGGCCCCGCTTCGGCAAGAAGCTCCGCGCCGGCCTGCGATGGGATGGCGTTGCGGCTGGTGCGGCGGAACAGTGGGGTGCCCAGCCAATCCTCAAGAACACGCACCTGACGGCTGACCGCGCCGTGAGTGACATTCAACTCTTCCGCGGCACGCGAAAAGCTGCCGAGGCGGGCGGCGGCCTCGAATGTCTTGATCGCGTTCAATGGCGGCAGGCGGGATCGTGTCACGCTGTGAGTTTTCCTCACACCCATCGTCAGAACAAGTCGTTTGTCATCGAACCGTCACATGCTCACATGGATAGCTGGACAGCACAAAAAGCGGTGGCGAAGCACCATGACCATGACCTCGGCCGCCTACCGCCATGCCGATGCAACCCGCCGCAGCCGTTTGCGTGTCTTTCTCGTCACGTGCGGGGCCCATGCGCTGCATGACGGAATGACCGACACGCTCTATGTGCTGCTGCCCACGTTCCAGGCAACGTTCGGCTTGAGCTATGCCTCGATCGGGATCGTACGGGCGCTGTACGCGGGCTCGATGGCGGGGTTGCAGGTGCCGTCGGCGGCGCTGGCGCGGCGCTTCGGCGAAGTCAAGATGCTCGCCGCCGGCACAGCGTTGGCCGGCGCAGCCTATTTGGGCGTCGGAGCCAGTGCCGGTCTCTTAACGCTCGGCCTCGCGCTCGTTTTCTGCGGCGTCGGGTCGAGCACCCAGCATCCGATCTCGTCAACACTGATCGCATCCGCCTACGAGGGCCAGCGGTCGCGCGACGCGCTGGGCACCTACAATTTCGCGGGCGATCTCGGCAAGATGGCCCTCCCGGCGCTCACAGCCGTTCTCATCGCCACAATCTCCTGGCGGCCCGCGACCTCCGTGGTGGGCCTCTTCGGTCTTGCAGGCGCATGCGCGATCATGCTCGTGCTCCGCCGGACCGTTGTCCGGCATACCTCCAATCGGGAAGACACCGCGCCTGATGTCGCCGTCGCCGCCAAACCACGACGCGGCGGCTTCGCGCTGCTCCTCTCGATCGGCATCATCGACAGCGCCGCTCGGATGAGCTTCCTCACGTTCTTGCCGTTCCTGTTGCGGGCGAAAGGCGCCGGAACCGCCGAGATCGGAGTGGCGCTGTCGCTGCTCTTCGCGGGAGGTGCGGCCGGCAAGCTCGTGTTCGGGTTCCTCGGCGGACGGCTGGGCGTACTGTGGACTGTGCTCATCACCGAGGGGGGAACAGCGGCGACGATCATGGGATTACTGCCACTGCCGCTTGACGCGGCCCTGGTCCTCCTGCCGATCGTCGGGGTCGCGCTCAATGGCACATCGTCCGTGCTCTACGGGACGGTTCCCGAGCTGGTCGCCGCAGATCGCCGCCAGACGGCTTTCGGCATCTTCTACACCTGTACGATCGGCGCAGGAGCGCTGTCCCCGGTCCTTTTCGGCTTCACCGGCGATGCGATGGGGCTTTCGGTGACCACTTCTGTCATCGCAGGTTTTGTGCTGCTGACGCTACCGCTCGCCGGAAAGCTGAGCCCGATGCTCGCTCGAACCGACCCCGGCGCCTCGCGCGCCTGAGCCGGCCTTGCCGGTTCCGGCTATCGTTTCGCGGGGTCGATACCCTGCACCGAGCGCGCGAAAGCGGAGGCTTCATCCCGGCTGTATTTCATATGGATGCGCGACGCGGACGCAGGCTGCTTTGCCAGGCACACGCCCGGACGGCGTTCGGTAACCGGCCGGATCGGCCGCGACGAAAACCCTCCGGCGCAATTGGGACAGACATTGTGCAGCACGGTCTCGACGCACTCCGCGCAGAACGTGCACTCATATGAGCAAATCCGCGCGTCCGCCGCCTCCGGCGGCAAGTCCCTGCCGCAGCATTCGCAGTTGGGGCGGAGTTGGAGCATCGCCTTACACCCCAAGCCGGGCCGCGGCCTCCTCGATTTGGCGCTGCCGCTCGGGTGCCGCGGCCGCGTAGCGCTCGCGCACCCGCGCCAGGATCGCGGGCGGGGCGGTCTCCGGCGAGCCGGAATTGAAGGGCGGAGCCGGCGTATATTCGATTCCCAACTGGATCGCCTGCGCGGTCTCCGGTCCGGCGAGTTCGGCGACCACCGTCAGCGCGAAATCGATCCCGGCGGTGACACCGCCGCCGGTGATGACGTTACCGTCGCGCACCACCCGCGCAGAGTCGGGGGTTGCGCCAAAAGGCACCAGCAGATGGCGCCATCCCCAATGCGTCGCCGCCCGTTTGCCGCGCAGCAATCCTGCCGCGCCAAGCACCAGTGCCCCAGTACAGACTGAAGTCACATACCGCGCGTCAGCGGCGAGGCGGCGCAACTCGCGCAGAAACGCGTCGTCATGGATCGCATTGTCGGTGGCGCCGCGCCCCCCCGGCACGCAGACGACGTCGCATTCTGCGATGTCGGCGAGCCGGCGCACGCCGGCGAACGTCATCCCGCCATCCGCTTCAATTGCGCCGCCGCCGCTGCTTGCCAGGATTACCTCGGCGCCGCGCAGCGCGCTGAACACCTGATGCGGCCCGGTGAAATCGAGCTGCGTGACGCCGGGGAACAGCGTGAAGACAATGACCGGGTTGCGCTCGCTCATGAACTTACCTCCTCACTGTTGACCGAACGACCATAGCGGGACTAGGCTTTGGCTTAAATGACATAGTTCCCTTATTTTATGACATGCCGCGAAACATTGACGTCTTGATCTTCCCGGATTTCCAGCTGCTCGACGCAGCCGGGCCAATCACCGGGTTCGAAGCGGCGGGCCGCGCCCCGCCTGGCGATGAAGCCGCCTTCCGCGACGGCGCGCCGTCCGCCTACCGCTTGCGCACCGTCGCGCGCGAGGCTGGGCCGGTGACCGGCTCGTCGGGCATACAAATGGTCGCCGCCCGCTGGGACGATGCTCCGTGCGACACGCTGATCGTCGCCGGCGGCTGGGGGACCCGCGCGGCCTCGGCCTGTCCCGAGACGCTGGCCTATATCCGCGCCGCCGCGCGCCGCGCGCGCCGCGTTGCCAGCGTGTGCTCAGGCGCCTTCATCCTCGCCGCCGCCGGCCTGCTCGATGGCCGGCGGGCGACGACGCATTGGGCGCGCGCCGCCGAGTTTGCGCGCGCGTTTCCGCGGGTGCGGGTTGAGCCGGACCGCATCTTCGTGCGTGACGGCGCGATCTGGACCTCCGCCGGGATCACGGCCGGGATCGATCTTGCCTTGGCGCTCATCGCCGAAGATTTGGGCGAAGCCACCGCCAAGCGCGCCGCGCAACAGCTTGTCGTCTACCACCGCCGGCCCGGCGGGCAGTCGCAGTTCTCCGCCTTGCTCGAAGCCGACCGCTCGGGCAGCCGCTTTTCACCAGTACTTGCCTGGGCGCGCGAGCGGATAGGCGAGCAGCTTTCGGTCGAGCGGCTGGCCGAACGCGCCGCGATGAGCTCGCGCCATTTCGCACGCGCCTTTACCGCCGAAACCGGGACAACGCCGGCGAAAGCGGTTGAGCGCCTGCGGCTGGAGGCGGCGCGGGAATGGGTCGAAAACAGCGCCGAGCCCATCGAGGGAATAGCCATGTCCGCGGGGTTTCGCGACCCGGAGCGGATGCGCCGTGCGTTCCTGCGCGCGTTCGGTCAACCGCCGCAAGCCATGCGCCGCCACGCCCGGCTGGGCCGTCTCGCGAACCCATCCCTTCCATAGGCAGGAGCTTCGGGCAACGGCCTGACCTGTCTTCCGCGCCGTCGACCGCGATCGATCCGCCACTGCCGCTTTGTCCGGTTGATGTTCCGCGCGGGGTCGTGATAAGTCGGTGGCCCGCTCAGACGGAGAGGTGCCGGAGCGGTCGATCGGGGCGGTCTCGAAAACCGTTGTGCCCTTTGCGGGGCACCGAGGGTTCGAATCCCTCCCTCTCCGCCAGTTTCCTTAGGCCGATCCGATCGAATGACGGCCGATCGGCCGTCAGTGGGCCTAACTGGACTTAGCCTTGGCGAAGGCGGTTGAACAGCGTCGCAAGGCCGATGCCGGCCAGGCCGACCATCGCGAGCGCGATCGCCCCACG
>DATJSH010000230.1:0-17163 GCA_035504235.1 Allostellaceae bacterium | reverse complement strand
TCGGGACCGACCGACACGACGTCGGTCGTCATAATGTCTCGTGCTTTCATGAAAAGTTCCTCCATCGGTCCAGCAGACGGCGCGTCTGGCGGGCCACCATCAAATTTTCGTCGGTCGGGATCACCCAGGCGGACGCAGCGCTGCCGGGTGACGAAATGCACGGCCCGCCCCTCTTGTTGGCGGTCTCATCCAGGGTGACGCCGAGCCAGCCCGCGTCGCGACAGACCTGCGCGCGGATTTCCGTGCCGTGCTCGCCGATCCCGGCGGTGAAGACGAGGGCATCGATACCACCGAGCGCCGCCGCCATCGACCCAAGCTCCCGCCCAATGCGGTAGACGAAGAGGTCGATGGCCTCCTTCGCCTCGGCGCGATTGCTCGCAAGCAGCTCGCGCATGTCGCTCGATACGTTCGAGATACCGAGCAGACCCGAGCGGTCCCAGAGCAGCGCCTCCACATCGTCAAGGCTCATGCCCTCGTGCCGCTGCAAATAGAAGATCACGCCCGGATCGATGAGCCCGGCGCGGGTTCCCATCACCAGGCCGTCAAGCGGAGTGAACCCCATTGTCGTCGCCACACTGCGGCCGTCTTTGATGGCGCATAGGCTCGCGCCGTTGCCGAGATGGGCGACTACAAGCTTGCCGCGCGCCACGTCGGGTGCGGCCTGTGCCAGCGCCGCGGTGATGTATTCGTAAGAGATGCCGTGGAAACCGTACCGGCGGATTCCCTTGGCGCTCAGGTCCCGCGGCAATGCGAATTCCTGTGCTAGTTTCGGTTGCGTCTGATGAAACGCGGTGTCGAAGCAGGCGACCTGGGGAACCTTAGAGACCGTCGCGGCCATCGCGCGGATCGCCGCGACATGATGCGGCTGATGCAGTGGCGCGAGCGGGGTCAGTGCCTCAAGCGCGGCGAGCACCCGATCATCGATAAGCACTGGTTCCACGAATTCGCTGCCGCCATGGACAACTCGGTGGCCGACCGCAGCAAGCCGGGTGTCCCCGCCGGTATAGGCGACGAACCAGTCATGGATCGCCGCAATCGCGGTGTGATGATCATTGCCTTGCAACGCCGGCGTGCTGAGTTTGCACCCATACGCATCCGCTCCGTCGAACTGCGGCGCGCTGCCAATGCCTTCAACCTGTCCATGCGCGCCGGCCGTAAGCGAGCCATCAGCGGCGTTCTCGAACAGCGAAAACTTGATGCTCGAAGATCCAGCATTGATGACAAGGATCAATTCGCGGGTCGCCATGTCCTGCTCCGTTGAGAAAGGCCACCCCTCCTCAAACGTCGATGATGACCTTGAGCGCCCGCGTGCTTGCCGCGTGACCGAAGGTCTCGTAGGCGTCGAGAATCCGGTCTAGCGTGAAGCGGTGGGTGATCAGTTTGGTGGGATCGACCTTTCCCGCTTGCACGATCTTGAGCAACATCGGTGTTGTAGCCGTGTCGACGAGGCGCGTCGTAATCGCGATGTTGTGTGACCACAGGCGCTCGAGGTGCAAATCGACCTTCATGCCATGCACGCCGACATTGGCGATCGTTCCGCCCGGCGCCACGATGTTCTCGCACGTAATAAAGCTGGCGGGCACGCCAACCGCCTCGATTGCCGTATCGACGCCGCGCCCCTCAGTCAGTTTCATGACCGCGTCGGCCGGATCATCGACGCCGGCATTGACGACAGCGGTGGCGCCAAAATGTTTGGCGACCTCGAGACGGTTTTCATCAAAATCGACGATGATGATTTGGGCCGGGGAATAGAATTGCGCGGTCAATAGCGCCGCGAGTCCGATTGGCCCGGCGCCAACGATCGCCACCGTGCCGCCCGGCGCGACCTTGCCGTTGAGCACGCCGCACTCGAAGCCGGTCGGTAGAATGTCGCTTAGCATCACGAGTGCCTCTTCGTCCGCGCCGGCCGGAACCGGGTAGAGGCTCGTGTCGGCATGCGGGATGCGGACATATTCCGCCTGCGTCCCGTCGATCTCGTTCCCGAGGATCCAGCCGCCCGTCGTGCAATGCGAATACATGCCGCGCCGGCAAAATTCACACCGCCCACACGCGGAGATGCAGGAGATCAGGACGTGATCTCCGGGACGAAATGCGTTGACGCTGGCGCCGACGCGTTCCACGACGCCAACACCCTCATGCCCAAGGATGCGGCCCGGCTTGCACGTGGGAACATCACCCTTGAGGATGTGCAGGTCGGTGCCGCAGATCGTCGTCTTGGTGACATGCACGATCGCATCGCCCGGGTTTTGGATCGAGGGGATCGGTCGATCCTCGAGCGCTTTTCCTTCGGCGCCGCCGTAAACGAAAGCCCTCATAGCCGCCTCCAACTCCAAGACGCATCAGGTGGAGGATCAATTAGCAATAAACTGGCCCGCTCCCACTGATTCAGATCAATGCCGCGCTTGTCGCTCTCGCCGAAAGTTCACCGAGTTTTTATGGGAGCCAGGCAATGAAAGTGTCAGACGTGATGTCGCGTGGGCTGCTTTGGGTCGGGCCGCAAGACCCCGTTCGCAAGGCTGCCGAGCTGATGCTGCGTTACGGTGTCAACGGCTTTCCTGTGCTTGATCAAGGAAAGCTTGTGGGCATGATCACACAAGGCGATTTTCTGCGCCGAGCCGAAACCGGGACCGAGCGGCATCGTGCCAAGTTGGCCGAGTTTTTCGCCGATTCGGGACGGCTCGCTGACGAATATGTGCATTCTCATGCGCGCACCGTCGCTGACGTGATGACGCGCGACGTGGTCACCGTTTCTGCCGATGCCCCTCTCAGCGACGCGGTCGAGCTGATGGTACGGTATCACGTCAAACGCCTACCCGTCGTCAGCGCGAACGGCGTGCTTGGCATGGTCAGTCGAGTCGACCTACTCCACGCATTCCTCGTGGCCACTCCGAAGGGGGCACCGGCGCCCCTCAATGATGCCGCGATCTCAAGCCAGTTGCAGGCCGAGCTCGATCGGCAGCCCTGGATCGCCAGAGGCTCAATCGAGCCGTCCGTGGAAAACGGCGTGGTCGTGCTGAAAGGGACGGTCGAGGACGTGCGCCAGCGGACCGCTTTACGGGTCGCGGCCGAGAACATCCCGGGGGTCAAGCGCGTGGTCGACGACCTGCACGAGATCGACCTGTCGCTGTGCAGCTGAGCCGGTTAGGGTGCGCCTAAGGCGCCCCCGACGGGTTCTCTGCCCGGGCTGCGGGGAGAGGGCCAGTCGAGTATCCCATGGCGAGCACAGAATTCGGCATCGCTGACAGTCAGCGTGGGCGCCCCCTTGCGGCACGGATCGCGGCCCATTGGGCTCGCTTCGCGGCGCGCGAAAGACGGCTGTGGCGTTATATCGGCCCTGGCTGGATCACCGGGGCGTCCGACGACGATCCGAGCGGTATTGCGACCTATTCGCAGGCGGGAGCGCAGTTCGGTTACGGCATGGCCTGGGTCATGCTGTTTACCTTCCCTTTGATGGCGGCCATTCAGGAGATCAGCGCCCGGATCGGACGGGTCACCGGCGAGGGCATCGCCGGCAACATTCGCGCACACTACCCGCCGTGGCTGTTGCGCGGCATCGTGGCGCTCTTGCTCATCGCCAATATTCTCAACCTCGGTGCGGACCTTGGGGCCATGGGCGCCGCGACACACCTGCTGGTGGCGGGGCCGGCGCAGCTTTACGTTGTCGCGTTCGCCGTCGGGTGTGCGCTGCTGGAAGTGTTTTCCCGCTACGAGCGGTACGCCTCGATCCTTAAATGGACCTCAATTTCCTTGTTTGCCTATGTCGCGACGGCGCTCGTCGTGGATGTCCCGTGGGGACAAGTCGCTCTCAGCACCTTCGTTCCAAGCCTTGCGTGGGACAAGGATTACACCGTTACGATCGTCGCCGTCCTCGGCACGACGATCACGCCATACTGCTTTTTCTGGCAGTCGTCCGAGGAGGCGGAGGAAGAGCGCATAGACACTGCCGCTCATCCCCTGGCAGAGGCTCCGGACGAGGCCCCAGTCGAGATTCACCGGATTCGGCTCGACACCTGGATCGGCATGGGTTTCTCGAACCTCATCAGCTGGTTCATCATCGTCACGACAGCAGCGACGCTGAACGCTCATGGCGTTACCGATATCCAGACCTCCGCGCAGGCGGCGGAAGCACTCCGGCCGATCGCGGGAATCTTCACCTTCGTCATCTTCGCCGCGGGGATCATTGGCATTGGGCTACTAGCTGTGCCAGTTCTTGCGGGGTCGGCGGCCTACGCGCTTGGTGAAGCACTCGGATGGCCGACCGGGCTTTCGCGTCTGCCACGCGACGCCAAAGCTTTTTACGGCACAATCGTGGTCGGAACCTTGATCGGGATCGTCATCAATTTTATCGACCTCGACCCGATCAAGGCATTGTTCTGGTCGGCTGTGCTGAACGGTGTGGTCGCCGTCCCGCTGATGGTCGTCATCATGATCATGGCCATGCAAAAGCGGGTGATGGGGCCGTTCACCCTGCCGCGGCCGCTTTGGGCGATGGGCTGGCTCTGCACAGCCGCGATGGCGGTCGCCGTGGCTGTCATGTTTGCGACTTGGTGAGCCGCGCAACCGAACCGGCCCGGGATCAAAATTGTCGCACCTTAAACATACGCGGCGATCATCTCGTCAGCAACCCGCGTCACGCCCGGAACTCCCTCCGCCAATGCGATCAGTGCCGTCCGTTCGTCCGGGGTGCCGACCAGTCCCCAGAGGTGGACGACGCCGTCTCGGACGATCACATTGCGGTCGCCAAAGTCGGTCCAGTCCTGCGCCTTCATGCGCGCCAGCAGTTCCAGACGAATATGGCGGTCGGTCTCCGGAAGCTCGTCGCCGGCGCTGAACCGCGATGCCAGCGCTTGGATCAGGTTGGAGCGGCTCACGATCCCGACGAGTTGGCCATCCCTGACGACCGGCACGCGCTTGATGCGCTTGCGCTCGAACAGCGCGGCGATCTCGCCAAGTGACGTATCCTCCGACACAACCACGACGTCAGGTGTCATGATCTCGCTGACTTTCTTGCCATGCGACTTGGTGAAATCCGCGGCAAGCGTATGGGCCGCAGTCATGGATTCCAGCCACCACGCCCGATGCTTTTCAGTTCCGATCTCGGTCCGGTGAATGAGGTCAGCTTCACTGATGATGCCGACCAAGGCACCGTCGTCATCGAGGACGGGTAGCGCGCTGACATCATATTCTGCCAGCAGTTTCACTGCCGCTTCGACACTCGTTTGGGAGCCGACGGTTATAACGTCGCGCACCATAACATCGCTCGCCTGCATGTTCGTCTCCATCCCGATGCTGCCGCATCCCGATGACGAGTCGCGGATAGTCGTCGTCGCCACTCAATCGCAGGTTAGGCTATTCACCCCATATGACCGTTCGGTGTCGCTCTGATGACAGCCGTCTAGCGGACCATCCACCAACCGGCCGCCACACCGCCGAATGCCAGCAGCATCAATCCCACCGCCGGCGCGATCGCCGTTCTAAAACCGGCAAATCCAGCTGTGTAGGTGGCTTTGAGGACGTTATTAGACGACGCCGCAATCAACACCGCGGCAGCCGCTATGTTGCCGGGGAGTGGCGCCGCACCACCCGAGGCGATGCTTAGGACAAACGGATCGATGTCCGTCAGCCCAACGATCGTTGCCAGCCCGTAGACGCCCGTCGCACCGAAACCGTCTCGCGCCCAAGAAGCGGCGAGCGAAACCGCAACAAACAGCGCGGCAAAAATCAGCGCCGGAGCGAGCTCCAATGGGTTTCTAGGGATAGCGTCGGCCGGCGCAGCTTGGGTCGCCGGTCGGCTCGTGAACCACCACAACGCAGCGAGCCCCAGCCCCGCCGCTGCCAGTGACAACAATGCCGGCATGAGCGTTAGCGCGAGCGGCTGCGCGAATAAGCCGACGATAATGAGCACTCGCAGATACATGATCGCAGTCGCGAGGATGATCCCGGTCTGCGCTTGAGCTACTTGACCGGAAGCTGCACCCGCGCGGCGCGCCAGCACCACTGTCGTGACGGTCGAAGAATACAGGCCGCCTAACACCGCGGTCCACAATCCACCCTCACGCGGTGCGACGTAGCGCTGCAGGAGGTAACTGGCATAGGAAACTGTGCAGACGGCAACGACGGCAAGCCACACTTGATGCGGTGTGATGGCGGTCAGGGTCGTGACCGGCTCGTTCGGAAGAAAAGGCAGTACCAGGCCGGTCAGGATCAAAAACTTGCCGGCGGTGACGATCTCGCTGACTTCGAGTTGACGCGCAAAACCGTGCAGCTTCTCACGCGCGGTCAGGAGCAGCACCGCGACAACTGTGACGCCGATGGCCGCCCAGGGCGGCTCGGTAAACGCAATCGGCCCCAGCAAATAGGCGAGCACATTGCAGATCGCGGTCATCAGCCCGATATTGGGTTGCCCTTCCGGGTCGGTTTCGGCGATGTGCCGCCAGTAGTAGAGGCTCAGCCATCCACCGAGGACGAGCAAACCTGCGGTGACCGGCAGCAGGTGTGCCGTGTCGAGGCGGTAAAGCAGTGCGCCTGAAAGAGCGAGGAGAGGGAAACTGCGCACGCCGCCCGGCCTCGCCTGTTGGCTCTGCGCGTTGAATTCCTCGAAAGCCAAGCCGAAAAAGAACCCTAGGCCAAGGAGCAGCAAAAAACTCGCCGCCGGTGCTTCTGTGGTCATAGGGGCTTATTCCCCTCTGCAAGTGCCCTAATCCTGCGCTCAGTGCGAGATGAAGACGGGCAACGTCATACTTCGCAGCACGGTGCGGGTCGCACCACCCAGAACCAGCTCACGCACCCGGGAGTGGCCGTAAGCACCCATCACGAGGAGATCGGCACCGAGATCGCTCGCGCGCGACAGCAGCACATCGCCGATACCGATGCCGCCGGAGGGGGCCTTTTCGACCCGCGTATTCACGCCGTGCCGCGCGAGGTGGAGCGCGATGTCCGCCCCTGGGATATCACCGTGCTCGGTACGGCCGGTTGCTGGATCGATCGTCAAAATCGTAACCGCGGAAGCGGACGCCAACAGCGGCATCGCATCGCTGATTGAGCGGGATGCCTCACGACTGGCATCCCAGGCCACCAGAACCCGCTGCCCAATCGCATCGTAATGGCCTACATAAGGTATAGCGAGGACCGGCCTTCCCGCAGACAGCACGATGTCTTCGGGCCGCGGATTATTCACCGGCGCCAGGGGTTCTTCAGGGTTGAGTTGTCCCAGGACAACGAGGTCGGTGTACCGCGATTGGACCACCGCGGCATCGGTGGGGAAATCCGCCGCCGCACGCCATTCGGTCGATATCCTGCGCCTGCCGATTTCCTCATCGAAAAGCGCGCGGGCACGCGCGGTGTGATGCTTCGCTTCCGGGCCGTTGACCATCGACACGCAAAGCCCCGTCAGATGCGCGCCAAACCGCTCGGCGAGCTCGGCGGCGTGGGAAATTCGCTCGCTCGTGTGGGGATCGTCGTCGACGATGACCAGCAAATCCTTATATGCCATGGCCGATCTCCGGAGGCGTTGCTTCCCCTGTAGCGTTGCCCGGCTGGCGTCAGCTTGCCTTGATCCAGGTCAACAAAATCAATGATCTGCCGGATACGTAATTCTCCTTACGGGAACTTCCTTAGGAGCATTCCTAATTTCGACGATAGCTGGGCCGGATCATTCTCCCTCTCGATCCCAGAGCGGATGGAGGAAGAAATGTTCAAGCAATTCGGCATCGGCGTTTCGAGCGAATTCCTCAGCCAGCCGCATGCGGCCAACGTTTCCGTCGCCAAATCTGGCCAGCTCGACGAACTGGTCGCGCTCGAACGGATCGGTAGCCGCCGCAGCTTCACCCGCGACGAGGAAATCTACGCCGAGGGCGATCGCGCAGATTGTTGGTTCAAAGTCGTTTCCGGCACGGTGCGTATCTGCAAATTTATGGCGGACGGCCGCCGGCACATTGCCGAATTCTTCTACGCTGGCGACTGTTTTGGCCTCGACGGCGATGGCGAACGCGTGTTCGCTGCCGAAGCGGTAAGCGATGTTATCGTGATGCGCTTCAACCGCGGCCCAACCGAGCGTCTGATCGACGAACGACCGGCGCTGGCGCGTCACATGTGCAACATGACGCTCCGCAATCTGGCGCACGCGCAGACGCGGTTATTGTTGCTCGGTCGGATGACGGCACCAGAGCGGGTTGCTAGCTTCCTGATCGAGCTGGCCGAACGGCGCGATGTGCGGCGTTCGCTCGATGTGCCGATGTCGCGCAACGACATCGCCGATTATCTTGGGCTTACGATCGAGACAGTGTGCCGCGTGCTGTCCGCGATGAAGCGCGACGGCGCGATCGCCATTCCCCATCCGCACCGTATCGAGATCTGCGACCGCGATGCCCTCGAAGCAGTCGTCGACGCTTGAACCGATAGGGCGGGATCTCGTGAGAATACGAACGTGTTCAATTGCTGCGCCAGGCGGGTGGAGAACCGGCCGGCCGATGGAACACCCGTCGCGGTGAGCCAAGATCTAGGGCCCACCGATCACGCGGTGCATCCGATCGTCGTTGTCGACGACGACGCGTCGGTCCGCGACTCATTGAATGTACTGTTGAGCGCCCTCGGGTTCGAGGTCTTCGCGTATAGCTCAGGTGACCAGCTGCTTGCCGATGACCGGCGCCATGGCGCCGGTTGTCTCATTGTCGACCAGCACATGCCCGGGGCGGATGGGGTCGAAGTGCTTTCGGCGTTGCGCAGCGAAGGGATCGACGCACCGGCTATCTTGATCACTGGACGTCTCGATCCGGGAATCGTGGAGCGCACCGCTTCGATCGGCATGACGGTAATCTTGGAGAAGCCTTTCCCGACCACGCGGCTCATCGAGCTGGTCGGGTCAAGTTTGGAGAAAAAGAAGTGACGACGGCGACGGCGGCCGACGCCCCGGCCCGGTCGGTTCAACGGTCTCCTCTCCCCGCCGGCTTGCTCGGTTACATCGCCGCGACGAGTTGGGTTCACCAACTTCCGCTGCTCGCGCTGACTGTGGCGGTTTTTCTATTGGAGGTCGTCCCACTTGAGCTACAGCGCCGCGTTGTCAATGATGCTGTGAAGCACCGCCAGTACAGTACCGTTTTGGTCCTTTGCACTGCCTATGCCGGTGCCGTAATCCTGCAGGGATCGATAAAGCTCGCCGTTAATATCTACCGCGCCTGGGTGGGTGAACGCGCCAAGCGCGTCCTGCGCCAAGCTGTGTGCGTTGCGGCCGGGACCGGAGCGCGGACAGCGGACGCCAGGGGGACGGCGGTGTCGTTAGTGGTCGCCGAGGTTGAACCGGTCGGTAATTTTATCGGCGGTGCTATATCAGAACCGCTGTTACAAGGCGGCATCTTGGTCACCGTGGTGGTCTATGTCATCCACCTTGATGTTTGGATGGGCGCTGCGGCGCTGACCCTGTTCATCCCGCAAATGATCTTCGTTCCGATGATGCAGCGAGCGATGAACCGGCGCACGGGGGTGCGCGTCTGGCTGTTACGCCAGATCGGCACCGGGCTCGTCGCGGCCGATCGGCAGAGGGAAGCCATTATTGCCGGTGAGGTACCCCGCATCGACCGCATCTTCCGCATTAACATGCACATCTTTGAATTGAAGTTCACGATGAACTTCCTGATGAATTTATGCACGCATGCACAAATCATCATGGCCCTATTGCTCGGTAGCTGGCGCGTGCTGCAGGGCGATCTCGAGATCGGTGGCGTCGTGGCGTTCATCTCAGGAATCGGCCGCCTGATCGATCCCTGGGGGGATTTTGTTAATTATTGCCGTGATCTCAGCGTCAACAGCGTCAAATTCAAACTCCTCGCCGCTGCCGTCAATGATCCCGATGATACCGCCGCCGGTGCGCTTAATTGGCTGCACGATTGAGCTGCATCAAGGCAGCTGCCGTCGCTGTCGGGCAAAATACCCATGCAAAGCACACAAAGGCCGACGAAGGAATCGTGCGATGATCAAGACCATCCTGGTACGGGCGAGCGACGATGAGAGCGATTCAGCCACCTACGCCGCGGCACGCTGCGTCGCACGCCGCTTTGGCGCCCATATTGACGGGTTGCATGTGCGCCTTGACCCGGTAGAGGTCGCGGTCGCGATGTCGACCGAAGGCGCAGGCGGTACGTTGCTACAGGGCATCATCGATAGTCTTGAGCGGGATGCCGATGCAGGTGAGGCAAAGGCGCGATCCCGCTTTATGACGTTCTGTTCAGATGCGGATGTTGCGTTCATCGCTGACCCGGCCAAAAGCGTGGAACGTCCCTCTGCTATGTTTCACGTCGAGACTGGTCAAGTAGCACGTTGGGTGTGCGCCTATGGGCGCGCATCCGACCTCGTCATTGCGTCGCGAGGCGTGCCGGGAGGCGACGCGGTGGCGCGCTCAACTTTGGAGGCGGCCCTGCTGGAAACCGGCCGGCCACTGTTGATTCCCGCCGCCGCGATGCCGGCTCCCGAACTCGCCGACCGTGTCGCGATCGCGTGGAAGGCGACGCCGGAAGCGGCGCGCGCGCTCGCCTTTGCCATGCCGTTTCTCGCGCATGCCGCGGAGCTCACAATCTTGACAGTCGAAGAGGATGACGGGCAGCGCGACGAAAATACGAGGCTCGTCCGTTATCTCGGCTGGCACGGGATCACCGCACACACCGAGCAGCTCACCCCAGGACCGGATGGTGCCGCCGCCACCCTGTTGGCAGCGGCAAAGGCAAAGAGTGGGCTGCTGGTCATGGGCGGCTACGGTCACACGCGGCTGCGCGAGTGGGTGTTCGGCGGTTTTACGCAATACGCGCTCGACCATGCCGAGTTGCCGGTACTGATGGCGCATTAAGGCTACATTTGGCGGTGCCCAATCACCGCCATCGCGGTACTGACGGCAGAGCCTGACCGCGCGTTTAACGCACCAATTCGTTGATGGTCGCCGGCGGAACGCTCACGGTCGTCACCCCTGTATAAGCGACTGCATTCTCAAGATGCATGGCCAGGAAGCAGGTCGCGTCGAGGGTCGCGAGGCCGACGGCCAGGACGACGAGGACAACATTCATCGCACCGGCGAAACTATCGAGGCGGCGGACGAGTTCGGAAGCTTCGTCGGAATTCTTTGATCGCATCGTGGCCTCCACATCCGCACAAGGGCGAATGTCGGCAGCTTGCCGCACAAGGAAACAACGAGCCTTGATCCAGCTCAAAAGGATTGACGTTTGCCACCCCTCGTCAGAGCCTATTTCGGCTGAATACCAGTTGCGAGCGCTAGACGGATCAGCTCCGACAGACTGCGCGCACCCATCTTGTCCATGACCCGTGCGCGATGGATCTCAACCGTGCGCGGGCTGATCGCCAAGTCGTAGGCGATCGTCTTATTTGGCAGTCCGGCGAGCAGGCCTTCGAGCACCTCGCGCTCGCGCGGCGAGAGCAGGTCTAGCTTCGCGAGAGCCGCTTGCACGATAGGATCCTGAGGTTCAGCGGACTCAATGCGTAAAAGTGCCGCTTCCACGCTGGCGAGGATTGTCGGCGTGGCGAACGGCTTCTCGATAAAATCGAGAGCCCCGGCTTTCATTGCTCGTACCGCCAACGGCACATCACCGTGACCAGTGATCACGATCACCGCAAAATTCAAGGTTTGCTCGTTAAGAGCGCGCTGAAGCTCAAGGCCGTCCATTTCGGGCATTCGGATGTCGACGATCAGGCAGCCCGAGGGCAGCGTTGGTGCGGCATCGAGAAAATCCCTTGCCAGGCCGAATGTGCGAACACGGTGCCCCACCGCCTCAAGTAGTATCGACAGCGAGTCGCGCACCGCATCGTCGTCATCGACGATATAGACATATCGGTCACCCGGCATCGCCGTCGTTCTCCCGGCGGGTCTTGGGCAGTGTCAGGCGAAATACGGTGCCTCCGCCTTGGCGGCCGGCGACGGTCAAATGCCCGTGGTGGGCCTCGATGATCTCGCGGCAAATTGAAAGGCCTAGGCCCATGCCGGTCTTTTTGGTGGTGACGAAGGGCTGAAACAAGCGGTCGGCGAGCTCGGGCGCAATGCCCGGGCCCGTGTCGGCTACGGTGGCTTCGATCTCATCGCCAATCGCTCGTGTCGCGACGGTCAGCTCGCGCCGTTCGACCCCCTCCATAGCTTCGACGGCGTTGCGCACCAGATTAAGGATCACTTGCTGGATTTGCACCGGATCGACGATCACGGGCGGCAAGTGATGGTCGAGCTCGAGTGAAACTCGCACCCCCAGCTGCCGAGCGCCAACAAGACCGAGGGCCAGTGCTTCTTCGACCAATTGGTTGAGATTTTGCGTGTGCCGCTCGGTCTCGCCCTTGCTGACGAACTGGCGCAATTGGCGGATGACCTCGCCGGCCCGCTGCGCCTGCGCGACGGCTTTTTCCATCAGATCGCTAATGCGTTCGGGCGGCGCCATGCCAGTCGAAATCAGATGCCGGGCGGCCTCAAGATAATTGGTCACGGCGGTGAGCGGCTGATTCAGCTCGTGCGCCATAGTCGAGGCCATCTGCCCCATGACGCTGAGGCGGGAGGCGTGCAACAGTTCGGTCTGCAAGTCCTCGATCCGTCGCTCCGCCTCTTGCCGATCTGTCAGATCACGGACAAAGCCGGTGAAAAAATTGCCGTTCGGTGAGGCAAATTCGCCGATCGCCAACTCCATCGGGAACGTCTCGCCGTTCTTGCGCTGACCGACCACAATGCGGCCGATGCCGATAATTCGGCGCTCCCCGGTGCGCATGTAGCGCGCAAGATAACCGTCATGCGCGTCGCGGTAGGGCTGGGGCATCAGCATCTTGACGTTGTGCCCAATCACCTCGCCTGGAGTGTAGCCAAACAGCCGTTCGGCTGCGGGGCTGAAGGATTCGACAGTCCCTTCGGCATCGATGACGATAATCGCGTCCGGGACAGTCTCGACGATCGAGCGCCAGCGCAGCTCGCTCTGGCGCAAAGCGATCTCCGCTGACTTGCGTTCGGTGATGTCGCGGATGATGCCGACAAAAATCGGCTCGCTACCGTCGCGCGCCTCTCCCACCGACAATTCCATCGGAAAGACCGAACCGTCCTTGCGCTTGCCGGACACCTCGCGGCCGATGCCAATGATCTTCTTTGTGCCGGTGCGCAGGTAGTTCGCCAGGTACCCGTCATGCTCGCCCGCATAGGGCCGCGGCATCAGCATGTTGACATTGTTGCCTAGCAGCTCGTTCGCGACGTATCCGAAGAGCCGCTCGGTCGCCTGGTTCACCGAGCGGATCGCGCCGGAGCGATCGATGACGACGATCGCGTCGACCGCCGTATCGACAACAGCGCGATAGAGCGAGTCGCCGATATCGCTACCGTTTTGCGATGATGGTTTTGTCGTCAGCGCCGCCATATTCCGCCGCCGACCACCCCGTTTAAGGGTGGCGGCCGCGATCCAAATAACACAAATCGCCCATGCAACGAAGTGGGGGTATCCGCAAGCGGCAGCGACCGGCTTAGTGGCTCATCAGCAGCGGAACGGGCGCATGCGCGATCAGGTGCCGCGTCACGCCGCCGAGAAACGCCTCGCGCATCCGGCTATGCGTGTAGGCGCCCATCACGATCAGCGTTGCTTCCTGGGTTTCCGCGGCCATGACAAGCGCGGCACCGGTTGAGCGCTCACCGGATGGAAAGACGACTTCGGGGGTGTGAATCCCCCGCGCTCGTAGCGACGCCGCCAGATCATCGAGGTCGACCGCCTCAGTTTCATATTCAAGCGCGGTAAAAATGGTTACCCGCTTGGCCAGGCGCAGCAGCGGCATCGCGCCGAAAACCGCGCGGCTCGCCTCCAGACTCCCATTCCAGGCAATGAGGATGTTGTCGGTCAGGTTCGCCGGGAGCGTATCGCCGACGAGCAAGCTCGGGCGGCCTGTACCGAACACCGCAGCATCGAAGCAGCGCTGCGCTACGATCTCATCCGCCGCCGGCCGGGGAAGGATGATGAAGTCGCTGAGCCGGCCGAAACGCGTGACGATCGGCTCGAACTCTCCAACATGCTCATGCCAGTTCGCGCTCCAGCAAGCCCGCTTATCCTCACTTGGCTTTACGAAACCTCCGTTGCGGTCGCGCCACTCGGCGAAACGGGCCTCCGCAGCCGAAGCGGCTTGCCGCCCCTCCCGTTCAATCGCTTCTCGGGTGACGCCCGCTGCCGCGATCATTTCGGGAATCATGGAAGCGGCGGTATCGGGATCGGGACGGACGTAGACGGCTTGCACTTGCGCCTTCAACTCTCGGGCAAGCCACAGCGTGGCGTCGAAAACCCGAGGGGTCGCCAGCTCCTGACCGAGCGGCATGAGGATCGAGGTGATCATCGGTGATCCTTTCGGTCGATAGGCGTTTCAACGCGTCTCATGGCCCTCGTGCCGATGGCGCTGGCTCATGATGTACGCGACCACGTTTGCGAGGTCCGCCGGCGCCAGATCGGGATACGGCATGTTGGAGTAACCGTGCTGGCGGCTGAGAAAGTCGCGCAACGTCGCCGGCGTCGTGTCGGGGCGGTTGGCGACGTCAGAAAAACTCGGCGCGTAACCAGAGATCAGCGGTCGAATATCCTGGTCGGCAGCGACCACATGGCACGCATCGCAGTTGTAACCGACGAACTCGCGCCCGGCGCGCGCACTTCCGCCACGCGCCTGATCCTGAGCCAAAGCAGGACTCGCAATGACACCAATCAGAAGGAGCGTCGAGGCGGCCACACGCAGCTTGCGCATCGCTTTTTCTCCTGTTGCGGGAAATCAACGCGCCTCGTCGGCGCCGATGACGAGACCGGATGTTGGCTCGACCCAGACCAAATGGTCGTTCACTGCTTTGACCCCAGCGACGCCTTCGGCCGCCACGATCAGTGCGGTGCGCTCGCGTTCATCGGTGACGACGCCGTTAAGTTCGACGATTCCGGATGTCACCGTAACGTTAGCACTGAACCGGGGTCCCCACGGCTCCTTGTCGATGATCTCGACAATGTGGTCGCGGATCGTATCGTCTGATACCGAGTTGCCGGCGCGCGCCACTGCCTCACGCGTCAATTTGTGAACCAGCGCGCGCACCAGATCGGAGCGGCTCACGATACCAACCAGCTTGCCATCCGCGAGGACGGGCACCCGCTTGATGCGGTGCTTTTCCATCAGCTGCACGATCTCGGCGAGGTCGGTACTCGCACCGACGACGACGACGTCATGCGTCATCACTTCGCCGACCTTGCGAGCATGCGCATCGACGTATTCGCCGGCGAGCCGTCCCGGCCCCATGAG
Organism: Allostellaceae bacterium; assembly: GCA_035504235.1. GTDB lineage: Bacteria > Pseudomonadota > Alphaproteobacteria > ATCC43930 > CGMCC-115725 > DATARH01. The sequence continues at coordinate 1,896 of DATJSH010000230.1, read as the reverse complement.
AAATGCCAACCAATCCGTACGATGCCGTTCCGTGCCGGTCTCGACGCGCCGCAGCAGGTCCCCTTCGGTGAGGACTCCCACAACCGCCCCCTTCGCGTCCGTTACGGGTAGGCCGCTAATGCGGTGCTGCAGCATAAGCCGCGCGGCTTCGACAAGAGCGGTATGTGGAGTGACACTCAACGGGTCGAGTGTCATGACGTCAGCGGCGTTCATTGCCTTTTCCTCCGCGATGACGGAATCAAGCGGCGACGCCGACGGCGCGCGCCCACGCTTGTCGGCTTTTTTCCTCACGCAGCGTTTCGAGCCGCTCGGCACGCTGCCGCAAGACCTGGCGATCGGCAGCGCTGCCATAGGCGTGGGTCGGCGCCGCACAAGCTGTTGGGCACCGCGTGATGCCCTTGGCGCGGATGAAGGCGGCAATCGCGGCTTCCTCATTATTCAGCGACATTGTTCGCTCCCCGGTGACGCCAGTAAATCGGCGATGGCGGGATAATCGCGATCCGGGCGCCGCCGCGAAATCCGGTTTATCCCTAAGGAAAATTGCGTAAGGGACACTACGTAGTGGTCAGCGGCGCGCGATTGATCCTTATCAATTCGCGAGGCTTCGCGCTGGTGCAGGGTGCGAGACCACAGGGAAGATCCCGATGTCCCTCCGCAACCTCGAAAAGTTGTTCGCGCCCAATTCGGTCGCGCTGATCGGCGCCACCGACCGCGTCGGCTCCGTGGGCTCGGTGGTCATGCGCAACCTACAGCGCGCCGGTTTTCAGGGGACGTTGATGCTGGTGAACCCGCACCACCACGAGCTCGGCGGACTGCCCGTCCGCCCGGATGTGGCGAGCCTGCCGGTTGCGCCCGACCTCGCGGTGATCGTCACGCCGCCTGCCAATGTGCCGGGATTGCTCACCCAACTCGGAGCGCGTGGCACCCGGGCCGCCGTCGTCATTACCGCCGGGTTCGGAGAACTCGGTGACGAAGGAAGGGCCCTGCAGCAGGCGACCCTAGATGCGGCGCGGCCGCACCTGCTTCGTCTCATCGGGCCAAACTGCGTCGGCATCATGGTGCCGGAGATAGGGCTCGACGCGAGCTTTTCGCACCTTGCGCCACCGCCGGGGCATCTCGCCTTTGTCAGCCAGTCGGGCGCGATGATCACCGCTATGCTCGATTGGGCGGCGCCACGCCGGATCGGCTTCTCGCACGTCGTGTCGCTCGGCGACATGGCCGATGTCGATTTCGGCGACACGCTCGACTACCTCGCCGGCGACGCGAAGACCCGAGTGATCCTGCTTTACGTCGAAGGAATCACGCATGGCCGCAAGTTCATGTCGGCGGCCCGCGCCGCTGCCCGCGCAAAGCCCGTTCTGGTGCTGAAGGCGGGGCATTCCCTGGCCGGCGCCAAAGCCGCGCATTCTCATACCGGCGCGCTCGCTGGCAGCGATGCGGTTTACGACGCGGCCTTCGCGCGTGCTGGCATGCTGCGCGTCGGCACCATGGCCGAACTGTTCGAGGCGACCGAGACGCTAGCGCTGACGGGCGCGCAAAAGGGCGAGCGGCTGGCGATTGTCAGCAATGGCGGTGGCGCCGGGGTACTGGCAACCGACGCGCTCGCCGCCCTGGGTGGAAAACTTGCCGATTTGGCGCCTGAAACCATCGCCGCACTCGACAAGGTGCTGCCGGCAACTTGGAGCCGGGGCAATCCGGTCGACATCATCGGCGACGCGCCGGGCGCCCGATATGCGGCGGCACTCGAGAAGGTGTTCGGCGACAGCGCCGTTGACGCGGTACTTGTGCTGAACTGCCCGACCGCCCTCGCCAGCGCCGACGATGCCGCACAAGCCGTTATCGAGGCAGTCGGCGCCCATTCCGCGGCCAAGCCATCAGGCCGAAACGTGTTTACCG
>DATJSH010000229.1:0-6193 GCA_035504235.1 Allostellaceae bacterium | reverse complement strand
CGTCTCCCCAGTCTCGACCTGCTGCACCCCGATCCGGCCGAGGACGCTCGCATGCAGAAACGCATCGCCCCCGCCATCCGCCAGCTCGACAAAGCCAAACCCGCGGTCGCCGCGAAACCACTTCACCACCGCCTTTACCGGAGGTCCCGACGGCTGCTCCTCAAACCGCGGCGAGCCGTAGCGCGGCGCGCCGCCGCCATAGCCGCCACCGCCGCCGTAATCGCGACCGCCACCACCGCCACCGCCAAAATCGTCGTCGAAGTCGCGCCGCCGACCCCGATCGCGATGCCCTCTCCCGTTTTCCACGAACGTCTTCCCAATCCCGAGCCCGAGGCCAAGCCGCCCCGATGGGTATCATAGGCAGATTTTGTCGAACGAGAAAACGCGGATGCGAATCAGGTTGAAACAACTTTGCTTAATCGGCAAACACGGGGCCGGCTAGCGCCTCATTCCGACCGCACGGCCCACCCAATCGGGCCGCGGCAAGGCGGCATGCGCGGCCGCGGCGGCATGGACCCGCGCGTGCAACTCGGGCGGAAATGGGCAAACCCGCCGCGCCCTGAGATCGACGTGGAGAAACAACAGCTCTTGGGTCGCGGCGCGCTCGCCATTATCAAGGCGGAACATTTCGTGCGCGAGATGCAGTCGCTTGTCGTCGGCGAAAACGATCTGGATCGTCACCCGTACCTTGTCGCCGACCAGAAGCTCGCGCTCGTAGCGGTTATGCGTCTCGGTGACGAAGGTGCCGAGATCGGTGCGCCGCCGGTACGCCAGCCCGAGATCGAGCTCGTCGAACATCATGTCGGTCGCGTAATCGAACAGCACCGTGTAGTAGGCGAGGTTCATGTGCCCGTTATGGTCGATCCACTCGGGCTTCACCTCGCCGCGATACCGGTCGAACGGCGCGGGAAAGTTCATCGGCGGGTCAATCGCCCCAATGCCAGCGCGGACGCTCGCCGGTCGCGAAGCCGACCGCGATCAGTGCCGCCGAGAGAATGCCGATCCATACGAGGTAGCCGATCATCGCCGACCGCAGGTCGGCACCGTGCTGCCTCCGGTATACAAAGACGACAATATCGATCGCGACACCAACGAAGAAGACGGCCAGAACCAGCCAGCCTTCGATGCCGGCGTCCAGCCCCAGCCATAGCTGCGCGCCCGAAACCAAAGGTGATCCACTAATGCCGGCCCCACAGCCGTTTTGACGCGAGCGCGGCGCCGTCGGCCATCGCGTTGAGCTTCTTGAACGAGATGTCGGGATCAAGCTTGCCGTAACCGGCAAAGGTGCCGAACCCGCAATCGCTGCCGGCGATCACCCGTTCGCGCCCGACAATATCAGCGAAGCGGCAGATGCGCTCGGCGACCAGCTCGGGGTGCTCGACATAATTGGTCGAGGTGTCGAGCACGCCGGGGATGAGGATCTTGTCGTCGGGGAGCTTCACCTCATCCTTCCATACCGCCCATTCATGCGCGTGGCGTGGGTTCGCCGCCTCGACGACCAGCGCCTGCGGTTTGGCCTTGACGAGGATCGGCGCGACCTTGCGGAAATCGATGTCGTGGTCGTGCGGCCCTTCGTAATTGCCCCAGCAGATATGAATGCGGCTCATCTCGGCCGGGACATTGCGCAGCGCGTGGTTGAGCGCCTCGACATGAAACGCCGCGCGCTTCAGAAATTCGGCCTCGCTCAAATCCTGGAAGGTGGTGTGGCGCGCCATCGCCAGGTCGGGGCAATCGAGCTGCACGACAAAGCCAGCCCCTGTGATCGCCTCATATTCCTCCCGCATCGCGTCGGCGACCGCCTCGACATAGGCCTCATGCGACGGGTAATGCCGGTTGCTCTGGAACACCGGCACCAGGCCAGGCGAGGCCGCGGTCATAAACACGTCGGTGACGCCGGCCCCGGCAACGGCGGCCTTGAGATTGGCGATGTCCTGGTGCAGCGGTTCGCGGTCGCGCCATTCGATCGGCCCGACGCAAACCGCGCGGCGCGCCGCGTTCTCCCCGGTCATCCGCGCATAGGCCGCGACGAAATTCGGATGCGGCCCGGTGTCGAGTCGCGGCTTCGCGGGCTCATGGCCCTCGAAACCCGTCAAGCGGTCGGCGATATAGGTCGAATAGCCCGGCTTCGACATCTCGCCGTCATCGACGATGTCGACCCCGGCAGCGGCTTGGCGCCGCACGATGTCGGCGACCGCCTGTTTGACGGCGCCGTCGAGCGCGGCTTTGTCGTAGGTCTCGCCCCTGTCTTTCTTGACGAGCAGCTCGCGCAATGCCGCTGGCCGCGGCAGGCTGCCGACATGGGTCGTGAGGATGCGGTCGGTGCTGGCTTTCATGCGGTCCCCTGTTCGTGGTCATCCCGGCGGAGGCCGGGACCCATTATCCGCTGCTCGGGAAGCCGAGAGATGGGGCCCGGGCCTGCGCCGGGGTGGTGCGTTGATTACTGCAGTCCGTAAAGCTGCGCGGCGTTATCATGGGTCAGCTTCTTCCGCAATTCGGGACTGAGGCCCGCCATCTGGCGCTCGATCGCGCTCTTCGAGTTTGGCCAGACGCCGTCCGGGTGCGGGTAGTCCGACGCCCACAACAGATGCCCCTCACCAAAGAACGGGATCAGCGCCATCGTCGCGTAGTCCTCCTGGAAGGTCGCGTAGATCTGCCGCTTGAACAGCTCGGAGGGCTTGGTTTCGAGCTGGATGCCGCCCTTGTCGGCCCAGAATTCCTTGGCCTCCCAGAGGCGCCAATGGCGGTAATCCAATTCCTGCATCAGCCAGGGCAGCCAGCCGGTGCCCGCCTCGGCCATCACGATCTTCAATTTCGGGTGCCGTTCGAGGATGCCCCAGGCGAAGAGATCGACAAATGGTTCGAGAAAATTGCCCATGAAGAATTTGGTGTTCTCGAACGTGCCGGCGGGCTTGCCGGCGGCGCGATCGGAGGGCTTGCCGACAAACACGGTGATGTGCCAGCCGATGATGATGTTGGTCTCTTCCAGCGCGGTCCACAGTCTCTCCCAGGCCGGGTCGTCGAGCTTGGGATTGACGTTGGCGATCATCAGCGAGACCTGGCGCACCCCGCCTTTCTTGTAGAGGCGCATCAGCTCTTCATAGGCCGCCTCCGGCGTTTCCGGCAGCATCGGGGCGCCGATCAACCGGTCGGGCGCGGCCTGGCAGAATTCGAGCAGCCAGTCGTTGTAGACCCGGTAGCAGGCGATGCGCAGCGCCGGGTCGTCCGTCGAGATCTGAAAGATCGGGCCATAGATCACCGTCGCCTGGACGCCGTCGCGATCCATGTCGGCGAGGCGCAATTCGGCGACCGCCGGACGGCGTTCGCTCTGGTCATGGATGCCCGCCCGGTCAAAGGAATTGTAGAGCGGCTTTACCGGGCGCTGGTTCCCGGTCGCAGGCGGCTTACCCGTCCAGCCGCCCCACACCTTGCCGTCGCACATCCACACCGCCTGGCCGTCCCGCTCGGCGATGTGGGGCGCGCGCTCGCGGAATTCCGCCGGCAGGCGGGTCGTCCACAGATCGGCCGGCAGGACACCGAGATCCATGTGGTCGTCGCAGGAAATCAGCGTATTGGCCATTTGGGTCTCCGTTTCAAGCTGGATTACCACCCTGCGTCCCTTCGAGGCTCACTCCGCTCGCGCCTCAGGATGAGGGCTGTTCTTCATGCCATCCACAATTCTTCCTCATCCTGAGATGCTTTGCGAAGCCTGATTTGCAAAGCCTCGAAGGACGCTCGAACCTACTCTGCCGCCTGCTGTTGCCGCTCGGCGGCGATCATCCGATCGACGTGGCGGCGCATCGTCATCCGGGTCGCATCGGAAGCGATGTCGACCAGCCCGCTTTCGCCAAATTCCGAGAGGCGTGCCTGCTGCGCCTCGACCATCGCCGCGTCCTCGCGGAAGGCGAAGGCGATCTCGCCGAACAGCTGATCGGTCGTCGCCGGATCATCCTGGCGATAGCCGTTGGCGGCCGACCAGAAATAAAAGCAGCTTGTCTCGGTCTCGGGGGTTAGGCCGTGGAACAGGCGGAACTTGAACGCGAAATCATCCGGGTCTTGCCCCGAGCCGGCATCGGTCGCCCCGGTCCATTGCAGGATGGATGACGGGGCCACGAATTCGAACACCTGCAGCCGGTCGACCCGCCCCTTGAACCCCGCCGCCTTCACATAGCTCGGCGGCGGCGGCGAGTTGCGCATCCAGCGCGTGAACTTGACCCCGGACGGCGTGCGCACGGTCTTCATCTCGGCAGCGAAATGTTGGGCCGGGTTGCCGCCGATCGTCTTGGCATGGAGATAACCGAGATGCGTCAGGTCCATGAGGTTGTCGACCATGAGCATGTAATTGCCCTTGATCGGGTACATCGTGTGCCGGTGCGGCCAATTCTTCTGGTCGTCATGCCAGGGAAAATCGACGATGAGCGCCGGGTCGGCCATCGCCGGGTCGCCGGGCCATATCCACAAGAACTGGTTCTTCTCGACAAGCGGATAGCTGCGCACCGCCGCGCCGGGCGGGACGAGGCGCTGGCCCGGAACGCGGACGCACTGCCCGGCGCCGTTGATGACAAGGCCATGATAGCCGCACTCGATCCCTTCCTCGACGACCCGGCCAAGGCTCAAGGGCGCCGAGCGGTGGCAGCAGCGATCGGCGAGCGCGGCCGCGCGGCCATCCTGGCCACGAAACAGCATGATTGGCTCATTGAGGATGCGGCGGCCAAGCGGCTGGTCGGCGACCTCATCGCTCCACGCGGCGATGTACCAGGCGTTGCGCGCGAACATGCTCCGGCCTCCATGCGGCTTATTTCGCCGCATGGTAAGCCGAGCTTACCGAAGCTGGAAGCGGGTTATGCGTGCCGGACAGCGCGCCTGAGATCGGGCAAGAACACGGTCAGGAGCCCCATCAGCGGCAGGAAGGCGCAGACGCGGTAGACCGTGTCGATGCTGGTCCAGTCGGCGAGGCTGCCGAGCGCCGCCGCACCCACCCCGGCCATGCCAAAGCTGAGGCCGAAGAACAGGCCAGCCATCGTACCGATCTTCCCCGGCACCAGGTCGATCGCGTAAACGATGATCGCCGACGAGGCCGACGCCATCGTCGCGCCGATCAGCACGGTGAGGATCGGGGTCCAGAACAGATCGGCGAAAGGCAGCATCAGCGCGAACGGCACCGCGCCGAGGATCGAGCCCCAGATCACCGCCTTCCTGCCGATACGGTCGCCGATCGGCCCGCCGGCCAGCGTCCCCACCGCGACCGAGGCGAGGAAGATGAACAGGTAGACCTGCGATGTCGCCATCGACAGGTGGAATTTGCTCATCAGATAGAAGGTGTAATAGGTGCTGAGGCTCGCCTGATAGAACGCCTTCGAGAACACCAGCGACAACAGGATCACCAACGAGATCGCGACATGCCGGCGGGACAAGTTGGGCGCCGCCGTCATATGCCGGGCGCGGCGCGACGGTGGATGCTCGCGGCGGTACCAGGTGCCGACCCCAAACAGCACCATCATCGCCAAGAGCGCCACGCAGGAAAACCAACCGACCGTCCCCTGCCCCTTGGGGATCACAATCAGCGCGGCAAGAATCGGCCCGGTCGCCGAGCCGATATTGCCGCCGACCTGGAACAGCGATTGCGCGAGACCGTGGCGCTGCGCCCCGCCCGAGGCGATCCGCGCGACGCGCGACGCCTCCGGGTGGAACACCGCCGAGCCGACGCCCATTAGCGCCACGGCGACCAGCACCATCAGATAGTGCACCGCGCCGGCGAGCAGCAGCAGCCCGGCGAGGGTCGCGCACATGCCGAGCGTCAGCGAATAGGGCTGCGGCTTCTTATCGGCGACAAGGCCGACGAGCGGCTGCACCATCGACGAGGTCACCTGCATGGTCAGCGTGATGACGCCGATCTGCACGAAATTGAGGCCGTAGGTGTTCTTGATCAGCGGGTAGAGCGAGGGCACCAGCGACTGCATCATGTCGTTCAAGAGATGCGAGAAGCTGAGCGCGAGGATGATCGAGAATGCGGTCGATTCCGCGATCCTGCGCTGAATTGCGACGGTTGGCGCCGTCGTCTCGCCCGATGCTTCGACCGCCATTTTCTACCCCTCGGCGCTGTTGGCCTTACGCGCCGGTTTCATTTGCTACGGCCCATCGAACTAACACGGATGCGGCAAAAGCGCTGCCCGGTTTTTAGCCATGGCTGATATTC
>DATJSH010000228.1:0-11288 GCA_035504235.1 Allostellaceae bacterium | reverse complement strand
GCCACCGCATCGTGCGCGTGGTCCGGGACTACGGCATGTTCGATCGGCGCGAGAGCCCACAATACTACCCCGCGGTCGATGAGGGATCAGCAGCAGGGCGCCTGGAATTCTAATCGCACCTCGTCGGGAACAATGACCATGTTAGAGCTCCGACCCAATTGCGAGTGTTGCAACAAGGATTTGCCGCCCGATGCCACGGATGCCATGATCTGCAGCTTCGAATGCACTCTCTGTCGAAACTGTACGGAGACGACCCTGGGAGGGCGTTGCCCGAACTGCGCCGGCGAACTCGTCGCGCGACCCATCCGGCCGGCCGAAAAGCTTGTGCAGCATCCAGCGTCGACGGCTCGCGTGGTCAAATCGGGCGGCTGTGCCGCTACCCCGGCATAGGGCGATTACGGCCGAAGTGAAGACCCGGCCGCATATCTGCGGGTCGCTGTCACATCGCCAGGGGCGTTCGTGCCTGGAGCGGCGCCGAGGAGCGTTGACCGAAATTCAGCATTAGAACCAGCTGCCATTGTGGTCGCGTGGTACGCGGCGCGATCTGGAGGCTGTCTATCGATAGATAGAGATTGACATCTCCATTCCACGGCCCTATTTAAGCGATGCTAACCTATCGATAGATAGAGATTGTTTGCGCTGAGCATGGTCAGTGACGGCAAGTGGTGCACATCGCGGGGCCCCGGGTCTGGAGTTTTGGCATCGGCCGCGTGTCGAACCCGACTCCGCTGCTGTCGACCGAACCAGGAGGACGCAATGAACCAGACGGAAAAAGCCAAACGCTTTGCTGAGCTGCATGTCAAAGGCACGCCGCTGCTCCTGTACAATGCGTGGGATGCGGGCAGCGCGAAAGCCATCCTCGCTGCCGGCGCAAAAGCGATCGCGACAAGCAGCTGGTCCGTTGCGGAAGCCCAGGGCTATCGCGACGGCGAATCCATCCCGATCGCGCTCGCCCAGAAGATCGTCGCGCGTATCGCGGCGACCATCGACGCGCCCGTCACGGTGGACTTCGAGGGCGGCTACAGCGAGGACGACGGCGTACTCGCCGAAAACATCTCGCGTCTTCTCGATACCGGGGTGATCGGCATCAACTTCGAGGACCGGGTCGTCAAGGGCTCCGGGCTTTACGGCATCGACCGGCAGGCGCGCCGCATCGCCGCCATTCGCAAGTCGGCGGAGCAGAAGAGCGTCGATCTCTTCATCAACGCCCGCACGGATGTGTTTTTCGAACACGGCGGGGATGCAGCTCAGGCTGTCGGAGAAGCTTTCGACAGAGCCAAAGCGTATGCGGCTGCGGGGGCGTCCGGCTTCTTCGTTCCCGGCCTGGTGGACGATGCGCTGATCGGGCAGATCTGCGAGGGTGTCATGCTGCCGGTGAACGTCATGGTCATGGACGGTGTGCCGTCGACTGCCAGGCTCTCTGAGCTCGGCGTTGCGCGCATCAGCTACGGTCCGATTCCCTATATCCGCGCGGTGAAGGCGCTCGAGCAGGAAGCGAGGACGACCTCGAGCGAAGCCGCCGGGCGTTCGGAGGGCTGAGTCATGAGCAGTCAGCAAACCCTGACCGGGACGCACAGCGTCGAGACACCCTCTGGACGCATCAGCTACGCCGCCGCCGGCTCCGGTCCGGTAGCGCTTTTCGTCCATGGGGTGGTGTTGAATAAACATTTGTGGCGCCACCAGTTGATCGGGCTTTCCGACATTCGCCGGTGCATCGCGGTCGATCTCCTGGCGCATGGGGACAACGAGATTGCGCCGGATCAAGATGTCTCCGTGACCGCCAACGCGAAAATGCTGAAAGAGGTGCTCGATGCCCTGAAGATCGATGAGGTCGACCTCGTCGGCAATGACAGTGGCGGACGGATTGCCCAGATTTTCGCAGCGCTCAATCCTGAGCGGGTGCGGACATCGACCCTTACCAACTGCGACACCCATGACAACTGGCCGCCCGAGGCGTTCAAGCCATTCGTAGATATGGTCAGAGCGGGTGGGCTGCGCGACACGCTGAATGCCATGCTCGCCGACAAGACGATCTTTCGTTCACCGGATGCGCTTGGACCTGCTTATGAGCGGCCCGAGACCGTCACAGACGAAGACATCGACACTTATCTCCGCCCCCTGGTGCGGACCGAACAGCGAACGCGCGACCTGCAACGCTTCGTCTTGGCTTTCGACAACAAGCACACGCGAGTGATCGAATCGCAGCTTCGCAAGTTGCACGCTCCGACCTTGATCGTCTGGGGCACGGATGACGTCTACTTTCCGGTGAAGTGGGCCCATTGGCTCACCGAGACGATCCCTGGAGCGAAGCCCGCGGTGGAGCTGAAGGGGGCTCGGATCTTCTTCCCGGAAGAGCGAGCAGACGAGTTCAACCGGCTGCTGCGGGACCACCTGCTGGCGCAACAGGGCGATGCCGTCAGATGCGCATGACCGATCGACGGCCCCCCATGGGACGCGCAAGAGTGTTTGCTACGGGTGAGAACGGCGCGGTGCTTGTGATTTTGAAGGCTGAGGCGGCCAGTCAGTAGAACCGCCTTTCGCCTGAATGAAATCCTAGGCCGCACTACGCGGAGATCCTCGACGGGCCGCGGCCAGCCTGCCGAGCTGATACACAAATTGTGCGCGTGAATCGGCACGTCATGTGCGTGTTTTGTCTCTGTACATCTATTGGTAGATAGAAAACGGCACCTGATTGATCACACAAAGGCAACGATGAAAACAGCATTCATGCGATCAGCCCCTCGATCCCCGACCGGGCCGGCTTCAGACAAACCGGGCGCCAAGGCTTGGGCCGGTTCGGCTGCCGCGCTCGCTATTCTCGCGGGGGCTGTTATCGCGGGCCCGCGTCTTCTCGCACCGCACAGCGAACAAGCCGTGAGGGCGCCGCCGCCGCTTGTCACGGTCAGCACCCCGCTTCTGCGGAATGTCGACAGCAAGCTCCAGTTTTTGGGCCAGTTCTCGGCCGTCGACAGCGTCGAATTGCGCGCCCAGGTCGGCGGTACGCTCACCCAAATCGCCTTCAAGGACGGCGATCTCGTCCACAAAGGCGATCTCTTCGTGATCGATCCGACGCCCTATCAAATCAAGCTGAGCGAGGCGACGGCTCAGCTGGAAACAGCCCATGCGCGGCTCCGTCTCGCCAACCGCGAGCTCGTGCGTGCCGAAAGGCTAAAGCAGACCGGCTTTGGCACCATCGAGAACGCCGACCAACGAACTGAGCAACAGCGGGCCGACCAGGCGGCCGTCGACGAAGCGGAGGCGCTTGTTCAGGACGCGCAGTTCGATCGCGATCACTGTCGCATTACGGCGCCCTTCACGGGCCGCATCGGGTCTCATCTCGTCTCGGTTGGGAATCTTATCGCCGGCAGCCGGGCAGCCAGCAGCCCGACCACGCTGCTCGCGACGCTCGTCTCGATCGATCCGATCTACCTGAACTTCGATATGAGCGAAGCCGACTACATGACGTTCCTGCGGTACCGTCAGCAACAAAAGGGGCCGCTCGCGGACAAGGTGAAAGTGGCCGTGAGCGACGAGAAGCGCTTCACCCGCGAAGGAACGCTGAACTTCATCGATAACACGCTCGATCGGTCGAGCGGCACGATCCACGCCCGGGCCACGATACCGAACAGCGACCTGCTTCTGACACCGGGCGGCTTCGCCCGTGTCCGCCTGGAGGTCGCCCCGCCGGTGCCTGCCTTGCTCGTCCCGGATGCTTCGGTATTGCCCGATCAGTCGGGACACACCGTCCTGACCGTTGGACCAAACGACGTTGTGACGCCAAAGCAGGTCCAGCTGGGCGATTTCCGCGACGGCCTCAGGGTCATCCGCTCGGGCCTCTCTCCCACCGACCGCGTTGTCGTCGACGGCATCCCGATGGCCCGGCCGGGAGCGCAGGTGTCGCCGGTGACCGGATCGATCTCCCTCGCTGATCAGAGCCGCGGTTTGGTCGACCCATGAAACTCTCGCATTTCTTTATTGATCATCCGCGCTTCGCTGCGGTGATCAATATCTTCATCACCGTGTTCGGCCTGGCGGCCGCGGCGTTCCTGCCGGTCGCGCAATACCCGAACATCGTGCCGCCGACGGTCCAGATTACGACGGCCTACCCCGGCGCTACGGCGGAGACGATCGCCCGCACTGTTGCGACGCCGCTCGAACAAGCCATCAACGGCGTCGAGAACATGGACTACATCAGCAGCCAGTCGACGAGTGACGGCCTCCTCACCATCACTGTGATCTTCAAAATCGGCACCGATATCAACACGGCCCTCATGCTCACGAATAATCGCGTGCAGGACACGTTGTCCCGGTTGCCCGAGGAAGTCCAGCTCGAGGGCGTGCAGGTGAAGAAGACGATCCCGGCCCTGCTCCTCGGCGTCCATCCGTATTCACCGGATGGATCGCGCAGCGCCGAGTACATATCAAACTACATGATTCTTCATGTCAGAGACGAGATTGCGCGGCTTCCGGGTGTGGCGGATATCTGGACTTTAGGCCAGCGGCAATATGCTATGCGCATCTGGATCAATGCGGACAAGGCTGCCGCGGACAACATCAGTGCCAGCGATATCGTGAGCGCCATTCGGGCCCAGAACGCTCAGGTGTCGGCCGGCGCCCTCAACCAGCCACCTGTCTTGAGAAACGGAAGTGCAGCCTACCAGACCAGCGTTGAAGCACTGGGCCGACTGAAGACGCCCGAGCAATTCGGCGATATCATCGTCAAATCGGATTCCCAAGGGCGCGTCACCCGCATTCGCGACATCGGCCACGTCGAACTGGGCTCTGCGGATTACAGCTCGATCGCTTACGCGGATCGGTATCCGTCGGCGCCCTTCTGGGTCATCGCCACCCCCGGCGCCGATGTCGTTAAGGTGGAGCACGAAGTGTGGGACAAGATGGCGCAGCTCAAGAAGAGCTTCCCGTCCGGTCTCGACTACATCGACATCTACGACCCGACCACCTTCGTCAGCCAGTCCATCCATGAGGTGATCAAGACGATCGGCATCGCGATCGTCCTCGTGGTCGGCGTCGTCTATCTGTTTCTGCAAAGCTGGCGGGCGACCATCATCCCGATGATCGCAATTCCGGTATCGCTGGTTGGCGCTTTTTCGATCCTCGCCGCGCTCGGCACCTCGATCAACAACCCGTCGCTGTTCGGCCTGGTACTCGCCGTGGGCATCGTGGTCGACGATGCCATCGTTGTGGTCGAGAACGTCGAGCGCAATATGGCTCTCGGCATGTCGGCTCGCGAGGCCGCGCACAACACGATGGACGAGGTGTCCGGGGCGTTGATCGCCATCGCATTGACACTTTGCGCCGTCTTCATTCCGACGGCCTTCATCTCCGGTATCTCGGGCCTCTTCTTCACGCAGTTTGCGACCACCATCGCGGCCTCCACGGTGATTTCCTGTTTCGTCTCCCTGACCCTGAGCCCGGCGCTCAGCGCGGTCCTTTTGAAGCCCCACCATGCGCGCAACGCGCAAGCCACGCGGCGCGCCATCGGCTGGATCGTGCGCGGCGTCTTCAGTCGCTTCAATGCAGGTTTCGAGTGGTTGTCGTCGAGCTATGGGAAGATGACCAGCCGCCTGGTCCGGGCAACCACCATTATCCTCGTTTTTTATGTCGGCCTGATCTCGCTCACCGGCTTCCAATTCTCGAAGATGCCGACCGGTTTTATCCCGGATCAGGACATCGGCTACCTCGCCGCCGTCGTCCAGCTCCCGCCGGGTTCCAGCCTCGCCCGGACCGACGCGGTGGTTCGGGAAGTGAACGACATCATCCTGAAAACCCTTGGCATTGAGCACACTTCCCCGGTGACTGGTTTCGACGTCACGACAAATACCAATGCGCCCAACGTGGGGACGATCTTCCTCGGCCTGCCGTCGCTATACGGTCGCCACATTCCCGGCGTGAACGCCGCGACGGTGCTGGCAGCCGTACGCAAGCGCCTAGCCGTGATCAAGGATGCGTTCGTTCTCGTAATCAATCCTCCGCCCGTCCAGGGTTTGGGCGCTGCCGGCGGCTTTAAGATGATGGTCGAGGACCGGAACAATCTCGGCCCGCAAGCCCTCGCCAATGCCACCAACCGCTGGTTACGGCCGCCAACAGGGATCCGGATTTTACCGGCATCTTCACTCTCTATAATGCCGGCTCTCCCTCCCTCTATGTCCATATTGACCGTCTGAAGGCCGAGAAGCTCGAGCTGACGCCGACCGATGTGTTCTCCACTCTGCAGCTCTACCTCGGCTCGGAATACGTGAACGACTTCAACTATCTCGGCCGCACCTTCCAGGTGATTGTGCAAGGAGATGCGGCGTTCCGAGGGACGCGCGAAGACATCTCGCAACTCAAGATCCGCAATGCCAGCGGCAAGATGGTGCCGACCGGTACAATCGCGACTTTCCATGACGAGACCGCGCCCTACCGCGTGCCGCGCTATAATCTCTATCCCGCCGCCGAGGTCATGGGGGCCGCAGCTTCGGGCGTCTCGTCGGGGACGGCCATGGAGCGCATGGCGGCTCTTGCCAAGGAGGTGCTTCCGACCGGCTTCACCTTCGAATGGACAGACCTCGCGCATCAGCAGGAGCAACAGGGGACACCGACGTTATTGATCTTCGTAGCTTCTGCCGCGTTCGTCTTCCTCGTGCTCGCAGCGCAATACGAAAGCTGGAAGTTGCCGCTGTCCGTCGTACTGATCGTGCCGATGTGCTTGTTGGCCTCAGCGACCGGCCTGCGCGCGAGAGGCATGCCGATCGACATCCTTGCCCAGATCGGCTTCGTGGTGCTGGTCGGCTTGGCGGCGAAGAATGCGATCCTGATCGTGGAGTTCGCGCGGCAGCGGCAGGATCAATACGGTGACGAACCGGAAGAGGCTGCGACCGCGGCCGCCCGAACCCGTCTTCGCCCCATCCTGATGACCTCCTTCGCCTTCATCCTGGGTGTCGCACCGCTCGCGGTCGCGACCGGGGCGGGCTCGGAGATGCGCCAATCCCTCGGAACCGCTGTGCTCTTCGGAATGATCGGTGTGACCGTTTTCGGCCTCGTATTCACACCGGCCTTCTACACCTTCATCCGCAACCTCGGCACAAGGAAAGTAGAACGACCCGGACTCTTGGATCGGGATCGGTGGGATCGCGCCGAGCAGCAAACTGCTCAGCCCCATCTGCCCGACCGCCTCGCATGATCTCGGCTGTCGTGTCATGCCTTGCTGCATTCACGCTTCGCTGGCGGATCTGTCGTGTCGTGGTCGGGCGACGCGACGAAACTTCCCCGGCGTGAGCTCTTGCTGTTCCGTGTAGGAGGATTTCGGTAGCGGTGCACAACCACACGACAAGCGCGATGCCGTCGCCCCCCGATGACCTGATCGCGACCCGCCACCATCAGATGTTCCCCGTGCTGGAGGCCTCCGAGATCGAGCGCATCGCTCGACTTGGGGAGCGCAGAACCTACGCCGCGGGCAGTCGTATCTTTACCACCGGCGAAGTCGCTGCAGGCGCTTTTGTCCTCCTTTCGGGTCAAGTCGACATAACGCAGCGCGATCGCCACGATGAACCTGAATTAATCGTAACCCACGGGCCCGGTTCCTTCATGGGAGAGCTGGCACAGCTGTCGGGGAGGCCATCCCTGGTCGACGGCATAGCGACGCAGCCGGTCGAAACGCTGGTTATTCAGCCCTCGCGGCTCCGCGATCTTCTTGTCGAGGAGGCGGAGCTCGGCGAGCGGATCATGCGCGCTCTGATTTTGCGCCGCATGCGCCTGCTGCGGAGCGGAGCCGGCGGTCCGATCATCGTCGGCGGCGCCGACAACGCAGACGTATTACGGCTAGAAAACTTTCTGGACCGCAATAGTCACCCGCACCAGCGGCTGGATCCCAACAGCGATCTCTGTGCGCAAGCCTTGATCGAGCGGTTCCACATAACGTCGCGAGAATTGCCGATCGTCCTCTGCCCCAACGGGGCAATACTGCGAAATCCGACCGACGCGGAGCTGGCGCGCTGTATCGGGATGGTGAGGTCGCTCGACCAGGATCGCGTCTACGACGTGGCGATCGTCGGCGCCGGGCCCGCGGGCCTGGCCGCGGCGGTCTATGCGGCGTCCGAAGGGCTGTCGACCCTTGTCCTCGACTGTCGCGCGTTTGGTGGGCAGGCCGGCGCCTCGGCGCGCATCGAGAACTATCTTGGCTTTCCTACCGGCATCAGCGGCGTCGCCTTGATGGCGCGAGCCTACAACCAGGCGCAAAAGTTCGGCGCGGAGATGGCGATCCCCGACGAGGTCGGCCGGCTGGATATGCAGACCGAATTCGGCCGCTTTCGATTGACCCTGGCCAACGCCGAACAGGTTCGGTCTCGGGCCGTGATCGTCGCCAGCGGCGCGCGCTATCGCCGGCTCGACCTAGAAAATCTGGCATCGTTCGAGGGGGCGTCGGTGCACTACTGGGCCTCACCGCTGGAGGCCCAGTTGTGCGGCGGCCAGGAGGTGGCGCTGGTCGGCGCCGGCAATTCCGCGGGCCAGGCCGCCGTGTACCTGGCCGACAAGGTCGCCAGGGTTCGGATGATCGTCCGCGGCCCCAGCCTCGGTGCGAGCATGTCACGCTACCTCGTCAACCGCATCGCCGCGACTCCGAACATCGAAGTCCTGTACAACACGTCGGTCAGCGCGCTCGATGGCGGTGACGGAATGCTGCAAGCGATCCGCTGCCGGTCTCATCTCTCCGGTGATGAACGCGCCTGTCGGGCCGCCATCTGTTCCTGTTCATCGGCGCAGACCCCAATACCGACTGGCTCGCGGGCTCCGGCATCGCACTCGACGCCAAGGGCTTCATCCGTACCGGCGGCGACATTCGAGGTGTGCTCGAAACCAATCTGCCCGGCGTTTTCGCGATCGGCGACGTACGCTGCGGCTCGGTCAAGCGGGTCGCCGCCGCGGTCGGTGACGGCGCACAGGTCGTCGCAGCATTGCACGCGTTTCTGGCGAAGGCCGACAGCAAGGCGGCGCCGGCCGGGATCGGAGGACCTGATGGACGATAGATGTTCTCATGAGACAGCTATTCGCGATGTAACACCGAGCGCGCTCGGGTGCGAGGAGTGCCTGAAGATCGGCTCGCCTTGGGTACATCTGCGCCTGTGCCGGACCTGCGGCCACGTCGGGTGCTGCGACGACTCGCCAAACCGGCACGCGACGCGCCACTTCCACGCGACGGGGCACCCGGTCATCGAAGGTTACGACCCGCCCGAGGGCTGGGGCTGGTGCTACATCGATGAGGTGATGCTCGATCTGAGCGACCGCGCGACGCCGCATGACGGACCGATACCGCGCTATTGCTGAGTCGCTTGCTGCACACCCCAACCAGTGCCGAGTTGGCTTGGCCAACCCACTCCCGCACCTTCGCGATGTCGCCCTGGTGATCGAGCGCGCTCGTCCCTGCCGTCGCCCGCTCCGCGCGGCCCCCGTTTCGAAGCCAAACTCAGCCGAATACCATCGCACTAGCACGGCTAGAGACCCCCCTATATCGGGACGGCAGGCCATTGAGACGCGCTGCGGCAATGGCCGGATACGGGCATAGCCCGCCGTCTCGGTAGCGGCGGCCCGCCGCTACCACTAACGAGCGCCGAGACCAAGCCTTCGGTGGCTCTGCGCTCGGTGATCAACCATCGATGCCACTCTCGATGACACAAACACAGCCGTCTCCCGCTTGACGACACGACAACAATCACAGCGAGTAACTGCGTCTCCAGAGGTTCCCCGGCCCGGGCTTCTACCGCGAGCCAGACCGAACCCGCGGGCTTAGGCCTCTCCGTTCGCAAGCCAGCGCGCGACGCTTCGCGCGCATTGGACGGAGGCGAAACATGGCCCGGGATGCCGAGCCGGCGGCGCTGCCGCTCGAGGCCGCCGATGACGACACCCGCGCGGCCCTCGCGACGATCCAGGATCAGACCCGCCAGACACTCGAGTTGTTGCGGTCGCTGGTCGACCTGCTTCTTGATCAGCACAGCCTTCGCGAGGGGCCCCCGCTCGAAGACCTGATCGCTACGCTGATCGTCCAGCAGCGCCAGATCCTGACGATCGCCCAGCAAATACAGGGTGACCTAAGGGTTCTCGGTAACCGCCTCGCCGATACTGGAACCACTGGTCCGAACGCTCATGCTCCGTCGGACAGCAGAGGGCCGGCGTGCTGAATTTCCGCAAGATCGCGGCCGCTTCGCAGGGGCGGCTGATCCTGCGCTACCTGACCGAGGACACCCCCGAGCCGATCCACCCGCCGGCACTCGACGAAGCCGGCCGCATCCTCGAAGAGGGCGGCCGGCTCACTGCCTACTACACGCTTCGCGATAGCCGGGCGACTTGGCGGCCGGACATGCCGCGGCACGTTGCGCGGGCGATCGGGATCGACCCGTACAAGATGCCGCGCGACGCCGAGATGTCGCGCCTGTTCGAGGCCCGGCGCGCCGATGACGGGCAGCCGTGGTCTCCCCACAAGCGCAAGCTTTCGGGTCTCGACCTCGTGTTCTCGCCGCACAAATCGGTGAGCCTCGCCGCCGAGTTCGCCGGCACCCCGGCCGAGAGTGCAGCGATCTGGAACGCTGTCGACCGGGCGAACGACCGGGCGATGCGCTATGTCGCTCTGGTCTTTGGGCATGCGCGGCGCGGCCATGGCGGCCGGGAAGGAACGGAACCCGGTGCCGTCGGCTGGATCAGCTTTCGCCATCACACAGCACGGCCGACACTGCCGATCCAGGACGGAGCCGGCGGCCAGACCTATCTGTTCGACGCCCCGGTTGCCGGCGACCCGCACATGCATATCCACAACTTTTTGTTCAATCTCGTCGTCACCGCCGAGGGCCGTGTCGGATCGCTCGACACGAAGGCGATGAGCGACGCGCGCGTCAAGGAATTCGGCGCCTATTTCCAGGCGATCCTCGCCGACGAGCTGCGGCGCCTCGGTGTTCGGATCGGCTACGACGCCGGCGAGCAGGCAGTCGTCGCCCTCGCCATCCCGGAAGAGGCCAACAATGCGTTCAGTAAAGGGCGCCGGCACATCCTCAACAAGGCGAAAACCTTCGTCAGAAACCAGGGACTCGACTGGGACGCGCTCTCGGCCGACGCCAAGATGGACATCCTGCGCGATGCCGGCGCCGAGGGGCGCCTCGGCAAGATGAAGACCGACGAGCGCCACCTATGGCGCAAGCAGGCGGCCGATCTTGGCTGGGAGCACCGCACGGTTATGGAAGGTGTAGTCCACGAACGCCCGAGCGACGCCGAGCGCTTCGAACGCGCCTACGAATTCGCCG
>DATJSH010000227.1:0-35144 GCA_035504235.1 Allostellaceae bacterium | reverse complement strand
GCGTTCCGTACGGTATGGATCGAGCAGCGGGAAACTCGTTACCGCAGTTACCTCGCAGCTATACATCGCAGGCGCGCGGTCGAGCGGAGGTGACGAGAAGCGGCCGAGCACCTCGTTGACGCTCGCCAGCACCTCGTCTTCGCCCCAGACCGGTGGCGCCAGTCGGTGCAGCCGCGGGAATCGCTCAAGTTCGGGCGGGATTACGGTAAACCCACTGCCGACGACGGCAAGCGGGATCAGACCACGCGACGCGAGCATCGCGCCGGGCGCGTAATCAGCGATCACCAAATCCGGGAGCAGCAACGAAAACAAAGCTCGCCACGCCGCGATGACGCCCGTCAGCGCCACCGGATCGGCAAGCCCGATGCCGGCGAAGGTGTCAAGCAGAGTCGCCGAGGAACGGACCCGTCCGCGCGGCTCGCTTCCGCCGACACCCGGCCACAGCGGTGCTTGCACCGTTTCGATCCCGATATCGCGCAGCATTGCGCCGGCCGAAACGCTCCGCGCGGCGGCGACAAGGCGGATGTCGGCGCGCTTCAGCCGCTCAGCAATCCGCCGCAATCGAACGATGTGACCGAATCCTCTCCCCAACTCCCACGCCAGGAGGATGGTTCTCATGTGTAGGGCGGCGGCGGCGGTGATGGCGGCGGAGGTGATGGCGGAGGTGGCGGCGGAGGTGGTGGCGGCGGAGGTGGTGGCGGCGGAGGTGGTGGCGGAGGTGGTGGCGGAGGCGGCGGCGGGGGTGGCGGCGGCGACAGCGTCGGCCCCGTCGAGTGGTTCTGCTTGATGACCAACGGTTGCGGGATCGGCTGCCACGGATCATCCGTATGGTGCCGATCCTGCAGTGACTTTTCGGGGCCGAAGTGGAAGCGCACGCCGAACAGCACCATCGTCTGACTGCGATCGCCTACCTGGGCGTTGGCGAACAGCGACATATTGGGAAGCGGCTGCCAGTGCGGCAGGTACTCAGCATCGAACGACTGCGCGAAAGCCGAGGGAGATACCTCGGAGGCCGTGCCGATTTCGAAGTCGGGTGTAATGTAGAAGCCGACATGCGCCTCGGCGAACCCGCCGTGGCTTATATTGTGGCCGTCCTGGTAGCCGCCGCGAAGCGCAAGGTCTACCCGCGGCAAGTAATATTCACCTTGCGCCCCGAAGCGGCCGACATCGCTCCCGCTCGTCCACTCGAACTCGCCGATGCCGCCGAGCGAGCCCAGGTTGGGATCGCGTGCGAACAATTCGCCGGCGACGCCGTAGTATCCGTGCCCGCCGACATCGCCGACGAACGGGTCGGCCTCCACGCCGAGCGGCCCGACCGGCAGGTCAACTTGGCCAATGCCAAACCCGGCGCCTTTGTTCGTGAAGTCGCCGCCCGCGCCGCCGATGCTGAAATTCGGGGTGCTGACCGACTGCGCGCCGGCCGGCTGCGACGTTAAAGCGAGGCCAAGGATTGTGGCCATCGCCGTACTCGACTTGAGCACGGACAGCACAACCCGCCGCGGCCTTGAAGGCACGACAAAACGGCGCGCCCGCGGACGTGAACACTCTGACACCATCAGCCGCTCGATATCCTCATTTCGCCATCGATAATATTACGTTCGGCTTGCCAAAAAGGGAAGCTATTGTCGGAATATTCTACCAATTTATATCATCTGGGACGCGGGATGCTATTCCGGGAACGGACGTTCGATCGCGCCGGCGGATGCGTTCGCGCTCCCCCGAGGGTTGGGGTTAAGGTCTTGCGGCCGACACGGATTTCCCTATATATGGCGCAACAATAAAGTCCCATAACCGAAGTTTCTCCGAGTGGGCCGGCGGCCCACTTTTTATTTGCGTACAGGACAAAGGATTGACGAGCACCGCGCCGAAAACTGCCGGCGATATCGCGCCGATCATCGAGCCTTCGCTGGAAGCGATGGGGTATCGGCTGGTGCGAATCACCTTTCTCGGCGCGCGCCGGGCGACGCTGCAAATCATGGCTGAGCGGCTGGACGGTGCGCCAATGACGGTCGACGACTGCACCGAAATCAGCCGCTCGGTGTCGGCGTTGCTCGATGTCGCCGACCCGATCGCCGGCGCCTATATGCTGGAGGTGAGCTCGCCCGGGCTCGACCGGCCGCTGACCCGGCCCGAGGATTACGACCGCTTCACCGGGTTCGAGGCGAAGATCGAACTTGCCCAGCCGCTCGACGGCCGCAAGCGCTTCCGCGGCAGGCTGCTCGGCCGCGCCGGCGAGCAGATCCGCCTGCGCGGCGAGACCGGCGAGATCGCGCTGCCGCTCGGTGACATCGCCAAGGCCAAGCTGGTCATCACCGACGATCTCTTGAAATCCCACTCCACCCCGCTTCACTAAGGCACCGGGAACAATGGAAAGCACCCTCACCTACGCCCGTCCCGAATTGCTGCAGGTCGCCGACACCGTCGCGCGCGACAAAGGCATCGACAAGGATGAAGTCCTCGAAGCGATGGAGCAGGCGATCCAGAAGGCCGGCCGCTCGAAATACGGCCAGGAATACGACATCCGCGCGGAAATCGACCGCCGCAACGGCGAGATTCGCCTGCTGCGCTTTCGCGAGGTGGTCGACACGGTCGAGAACGAGGCGACGCATATCCCGCTCGCCGCCGCCAAGCGGCTAAACGCCGAGGCGGAGATCGGCGATTTCATCACCGATCCGTTGCCGCCCATCGATTTCGGCCGCATCGCGGCGCAGACCGCGAAGCAGGTGATCGTCCAGAAGGTGCGCGACGCCGAACGGCAGCGGCAATACAACGAGTTCAAGGACCGCACCGGCGAAATCGTCAACGGGCTGGTCAAGCGCGTCGAGTTCGGCAATGTCGTCGTCGATCTCGGCCGCGCCGAGGCGATGCTGCGCCGCGACGAGCTGTTGCCGCGCGAAAGCTTCCGCCAAGGCGAGCGGGTGCGCGCCTACATCTACGACGTGCGCCAGGAGCCGCGCGGACCGCAAATCTTTCTGTCGCGCACCCATCCGCAATACATGGCGAAGCTGTTCGCACAGGAGGTGCCGGAAATCTACGACGGCATCATCGAAATCCGCGCGGTCGCGCGCGATCCGGGCAGCCGCGCCAAGATCGCGGTCATCTCGCGGGACAGCGGCATCGATCCCGTCGGGGCCTGCGTCGGCATGCGCGGCAGCCGTGTCCAGGCGGTGGTCGGCGAACTGCAGGGCGAGAAGATCGACATCATCCCCTGGTCGCAGGATCCGGCAACCTTTGTCGTCAACGCGCTGGCCCCCGCCGAAGTCACCAAGGTGGTGATGGACGAGGAGCAGAAGCGCATCGAGGTCGTCGTTCCCGACGATCAGCTGAGCTTGGCGATCGGCCGGCGCGGCCAGAATGTGCGGCTCGCCTCGCAGCTCACCGGCTGGGATATCGACATCCTGACCGAGGCCGAGGAAAGCGAGCGGCGCACCGAGGAATTCCGGGTGCGCAGCCAGCTCTTCATCGACGCGCTCGACATCGACGACGTCATCGCCCACCTGCTGGTGACCGAAGGGTTCAGCACGCTGGAAGAGGTGGCCTACGTCGCCACGGCCGACCTCGCCGGGATCGAGGGCTTCGACGAGGACATCGCCGCCGAATTGCAGGCGCGCGCCCGCGGCGCCCTCGAACGGCGCGACGAAGAGTACGCGGCGCGCTACCACGAGCTCGGCGTCACCGATGATCTGGCCGGGCTTGAAGGCCTCACGCCCGGGATGCTGGTATCGCTCGGCGAAAAAGGGGTGAAGACGCTCGATGATTTCGCCGATCTGGCGGGCGACGAGCTGATCGAAATCCTCTCCGCCTCGGACAAAGGCGGGGTCGAGCTCGAACTCGACACGGCCAACGAGATGATCATGGCGACACGCAAACATCTCGGCTGGTTCGGCGATGAGGAAATCGAAGCGCCGGCGGAGAAGGAGGAGTAGCGACGACCGCCGCCACCGGGCTTGACCCGGCCGTTGCCGACGCCTCGGAGACCGGGCCACAACGCCGTTGCATCGTTACCGGCGACAGCCACGACCGCGCCCGGTTGTTGCGCTGCGTGGTCGGTCCGGACGGCACGATCGTCCCCGATGTCGATGCGCGTCTGCCCGGACGGGGTTTGTGGTTGCTGCCGCGTCGGGATATAGTGGAGCGGGCGGTGGCGAAGCGCGTTTTCGCGCGCGCCGCGCGGCGACCGGTGTTGGTGCCGCCGGAGCTTGCCGACCGCTGCGAAGCCTTGCTGGCACGGCGCTGTTGCGACGCGCTCGGACTGGCGCGACGGGCCGGGGTGGCGGTAGCAGGCTACGAGAGGGTCGGCGAAGCGCTGCGCCGCGGGAGCGCGGTGCTGTTGCTACTCGCCCTTGACGGCGCAGAGGCGGGCCGTCGTCGCATGGCCGCCGGAGCGCGCGGCGTGGCGTCGGCCAGCGTGCTCGACGCCGGGGAGTTGAGCGGCGTGTTCGGCCGCGAGAGGGTGACGTTTGTTGGGGTCGGGCCGGGGCCATTGTGCTTGCGGCTTCAAGTAGAATTGCGGCGGCTCGCAGGGTTTCGCGCCGCCGCGGAGCTCAAAGGTGTAGACATCGCGACGGCGGTAGAGTCGCAGCGGGATGGCGGTACGAGAACGCATGAGTGACGTAGACCAAGAACAGAAGCGACCACTGACCCTCCGATCGGGAACACTGGGGCTGAACCGGCCGAGTGAGCCAGGTCAGGTCAAGCAGAGCTTCTCGCACGGGCGGTCGAAGACCGTCGCGGTCGAGGTGCGGCCGAAGCGGCGGCTCATCCTGCCTGGGCAGGCGCCCGAACCGGCCAAGGCCGAGGCCGCCGCGCCCGCGACGGCACGCGCGCCGTCGCAGACGCCGTCACCTGCCCCGGCAACGCCGAGCGAAACCGGCGCGCCGTCGCGCCGCGTCGTTTCGGCGCCGCCGCGGGCTCTCACCGCCGACGAGCGCGCGAGCCGGCTGCGGGTGGTCCAGGACGCTGCAAAAGCAGATGCGGAGGCGCGTCATCGCGCGGTCATCGCCGAGGAGGATCGCCGGCGCGAGGAAGCCATCCGCGTCGCCGAGGAGGCCAAGCACGAGGCTGAGGAAGAAGCTCGTCGCCACGTCGAGGAAGAGGAAGCAAAAAAACGCGCCGTCGAAGAGAGCAAGCAACGCTCGGTCGAAGAGGAAGCGCGCCGCAAAGAGGAAGAGTCGCGTCGCGAAGTCGCCGAACGCGCCGGCAAGGCGGCCGCGGCCAAGGTCGCCGCGCTTGCCGCCGCCGGCAAAGTCGCGATGCCGGCCGAGGAAGAGGAAGAGGCGGCTTCGGCGTTCCGCCGCGGCCGGCCCGATGCGCGCCGCCCGGCCACCCCGGTGCGCCGCGACGAGCCACGCCGCCGCACCGGCAAGATGACCGTTACCCGAGCGCTGTCCGACGAAGACGAGCGCACGCGCAGCATCGCCTCGGTCCGCCGCGCCCGCGAGCGCGAGCGGATGCGCATGCACGGCGCCGTCGAGCAGACGAAAATCACGCGCGACGTGGTGATCCCGGAGACCATCACGGTCGCCGAGCTCGCCAACCGCATGGCCGAACGCGGGACTGACGTTGTCAGGTCGCTGATGAAAATGGGCGTCATGGTGACGGTCAATCAGGTCATCGACGCCGACACCGCCGAACTCGTCGTCAGCGAGTTCGGTCACCGCCTGCGCCGGGTTGCCGAATCCGATGTCGAGATCGGGATGCGCGGCGAAGCCGACACCGAGGCCGAGCTAGAGCCGCGAGCTCCGGTCGTCACGGTCATGGGCCATGTCGACCACGGCAAGACCTCGCTGCTCGACGCGCTGCGCTCGACCGATGTCGCGGCCGGCGAAGCGGGCGGCATCACCCAGCATATCGGCGCCTATCGCGTCACCGTGTCGAGCGGCAAGCAGATCACCTTTATCGATACACCGGGCCATCAGGCCTTCACGTCGATGCGCGCGCGAGGCGCCAACGCCACCGACATCGTCGTGCTCGTGGTCGCGGCCGACGACGGGATCATGGAGCAGACGGTCGAGGCGATCCGCCACGCCAAGGCGGCGGAAGTGCCGATCATCGTAGCGATCAACAAGATCGACCGCCCCGAGGCCAAGCCCGACCGGGTCCGCCAGGAGTTGCTGCAGCACGAGCTGGTGGTCGAGGAGCTGGGCGGCGATGTGCTCAACATCGAGGTCTCGGCGCTCAAGAAGACCAACCTCGACAAGCTCGAAGAAGCGATCCTGTTGCAGGCCGAGCTGTTGGACCTCAAGGCCAACCCGAACCGGCCGGCCGAGGGTGTCGTGCTCGAAGCGCAGCTCGAACGAGGCCGCGGCGCGATTGCGACCGTGCTCATCCAGCGCGGCACCGCGAAGGTCGGCGACATCTTCGTCTCGGGCAGCGTCTGGGGCCGCGTGCGCGCGCTTGTCAACGACCGGGGCGAAAACTTGCGCGAGGCCGGCCCATCGACCCCAGTCGAAGTCCTCGGTCTCAACGGCGCGCCGATGGCCGGCGACGATTTCGTCGTCGTCGAAAGCGAGAGCCGCGCCCGCGAGATCGCCGAATACCGCGACCGGTCGCGGCGGGAAAAGGCCGCCGCGCATACCGGGCGCAATACGCTCGAGGAGATGTTCTCGCAGATCGGCGCCGGCACGTTGAAAGAGCTGCCAATTGTCGTCAAAGCCGACGCACAAGGCTCGGTCGAAGCGATCATCGGCTCGCTGGACAAGCTGTCGACCGACGAGGTCGCGGTGCGTACGCTGCATTCGGGTGTCGGCGGGATCAACGAAAGCGACGTGATCCTGGCCAAGGCGACAGGCGCGGTGATCGTCGGCTTCAACGTGCGCGCCGCTCCCGCGGCCCGCGACTTGGCGCGACGCGATGGGGTCGAGATCCGCTACTACTCGATCATCTACGACGTCATTGACGACATGAAGGGGGCGCTGTCAGGCATGCTCTCCCCGACGCTGCGCGAGCGCTTCCTCGGCAATGCATCGATCCGCGAGGTGTTCAACATCACCCGCGTGGGCAAGGTCGCCGGTTGCATGGTGACCGACGGTGTGGTGCGCCGCGGCGCCAAGGTACGCCTGCTGCGCGACAACGTCGTGATCCACGAAGGCAGCTTGAAGACTCTCAAGCGCTTCAAGGACGAGGTGCGTGAAGTGCGCGACGGCTACGAATGCGGCATGGCGTTCGAGAACTACGATAACATCCAGCAAGGCGATGTGATTGAGTGCTTCGAGGTCGAGGAAGTCGCCCGCGCGCTATGACCTTCATGGTGAGAGCGGTGGACAACCGCGGCCTCCCTTAACAGCGTTCGATAAGTCCGCAAGACGATGCCTCGCCGGGAATTTAATGAAACTCCCATCGGCGTCCCAAGCCAACGTCGGCTGCGAGTCGGCGAGGAGTTGCGGCATGCGCTGGCGCGACTCCTGCGTCCGGGCGAGCTGCACGACCCGGCGCTGTTCGACGCCAACATCACGGTAACCGAGGTGCAGCTAAGCCCCGATCTGCGCAACGCGGCAGCGTTCGTGATGCCGCTGGGCGGTGCCAATGCCATCGACATCATCGCGGGCCTCAGGCGCAGCGCCCCTTATATCAGGGGCCGGCTGGGCAAGCTCGTTCGGCTGCGCCGCGTGCCGAACCTGAGTTTTGCGCTCGACAGCGCCTTCGACAGTGCGACGCGCATCGCAGCGGTTCTGCACAATGAGCCGGTCGCGCGCGATTTGCAGGACAAGGATGAATAAGCTCGCGATCGGCGGCTGGCTGATCCTCGACAAACCCGCCGGAATAACTTCCAACCGCGTCGTGACCCGGCTGAAGCGCACGACCGGCCTCAAGGCCGGGCATGCCGGCACGCTCGATCCGCTCGCCACCGGAGTGCTGCCGGTTGCGCTCGGCGAAGCCAGGAAGACCGTGAGCTTTTTGTCGAAGGCTGAGAAGCGCTACAGCTTTCGCGTTCGCTGGGGCGTCGCTACCGACACGGAAGACAGCGAGGGCGACGTTACCGGCGAGAACCCGTTGCGCCCGGACGAAGCCGCGATCCGCGCCGCGCTGCCGCGCTTTATGGGGGCCATCGCGCAGCGGCCGCCCGCCTATTCGGCGATCAAGGTCGCCGGAAGGCGCGCCTATGCGCTGGCTCGAGCCGGCGAGGCCCCGTTGCTCGCCGAGCGCAAGGTTACGATCTATGACCTCGATCTGACCGCCCTCCCCGACCGCGACCACGCCGACTTCACTGCCCGCGTCAGCGAAGGCACCTATATCCGCGCGCTCGCTCGCGACCTCGCTCTGGCGTTGGGGACGCTTGGCCATATTGCGGCGTTGCGCCGATTAAGCGTCGGCCGGTTTGGCGAGGCGCAAGCCATTTCTCTGGATTTGGCGACGAGTCTTGGGCATAGTCTGCTCGCTTCCGGGCATCTACTGCCGATCGAAGCCGCGCTGGACGACATCCCGGCCCTGGCTTTGACGGCAGACGAGGCCGCCCGACTTCGCCACGGCCAGACAATCAGTTTGGCCGATCATGGCGAAGGTGCCCGCCTCGACCGGTTTGACGACGGCGCGATCGTCGGTGCAAGGCACGGCCCACTGCTGGTCGGACTGGCGCGCATCGACAAGGGCCGTCTCTTGCCGGTTCGGATGATCAATTACTAAATGAAGGACTGACGATGTCGATTACCGCTGAGCGCAAGCAGACGCTCATCTCTGAGTATGCCGTGAAATCCGGAGATACCGGCTCGCCCGAGGTGCAGGTCGCGATCCTGTCCGAACGCATCCGCAACCTGACCGACCACCTCGGCATGCATAAAAAGGACTTTCATTCGCGGCGCGGGCTACTCGTCATGGTTGGCCAGCGTCGCCGCCTGCTCGACTACTTGAAGCGAGCGGACGCATCTCGCTACGAGACGCTGATCGGGCGCCTCGGCCTCAGGCGTTGATCGGGGGCGCTGACCTGTTGGCAGAACGCCCCTCCCATTCCCCGGTAACGGCAGTCGTCTCCGGATGGCTCCAGCAGCCGGCCCATGAGTTGCACCACGACAAGACCGCGGCCCGAAAGCCGCAAAGAAATGCTGGCAGCCCGCGACGGAATCCGCCGTCGCGAGGGCTGCCGCCTATGTTTGTAAAGGATGAACGATAATGTTTCAGGTTTACCGCAAGGAGTTGGATTGGGGCGGCCGTAAACTCGTCCTCGAGACCGGCAAGATCGCCCGGCAGGCCGATGGCGCGGTGCTCGCGACCTATGGCGAGACGACGGTGTTGTGCACCGCGGTCGCGGCGAAGACCGCCAAGCCCGGCCAGGACTTTTTTCCCCTGACCGTCAACTATCAGGAAAAGACCTTCGCCGCGGGCAAGATCCCCGGCGGCTTTTTCAAACGCGAAGGGCGCCCGTCGGAAAAGGAGACGCTGGTCTCGCGTCTTATCGACCGCCCGATCCGGCCGCTTTTCGTGTCCGGCTTTTTGAACGAGACACAGGTGGTCTGCACCGTGTTGAGCCATGACCTCGAAAACGACCCCGATATTGTTGCGCTGGTCGGCGCCTCGGCGGCGCTGACGCTTTCTGGGATCCCGTTTATGGGACCGATCGGCGGAGCACGGGTCGGCTACGTGAACGGCCAATACGTCCTAAACCCAACCGCCGCGCAGATGGACGAGTCCGACCTCGACCTCGTCGTTGCCGGCACGCAGGAAGGCGTGCTGATGGTCGAATCGGAAGCGCAGGAGCTCTCCGAGGAGACGATGCTCGGCGCCGTCACCTTTGGCCATAAGGGCTTCCAGCCGGTCATCGACGCGATCATCGAACTCGCCGAGACTTGCGCCAAGGAGCCGTGGAACATGGCTGAGCCATTGCCCGAGAAGACGGCGATGGAAGACGAGTTGCGCACGCTGCTCGCCGCCCCGCTTGCCGCCGCCTACAAGGAACAGGGCAAGCAGGAGCGCTCGAACCAGCTCGAAGCCGCCAAGCACCTCGCACTCGCCAAATATGACGGCGACCCGGCAAAGCAGACCTATGCCGGCAAGTTCTTCAAGGAGTTAGAGAAGGACATCGTCCGTGGCTCGATCATCCGCGGCGAACCGCGCATCGACGGACGCGACACCAAGACGGTGCGGCCGATCATCGCCGAGGTCGGCGTGCTGCCGCGCACCCATGGCTCGGCGCTGTTCACCCGTGGCGAGACCCAGGCGCTGGTCGTCGCGACGCTCGGCACCGGCCAGGACGAGCAGATCATCGACGCGCTCGAAGGCGAGTACCGCCAGCATTTCATGCTGCACTACAACTTCCCGCCGTATTCGACCGGCGAGGCCGGGCGCATGGGCTCGCCCGGCCGGCGCGAGATCGGCCACGGCAAGCTCGCCTGGCGCGCCGTGCGGCCGATGCTGCCGACCAAAGAGAGCTTCCCCTACACGATCCGCGTCGTCTCGGAGATCACCGAGTCGAACGGCTCGTCGTCGATGGCCTCGGTGTGCGGCGCTTCGCTGTCGCTGATGGATGCCGGCGTGCCGCTGAAGCGGCCGGTCGCAGGGATCGCGATGGGCCTCATCAAAGAGAAGGACGGCTTTGCGGTCCTCTCCGACATCCTCGGCGACGAGGACCATCTCGGCGACATGGACTTCAAAGTCGCTGGCACCAGCGAGGGCATCACCGCGCTGCAGATGGACATCAAGATCACCTCGATCACCGAGGAGATCATGCGCATTGCGCTCGACCAGGCGAGGGACGGCCGCGCCCACATCCTTGGCGAGATGGCCAAGGCCCTCACCGGCGCGCGCGACGAGGTCAGCGAGAACGCGCCACGCATCACCACGATCACGATCCCCAAGGACAAGATCCGCGAGGTCATCGGCTCGGGCGGAAAGGTCATCCGCGAGATCGTCGAGACCACCGGCGCCAAGGTCGACATCAACGACGACGGCGTCATCAAGATCGCCTCGGTCTCGGCCGATGCGGCGAAAGCGGCGATCGACTGGATCAAGGGCATCGTCGCGGAGCCCGAGCAGGGCCACATATACAATGGCAAGGTGGTGAAGGTCGTTGATTTCGGCGCGTTCGTGAACTTCCTGGGCGCCAAGGACGGTCTCGTCCACATCAGCGAACTCGCGCAGCAGCGAGTCGGCAAGACCTCCG
This sequence comes from Allostellaceae bacterium, assembly GCA_035504235.1. GTDB lineage: Bacteria > Pseudomonadota > Alphaproteobacteria > ATCC43930 > CGMCC-115725 > DATARH01. The sequence goes on along the minus strand of DATJSH010000227.1, from coordinate 24,052 downwards.
ACGTCGTCAATGTCGGCGACCAGGTCAAGGTCAAGGTCCTCGGCTTCGACGACCGCGGCAAGGTCAAGCTGAGCATGCGCCAAGTCGATCAGGCGACCGGTGAAGACCTGGGCAGCCAACGCCGCCCGCAGGAGCAGCCAGCCCCGGCCGGCGCGGCGGCGAAATGACAATAGGGCGGTAGCCCTGTTGTCATCCCGGCGCTCTTGCGACTGAAGAATGGGCCCTGGCTTTCGCCGGGGCGCGTTCCCGGATGTTGAACCTCCCTCCAGTCATCGGGCATCGCGGCGCGGCTGCCCTCGCGCCCGAGAACACATTGGCCGGGATTCGCGCAGCGAAAGCGTTGGGTTGCGCCTGGGTCGAGTTCGACGTGCGCCTCACCGCCGATAACGCGCTTGTCGTCTGCCATGACGATGCACTCGCGCGCACTACCGGCGCCCGCGGGCGCATCTCGAAGCTGCCGCTTGCAAGGCTACGCGGGCTCGATGCGGGAAGCTGGTTCGGACCAGGCTTTGCAGGCGAGCGCCTGCCGACACTGGACGAGGCGCTGTCGCTATGCCACGACCTCGCGCTCGGCGCCAATGTCGAGATCAAGGCCGAGCGCGGCCGCGGCCCGGCGACTGCGGCGGCGATCGCCGCCTCTCTGGCGCGGCTCGGGCCGAACTTGCCGCCGCTCCTGATATCGAGCTTTATCAGCACCGCCCTCGCCGCCGCCGCGGTGGCAATGCCGTCAATCCCACGAGGGATGCTGTGGCGCAGCCTCCCGCGCAATTGGCGCCGCCTTGCGAAGCGGCTTGGCTGCACGACGATCCATTGCGGCCAGGCTGACCTCACGGAGACGATCGCAGCGACCGTAAGCGACGCCGGATATCCATTCCTCGCCTACACGGTCAACGACGCGGCGCGGGCGCGGCAACTCTTCGCCTGGGGCATCGCTTCCGTTTTTTCCGACGCACCCGATATAATAGCCCGCGCCGCGGCATAACACCGAGCCGGCGCGCGTTGGGAGCCTATCGTTGAGACCGCTCATTCCGCTGGTGATTTCTGGACGCGAGGTGCTGCCGCTGGTCGAAGGCGGCAAGGGCATCTCGGTGTCGAACGGCGAAAGCTCGGGCGCCTGGGCGGCCTCGGGCGCGGTCGGGACGTTTTCCGGCGTCAACGCGGACAGCTTCGACCCCGCGGGACATGCAATCCCGCAAATTTATCACGGGCGCACGCGGCGCGAGCGGCACGAGGAGCTGATCGCCTACGCGATCGCCGGAGGCATCCATCAGGCACGCGTCGCGCACGAGAAGTCGAGCGGCGCGGGCCGCATCCACATGAACGTGCTGTGGGAGATGGCGGCCGCCGAGAAGGTGCTGCACGGTGTGCTCGAAGGCGCCCGTGGACTGATCCACGGGGTCACTTGCGGCGCCGGTATGCCGTATCGGATTGCCGAGATCTGTGCGCGCTACGGCGTCTACTATTACCCGATCGTCTCGTCGGCGCGCGCCTTCCGGGCGCTGTGGAAACGCGCCTACCACAAATTCCAGGAATGGTTGGGCGGGGTCGTCTACGAAGACCCATGGCTCGCGGGCGGGCACAACGGATTGTCGAACAGCGAAGACCCGGAATGCCCCGAAGAGCCCTACCCGCGCGTGCGCGAATTGCGAGCCATGATGCATGAATTCGGTATCGGCTCGACACCGATCTTTATGGCCGGCGGCGTCTGGTATTTGCGTGAGTGGGCAGACTGGATCGGCGATCCCGAGGTCGCACCGATCGCCTTCCAGTTCGGCACGCGGCCGCTTCTCACGCAGGAAAGCCCGATCTCGGACGCCTGGAAGCGGAGGCTGCTGACGCTCAAGGAAGGCGACGTCTTCCTTAATCACTTCAGCCCGACCGGGTTCTACTCCTCGGCGGTGCGTAACAATTTCCTCGACGAGCTGCAGCAGCGCGCTGAGCACCAGGTGGCCTACACGGTTGAGCCGGTCGGCGAGCACGTCGCCGAGTTTCATGTCGGCGCGCGCGGCCGCTCGGTCTATCTGACCGCGCATGATCGCGACTCGGCCGAGCGCTGGATCGCCGAAGGTTTTACCGAGGCGCTGCGCACGCCCGATTCGACGCTGATCTTCGTGACCCCGCCGCAGGCCTTCGCAATCCGCACCGACCAGATCAATTGCATGGGATGCCTAAGCGCCTGCCAGTTCTCGAACTGGGCGCAGACCGAAACCGGCACCACCGGCAAGAAAGCCGACCCGCGCAGCTTCTGCATCCAAAAGACGCTGCAGAAAATTTGCCATTCCGACGACATCGAGACCGAGTTGATGTTCGCCGGACACAACGCCTATCGCTTCGCGTTGGACCCGTTTTACAGGAACGGCTATATCCCGACCGTCAAGGAACTGGTCGACCGCATCATCACCGGCAACTGAAACGAAGTTGCAACACCCGCTTTATTTTCCTGAAAACGCTCACTATATCTGGCGTATGGACATCGCCTCGCCTGCCACCACGATCATCGCTCGCCTACGCGGCGCGGGATTGCGTCCGACCCGTCAGCGCCTCGCTCTGGCAAAGCTGCTGTTCGACGGTGCGGACCGCCATGTGACCGCCGAGCAGCTGCACGGCGAAGCGGGCGCCGCGGCCATTCCGGTGTCGCTGGCGACTGTCTACAACACGTTGCATCAGTTCACCACCGCGGGCCTGTTGCGCGAGGTGGTCGTCGAGCCCGGCCGTTCGTATTTCGACACCAATATCGACGAACACCACCATTTCTTTTGCGAGTCGTCTGGCGCGTTGCAGGATATCCCGGGCGCCGCGATCTCCGTCGGCCAGCTGCCGCATGCTCCCCCCGGCACCGAGGTCCGGCGCGTCGAGGTCATCATCCGGGTGCGCCGGCAAGTTAGCGACTTACCCAATAATTTAGAATAATTCTAAAATAGCCTTGACTCGGCGGTGCGAGCCACCCATAAAGGCAAGGCGGGCAACGGATCGACGCGTCCCTGAACGGACAATAAGGAGGGTTGGATGGCTTCCCTGAAAGGCTCAAAAACCGAAGACAATCTGAAGGCGGCGTTTGCCGGCGAGAGTCAGGCGAACCGGCGCTATCTCTATTTCGCGCAAAAGGCGGATGTCGAAGGCTACAATGACGTTTCGGCCGTGTTCCGGTCGACCGCCGAGGGCGAAACCGGCCATGCGCACGGCCACCTGGAATACCTCGAGGAAGTGGGCGACCCCGCAACCGGGTTGCCGATCGGCGAGACTTCGTCGAACCTCAAGGCCGCCGTCGCCGGCGAGACGCACGAATACACCGACATGTATCCCGGCATGGCGCGCACCGCCCGCGAGGAGGGCTTCGACGAGATCGCCGACTGGTTCGAGACGCTCGCCAAGGCCGAGCGCTCCCATGCCGGCCGCTTCCAGCGCGCGCTCGACACGCTCTAAGCACACTTTTTCCCGAGCGAAGGGGCGCGGGAGCAATACTCTCGCGCCCTTCTTCGTGACGCCGTCGGCCGAAATAAAAGGTGCAGCGATGCGTGAGGGCAGCCTAGAAGCACCGACCCGCCATAGTCTCGACTGGCAGAACCCTGATTTCACGGATCGCGCCGAGACCGAAGCGGAGATGGAGCGGGTGTTCGACATCTGCCACACCTGCCGGCGCTGCTTTAACCTGTGCGACTCGTTCCCGCGGCTTTTCGACCTGATTGACGGTTCGGCTACTGGCGAACTCGATGGCGTGGCGAAGACCGACTACAAGCAGGTCGCCGACGCCTGCACGCTCTGCGACATGTGCTTTATGACGAAGTGCCCCTACGTGCCGCCGCACGAGTTCAATGTCGATTTCCCCCATCTGATGCTGCGCTACCGCGCGGTCGAGGCTAAGGAAGGGCGGGAAACGCTGGCTCAGCGCCAGCTGACCGACACCGACCGCAACGGCAAACTCGGCGGCAAGGTCGCGCCTCTCGCCAATTGGGCCAGCGACCGGCACAACAAGCTGACCAGGCCGTTGATAGAAAAGGCTCTCGGCGTCGACCGCAATGCGGCGCTGCCCAAATTCAATGGCCGCACCTTTGCGATGCGCGCCAGGAGCAACCCGCCGGCAGTCGACCGCACGGCGCCGGGCTTTGGCCGCAAGGCGGTGCTCTATGCCACCTGCTTTGTCAATTACAACAATCCGAGCATCGGCGGGGCCGCGCAAGCGGTGCTGGCCAAAAACGGCGTCGAGACCGAGATCGTCTACCCGCAATGCTGCGGGATGCCGCAATTGGAAGGCGGCAATCTGGCCGCGGTCGCGGCCGCGGCGAAGAATGTCTCGGCCGCGCTCGGGCTCTGGATCGACAAGGGTTACGACGTCATCGCGCTGGTTCCATCCTGCGCGCTGATGCTCAAGTTCGAATGGCCGCTGATCGTGCCGAACGATGCGGCGATCGAAAAGCTGGCAACTGCGACGTACGATATCAGCGAATACATCGTCGCATTGTCGAAGGAGAAAGGCCTGGCGCCGGGGCTTGGCGCGCTGGACGGGGGCGTGACATTACACATCGCCTGCCATGCCCGAGCGCAGAACATGGGTCAGAAGGCCACCGAATTGCTGCGCCTCCTGCCCGACACGGAAATCAAGGTGATCGAGCGCTGCTCGGGGCACGGCGGCTCGTGGGGCGTGATGAAAGGGAATTTCGAGACCGCGATCAAAGTCGGAAGACCTGTCGCGCGGCAGGCGTTGAACGAAAAGCAGGCCCACATCGCCTCGGAGTGCCCGCTGGCAGGAATCCATATCGCGCAAGGGATGGAGCTGTTGGCCAAAGGCGAAGCGGCGCCGAGCCAAGCCCCCCACCCGATCGAGCTGTTCGCCCGCGCCTACGGCATCGCGGTGAACGGCGCGGCAACGGCAGGAAAGTAAAAAATGTCCGATGCCAAGACTCGGCGAGCGCTGACTCGCGAGGACATCCTTTCGCTCGCCGAATACGGCAAGATCAGGCGCGAGCGGCGCCGCGAAGTGAGCGAATTGAAGAAGCGCCGGCGTGTTGAAGTCGGCCCATTCGCAACGTTCTATTTCGAAAATTACGAGACGATGCGGCAGCAAATCCACGAAATGCTGTTTGTCGAGAAAGGCGGCGAGGCTCAGCTCGAAGATGAACTTGCTGCCTATAACCCAATGATCCCGCAAGGCAATGAGCTCGTCGCGACGGTAATGCTGGAGATCGACGATCCAACGCGGCGGGCAACGGCGCTGGCGCGGCTCGGCGGTATCGAGGACCATATCTTTCTGGAGCTCGACGGCCAGCGCATCGCCGGCAGACCCGACCCGAGCCGGGAGAACACGAGCCCGGACGGCAAGGCCTCGTCAGTGCAGTTCGTTTGGTTCCGCTTCAGTCGCGAGCAGATCGCGCGGTTCAAAACCGCCGGCACGCGCGTCGTCGCCGGGATCGACCACCCTAACTACGCGCATATGGCGGTGATGCCGGAGCCCGTACGCGCCGCGCTGGCCGAGGATTTCGACTAGCGAACCGTCTCGGTCAGCGTGACGCCCCAGATATCCGCGCGCGCGACCCAGCCGGTAACGCCGCCGGCGGCGATCTGGCACCACTCGCCGCGACACTCGTCAAGCTTCGCCATCACCCCCGGCTCCGCGCGCGCGACCAGCGCGGCCTTGGGATCGGGACTCTGGTGCAGCCCGCGCACGCCGCCAGTGACGATTACCTCGCGCTGCGCGGTCAGCATCTTCTCGTGCACCCAACCCTCTGTCCCTTCCCAGTCGCGCACCCGGCGCCAATGGTCGAAATGGGCGATGACCTGCACCGGCCAATCGCGGCGGATGTAAACCCATTCGATCGGATAGCGGTCGCCCGGGCCGGCACGCAGATTGACCTTGTCGGCGTGCAGCGAGGCGAAATAGGGAACCGTCGCCTCGGCGCCGCTTGCAGCGCAGGCGCTTCCCTCCCAGCAAATCGACGATGCGAGCGCCAACGTCGCGCCGGCGACCGCCCTCACCCACCGTTTCCGGGCCATGCTTCCCCCCAGGCCCCGCGCTGCACGAAGATGGCGTGATAGCGCCGGCGGTCAAGCCCTGCTCAAGCTTCGAGCAATTTTATTGAATCGCAACAATAACTAAGCGCGATCCGCCAGCGCTGCGATCCGACAGGTCGGGCACTCAGAATCCTTGGCGATTCGGATGCGGTGGAAGCGCACCTTCAGCGCGTCGTAGATGAGAAGCGTGCCGTCGAGGCTGTCGCCGAGGCCGAGCAATTCCTTTAGCACCTCGACCGCCTGCAGCGTGCCGACCACCCCGGCGACGGCGCCGAGGATGCCTGCCTCCTCGCAGCGCGGCACGATGCCGGGCGGCGGCGGCTCGCGGAACAGGCAGCGATAGCAAGGATGGCCGTCGCCAAGATAGGCCCTGAAGGTCGAGAGCTGCCCCTCGAACGGCGACAGAGCCGCGGCGACCAGCGGCTTTTCGAGACGTGTGCAGAGGTCGTTCAGCAGATAACGCGTGGTGAAATTGTCGCTGCCGTCGGCCACGAGGTCGTAGCGGCCGATCAGGTCGGCGGCGTTGTCGGCGTCGAGCCGCAACGGATGCGTCTCGATCGCGATCCCGTCATTGATCCGCGCGAGGCTCTCCTTGGCGCTCTCGACCTTGAGGTCGCCGATGCGCTTGGTGGCGTGGACGATCTGCCGCTGCAGGTTGGTGATGTCGACCCGGTCGTCGTCAACGATGCCGATCGTCCCGACACCGGCCGCCGCAAGGTACATCAGCAGCGGCGAACCCAGCCCGCCGGCGCCGATCACCAGCACCCGCGACTGCAGCAGCTTTTCCTGTCCCTCCTCGCCGACCTCGTCGAGGATCAGGTGGCGGGCGTAGCGGCGGAATTGCTCTTCGCTCAATTCCATGGGGCAACCTCACAATCCTTCGAAGAGCGGCGTCGACAGATAGCGCTCGGCGAAATCGGGCAGGATGGCGACGATGACCTTGCCCTCCATGCCCGGTCGCGCGCCGATCTCGAGCGCCGCCGCGAGTGCGGCGCCGGCCGAAATGCCGACCGCCACACCTTCGAGCTTCGCGGCGCGCTGCGCGGTGTGGAGCGACGTATCGAAGCCTATGCAGACGATCTCGTCGATCAAGCTGGTGTCGAGGATGCTCGGAATAAAGCCCGCGCCGATGCCTTGGATGCGGTTGGGGCCGGGCGGCCGGCCCGACAGCACGGCGCTGTCCTCGGGCTCGACCGCGACCATCCGCAGGCCCGGCTTGCGCGGCTTCAGCGCCGCGCCGACCCCGGTCAGCGTGCCGCCGGTGCCGACCGCGCTGACCACCATGTCGACCGCGCCGGCGGTGTCGATCCAGATTTCCTCGGCGGTCGTGAGACGGTGGATTTCCGGGTTCGCCGGATTATCGAACTGCTGCAGGATCAGCGCGTCGGGCAGGGTCTTGACGATCTCTTCCGCGCGCGCGATGGCGCCGCGCATCCCCTGCCCTGCTGGGGTCAATTCTATCTCGGCGCCAAGAAACAACAGCATCTTGCGGCGCTCGACCGACATGCTCTCCGGCATCGTCAGGATCAGCCGGTAACCCTTGGCGGCGCAGGCGAAGGCAAGCGCGATGCCGGTATTGCCGGAGGTCGGCTCGACCAGCACGGTGTTCTTCCTGATCCGCCCGTCGTGCTCGGCCGCCTCGATCATGGCCAGCCCGATGCGATCCTTGACCGAGGACAGCGGGTTGAAGAACTCGCACTTGCCGAGGATATCAGCCTTGACGCCGTGGGCCGCCGCCAGCCGCGACAGCCGCACCAGCGGCGTCGCGCCGATCGTGTCGACGATGCTGTCATAGACATGGCCGCGAAACTCGCCGCGGATTGACATGCCCCGGGAAACCGCAACGTTCGAGCCGGTATCCATTTGCCGTTTTCCTCCGGTCTTCCCTCTGATGTAAGCCGAGCCGGCGCGCGCCGCAACGCGAAAGCAACCCATGCCTGCGCCGCGCGCCAGTGGATTCGGCAGCTCCGCCAGCCTAGAGTTCTCCACAAACAGGAGGACGTGCCATGACCATCGAGGTCGTTCCTACCGGTGCGGCGCTGGGTGCGGAAATCCGCGGCATCGACCTGTCGCTGCCGGTCGGCGACAATGTCTTCGCGCTGATCGAGCGCGCCTTCGACGAGCACGGCGTCATCTTCTTTCGCGAGCAGAAGATCACCCCGCCGCAGCAGGTTGCCTTCACCCGCCGCTTCGGCGAGATCGAATTCAACATTTTCGGCGAGCGGTGGAGCGTCGAGGGCAACCCCGAGATCGTCGTCGTCTCCAACGTCACCGAAGACGGCAAGCCAATCGGCGTCAAACGCGCGGGCGAGAACTGGCACAGCGACATGTGCTACACGCCACGTCCGCCGCGCGGGACGATGCTCTACGCACACGAAATTCCGACACTGCATGGTCTGCCGCTTGGCGATACCGAATTCGCCGGCGCCGCCGCGGCCTGGGACGCGCTGCCGGGCGAGATGCAAGGGTTTCTTGCCGGGCGTCGCGCGGCGTTCGATTTCGTCGGTCGCAAGCGCGCCTTTCCGCCGACGCAGGCGGAGATCGATCGCAACCCGCCAGTGACCCACCCGATCATGCGCACCCATCCCAAGACCGGGCGCAAGTGCCTTTATGTGATGCGCGACGACTGTACCGGCATCGAAGGGCTCGACAGCGAGGAAGCCGAGGCGCTGATTGATGCGCTCGCTGACCATATCGTCAAGCCGGCCTTTATCTATCGCCACCAATGGCGGCCGGGCGATCTCTTGATGTGGGACAATTGCACCGTGCAGCACCGCGCGATCCAGGATTACGACCTGCCGCAGCGCCGGATTATGCACCGCACGACAATGGGCGGGGCGGTTCCAGTGTAGAAAACTAGATCGCGAAGTCGCCGCCGCCCTCAGCCGCCTGTCCTGCGATCCCGGCCTTGTGCGCGCGTACGCAGAGGTCTTCGAGCGTCAGCGCGTCAAGCCGCCGCATCGTCTCGTCCTGCAGTTCGAGCCAGAGCGGACGCAGCACCTCCTGACCGAGGGCGCTGCCGGCACCAGCCTCAATCGGATCCTCGACGGTTTCGAGGCCGCGCACGGTACGGACAATATCGCCGATGCTGACCCGGCGCCGCTCGCGCGCCAGGCGATAGCCGCCACTCGGGCCGCGAATCCCGATCAGCACATTGTGCCGCACCAGCTCCTGGAGCACCGGCTCGAGGTAGCGTCGAGGGATGCCCTGGCGCGAGGTGATCTCGGATGAACGGACCGGTATGAGCCCGCCATTATAGGCGATGTCGAGCACCGCCTCGATGGCGAACATCAGCTTTTTATTGAGCCGGATCATGTCGTTGGGTCGACGTCCTCCGTTCGCTAGTTTCGTTGCCGCGCGTCGCCGCGGCAAGCGGAAGCGACACCGGTTGAGCCGAACCCGCCCGATTGTCGTTCGCCGCTAACGGAAAACGCTTCGACGACGGAAAATTCCGGCCGCACGATGCGGGTAAGCACAAGTTGTGCAATCCGGTCGCCCGGCCCGACGCGGATCGGCTTGCTTTTGTCCGGCGGGTTACGGTTCCAGGCGGAAATGAGCAAAGGGCCCTCGTAATCCGCATCGATCAGCCCGACTGCATTGCCCAGCACCAGACCCTGGCGATGCCCGAGCCCCGATCGCGGCAGCACCAGGCCGCACCATTCTGGGTCGCCGATGCGAAACGCGATGCCCGACGAAATCAGCACGGCCGGCGCCTGCGGCTCGATCTCCAGCGGTTCATCGAGGCAGGCGTGGAGATCGAGCCCGGCCGCAAGGCTCGACCCGTAATGCGGAAAGCCCCAGCCTTTAAGCCGCTGATCGAGTATCTTGAGCTCGATTTTCAATTTGGCGCTCAGCGCGCGCCGAGGGTCGTGGCGATGCGGTCGGCAAGGCGCGCCGCGACGTCCTTTTTGCTCATGACCGGCCAGTCCTCCACCCCCGCCGCATCGACGAGATGGATCGTGGTGCGGTCGCCGCCGAAGGTCCCGGTGCCAGCGGAGACGTCGTTGGCGAGGATCCAGTCGCAGGCTTTGCGCCGGCGCTTGGCGATGGCGTTGGCGACGACATTCTCGGTCTCGGCTGCGAAGCCGACGACCAATGTCGGCCGGTCGTTGCTGCGATGCGCGACGGTCGAGAGGATGTCGGGATTTTCGGTAAGGCGCAGGAGCGGTGCGGCTTTGCCGTCTTTCTTGAGCTTTTGCGACGCCTGCGTCTCGACCCGCCAGTCGGACACGGCCGCCGCCATGACAGCGACGTCGACCGGCAGGTTCGCCTCGGTCGCCGCCAGCATCTCACGCGCGCTCTGGACCGCGACCAGGCGGACACCCGCCGGGGTCGGCTCCTGCGTGGGGCCGGAGACGAGGATGGTCTCGGCGCCAAGCGCCACCAGCGCCGCGGCGATGGCGTGGCCCTGCTTGCCGGACGAATGGTTGGTCAGGTAGCGCACCGGATCGATCGCCTCTCGCGTTGGGCCGCTCGTCACCAGCGCACGCCTTCCAGCCAGCCGATGATCGTCGCTTAGACATCGCTCGATCGCAGCAACAATCTCCAACGGCTCGGCCATGCGCCCGGGGCCAACCTCGCCATCGGCGAGGTTGCCGGCATTGGGTCCGACCTGGCGCACACCGCGCGTCGCCAACGTCGCGAGATTGGCCTGCGTCGCCGGATGCGCCCACATCATCACGTTCATCGCGGGGGCGATAAGGATCGGCTTATCCGAGGCGAGCAGCGTCGTCGCGGCGAGATCGTCGGACATACCGGCGGCCATCCGCGCCATCAGATCGGCGGTCGCCGGCGCGACAACCAAAAGATCGGCCTCGCGCGATAGGCGGATGTGTCCCATCTCGCTCTCGTCGGTCAGCGAGAAGAGATCGCCATACACCTTGTTCTGACTGAGCGCGGCGACTGAGAACGGGGTCACGAATTCGGCCGCCGCCTTGGTCATCACGCAGCGCACCGCCGCGCCGCGATCGCGCAACCGGCGGATGAGCTCGAGGCTCTTATAGGCGGCGATGCCGCCCGAGATGATGAGGGTTATCCGCTTGCCCTGCAGCAACGCCAGTCTCCGCCCGTAACCGCTTAAGTATATGCTATCGCCGCAGGAAAAGCGCGACGGCGATTGCGGCGAGGCCTAGCCCCATCAGCCAGAGCGGGATGATCAGCCAGAACACTTCGCGCCAACGCCGTTCGGCGTGTGCGGCGAGGGTCTCGGCATGCATCACAATGCCCTCCCGCGACCAGTCTTCGACGAGTTTTCCGAGGTTTCGCAGGACATCAGGCAGACCGTCTATCATCTCGACAAATTTTTCGAGGCGCTGGCGCAGGCGCGCCTCGGGGCCGCGATTGTCCTGCATCCAGGATTCGATCAGCGGCCGAGCCAGCGCCCAGATGTTGACGGCAGGATCGAGCTGCCGCCCGACGCCTTCAATCAGAACCATGGTCTTCTGCAGCAGCAGGAGTTGCGGCTGCGTCTCCATGTCGAACTGCTCGGTCACGCGAAACAGCTGCGCCAGCAACCGCGCGATGGAGATCTCGGCGAGAGGCCGCCCGAGGATCGGCTCGCCGATCGACCGGCAGGCCTGGGCGAACTCGTCGACCGAGCGGCGCTGCGGCACATAGCCGGCATCGAAATGCACCTCGGCGACGCGGCGATAGTCGCCGCTGAGAAATCCCACCAGCATGTCGGCAAGGAAGAACCGGGTGTCCCGATCGAGCCGGCCCATGATGCCGAAATCGACGGCGGCGATCGCGCCGTCAGCTTCGACGAACATGTTGCCGGGGTGCAAATCGGCGTGGAAAAAGCCGTCGCGGAACACCTGGATGAAAAAGACTTCCGCCGCCTTTTTCAGCAGCGCATCGATATCGTGTCCCGCGGCGACAAGCGCGGCGCGGTCGTCGACCCGGATGCCGGCGATGCGATCGGTAGTCAGCACGCCCCGTCCTGTTCGCCGCCAATCGACGCGCGGCACGCGAAAGCCGGGGTCGTCGGCGAAGTTTTCGGCGAGTTCGGAGGCGGCGGCGGCCTCAAAGCGCAGATCGATCTCGATCTCCACGGATTTTTCGAGCGTGCGCGCAATCTCGACCGGCTTCAGCCGGCGCAGCGCCGGCTGCGTCCGCTCGATCAGCTCACCGAGCCACATCAGCAATGCGAGATCGCGGGCAAAAGCGCGGGCGATTCCCGGCCGCAGGATCTTGACGGCAACCTCCCTGCCGTCGCTCGTCACCGCGAAGTGCACTTGCGCGATCGATGCGGCAGCGACCGGCACGTCGTCGAATGACGAAAAGAGGCTGTCGAGCGGGCAGCCAAACTCGGTTTCGACGAGGCGCCGCGCCTGCGTCGACGGAAACGGCGGCAGCCGGTCCTGCAGCATCGCCAGATCGGCGGCGACCTCGTCGCCAAGCAGATCCGCGCGGGTCGCCAGCATCTGGCCGAGCTTGATGAAGGCCGGGCCGATCTCCTGAAAGGCCGCGGCCAGCCGCTCGCCCTGGCGCGCGGCGCCGCCACGCCGGCGGAACGAGCGGGCGAGCGTGAACAGCGGTGTCGAACCGGCAAGCGGCTCAACGAGGAACAGCGCGTCGTGTCGCGCGAGCGTAACGGCGATGCCGACGAGACGAGCGGCATGGCGAAAGCTGCGAAAGAAGCGGAACAAGGCCGTCCGGCTACAGCCGCCAGGCCGAATGCAGCGCGGCGACGCCGCCCGTCAGGTTGCGAAAGCGCGCACGCTCCAGCCCTGCCGCCTCGATCAGATCGCAGAGCGTTCTTTGCGACGGAAAACGGCGAATGCTTTCGACGAGATAGGCATAGGCGTCGCGATCGCCGGTGACGATCCGTCCGATCAGCGGCAGGACGCGAAAGCTATAGAGGTCATAGGCGGGGGCGAGCCACGGTGCCGCCGCCGGCGCGAATTCGAGGCACATAAACCGCCCGCCGGGCTTCAAGACGCGCCGCGCCTCGGCCAGCGCGCGGTCGAGATGGGTCACGTTCCTCAGACCAAAGCCGATCGTATAGAGGTCGATGCTGCGGTCAGCGATGGGCAGCGTTTCGGCATCGCCGCAGAGCCATTCGATGCCGGCGATGACGCCGTCGTCGATCGCCCGCGCCCGGCCGACATCGAGCATCTGCTGGTTGACGTCGCAGACGATGACGCCGCCGCCCCGCTCCGGATCGAGCCGCTTTAGCGCGCGGCAGGCGATGTCGCCCGTGCCGCCGGCGACGTCGAGCAAAGTTTGACCCGGCCGAGGGGCGAGCCAGGCTACCATCGCGTCTTTCCAGCGACGATGGACAAAGCCGCTCATCAGGTCGTTCATCAGGTCGTAGCGGCCGGCCACGCTGTCAAAGACGGCGCGCACCAGCGGCGCTTTCGCCGCCTCCGGCACGCGGCGGAAGCCGAAATCGGTCTCGGCCTCCCTACGTGCTGATTGATCCTGGCTTGTCTCTTGGTGACGCATCGGGCAGGAAGATAACGTTATTTGCGCGCAAACGGCACCCGCCGGAACAAGGAGACTATGCCCGAACTTCCCGAAGTCGAAACCGTGCGCCGCGGCCTGGCGCTGAAAATGACCGGCCGCCATATCGTCAAGGCCGAGCTGCGCCGCCAGGATTTACGCCGGCCGTTCCCCCCAATGCTGGCGCGCACCCTGACGGGCGCGAAGATCGGCAAGCTGGCGCGGCGCGGCAAATACCTTCTCATCGAGCTCGGCGAGGAGGGCACGCTGCTGCTTCATCTGGGCATGTCGGGGCGCATCACCGTCGGACCGGCCGGCGCGCCGCATGCACCGCACGACCACGTTGTGCTGACGCTCGACAACGGCACGGTCGTCCGGTTCAACGACGCGCGCCGCTTTGGCCTGCTGGATTACATGCGGCGCGGTGAAGAGGCCGCCCACCCGCTCCTCGCCGGCATGGGTCCGGAGCCGCTGGAGCTCGGCTTCAATGGCAAATATCTAGGGCAAAAGCTCGCCGGCAAGACGACCCCGATCAAGGCGGCGCTGCTCGATCAAAAGATCGTCGCCGGGCTTGGGAACATCTATGTCTGCGAAGCGCTCTACCGCGCCGGACTATCGCCGCGGCGGCTTGCCGCGACCGTGACGGGCGCGCGCGCCGCCAAGCTAGCCAAGTCGATCCGCGCGACGCTCACCGACGCGATCGAGGCCGGCGGCTCGTCGCTGCGCGACTATGTCCAGGCCAATGGCGAGCTCGGCTACTTCCAGCACCAATGGGCGGTCTACGGTCGCGAGGGCGAGCCCTGCCCCGGCTGTATCTGCAAGGAAGGCGTACAGCGCATCGTCCAGTCCGGCCGATCGACATTCTTCTGCGCCAAGAAGCAGCGCTGAAAGGAGCTTTGCGATGAGCGACACCCAACAGAAGCAAGCTGCGGAGCGGCCGGTGCTGGTCGAGCGGCAGGGTGCGGTGGGAATTATCCGGCTGAACCGCCCGTCGGCTCTTAATGCGCTGAACGCACAGCTAATCGTCGGGCTCGGCGCGGCATTCGACGAGCTGGAATTCGACCCGCAAATCGGCGCCATCGTCCTTACCGGGAACGAGCGCGCCTTCGCCGCGGGGGCCGATATCAAGGAGATGCAGGCCAAAACCTATATCGAAGCCTATACCCAGGACTTCATCACCCGCGGCTGGGAGCGGGTCGGGCAATGCCGCAAGCCGGTGGTCGCCGCGGTCGGCGGATTTGCCCTCGGCGGCGGCTGCGAAATGGCAATGATGTGCGATATCGTCATCGCCGCCGACAACGCCAAATTCGGGCAGCCCGAGATCCAGCTCGGCACGATACCCGGCGCCGGCGGTACCCAACGCATGCCGCGTTTTATCGGCAAGGCAAAGGCGATGGACCTCTGCCTCACCGGACGGATGATGGACGCCGAGGAAGCGGAGCGCGCCGGGCTTGTCAGCCGGATCGTCCCGGCCGACAAGCTCGTTGACGAGGCCATCGCGATCGCGGCGCGGGTGGCCGCGATGTCCCAGCCGATCGCAATGATGGTCAAGGAGTCGGTCAACCGCGCGTACGAGACGACGCTGGCCGAGGGCGTACGGTTCGAGCGCCGGCTGTTTCATTCGACTTTCGCGACCGACGACCAGAAGGAAGGAATGGCCGCTTTCGTCGAAAAGCGTAAGGCCGCGTTCCGCAACCGATAATCAGATCGTTCGCAGGTTTGGTTGACGCCTGCCCGCCCCGCCGATATAAGCGCCGTTTCTTTGGATCGGGCGAGCCGGGATGCCTCACCATAAATCGGCGGAAAAGCGTCTCCGCCAAAGCGAGAAACGCACTGCGGTCAACCGCGCGCGGATGAGCCGCGTGCGGACGTTTGTCAAAAAGGTCGAAACCGCGATCGACAGCGGCGATAAGGCCGCCGCTCAAACCGCGCTTCAGACGGCTCAACCTGAGCTTCATCGCGCCACCACGAAAGGCGCTATGCATCGCAACACGGTAGCTCGAAAACTTTCGCGTCTTTCGGCCAGAATCAATGCGTTATGAGGGCGATGCAAGAGTTGTATGACAGCTACACTTCAACCTGCGTGACAATCGTGTCACGCCATGAACTTTTTTTTACGTCGCGTCTCGATCCTGTTGCCATCGCACGCCCATCAAGCTAAAGTTTCTTCGCCGGAGCAAAAACGTCATGCCACCGGCAAAATCGAAAGTATTGACCAAAAATTGTTGAGATTAAAAAACCGCTGACGCAAGAAATGCGTCCGTGGAACAGGGGAAGTGCCGAAAAAACATCAACCGACTGGGCTGTATTATTGGCTCCGACGGAGCTGAACGCTATAGCTTCGACCGCGCCTTTCGCACCGATGCTCGAATCTTCTGAAGGGGGTTACGTTGGTGGGGCAAGCGACCGAGTCCAACCCGATGGGTGTCATACAGCAAGGATCCGATTGGGGGCGAGTTTTGGGCCGCATGAGGCGGGAAGTCGGCGAGACGGCGTACCGGTCATGGTTCGGGTCGATGACCGTCGAGCGCGTCGCCGGCGGCGAAGGTGTCATCGCCGTGCCCACCCGCTTTCTGCGCGATTGGGTGACGGCCCATTACGCCGACCGCTTGCTAACTCTCTGGCGCTCGGAAAATCACTCGGTTCGCCGTATTTCCTTTGTCGTCGACCCGCGCAATGCGCATGGCGAGCGCGCACCTGGCGCGCTCAGCGAACCGGCGCGCGAAACCGCTCCCGCGGCAGCCGCGCCGACGGCCGAGGTCGCTGGCTCCCCCGAAACGATCGACGACAAGGGAATGTCCGCCCCGCTCGACGCCCGGCTGACCTTCGACAATTTCGTTGTCGGCAAGCCGAATGAACTGGCGCACGCCGCGGCGCGTCGCGTCGCCGAGGCCTGCGTCGCACCGAAGCATTCGGTGCCATTCAATCCGCTTTTTCTCTATGGCGGCGTCGGTCTCGGCAAGACGCATCTGATGCATGCCATCGCTTGGCACGTGCGCAACCACGCGCCCGCGCGCAAGGTCATCTATCTGTCGGCCGAGAAATTTATGTACCAGTTCATCCGGGCGCTGCGCTTCCGCTCGACGATGGACTTCAAGGAGCAGTTCCGCTCCGTCGACCTGTTGATGATCGACGACGTGCAGTTCATCAGCGGCAAGGACTCGACGCAGGAGGAATTCTTTCACACCTTCAACGCCCTGGTCGACCAGAACCGGCAGATCGTCGTCTCAGCCGACAAGTCGCCGTCGGATCTCGAAGGTCTCGAAGAGCGGATGCGTTCGCGGCTCGGCTGGGGGCTCGTCGCCGACATCCATCCGACCACCTATGAGCTGCGGCTCGGCATCCTTCAGGCGAAGGCCGAGCAGATGGGCCTCGCGCTGCCGCAGAAAATCATGGAGTTCCTCGCTCACAAGATCACCTCCAACGTGCGCGAGCTCGAGGGCGCGCTCAACCGCATCGGCGCCCACACGCAGCTCGTGCGCCGCGACCTGACCCTGGAGGTGGCGCAGGAGCTGCTGCAGGACCTGCTGCGCGCCAATGACCGACGCGTCACGATCGACGAAATTCAGCGCCGCGTCGCCGAGCACTTCAACATCAAGATGGCCGAGATGACATCGAGCCGCCGCGCCCGTGTCGTGGCGCGGCCGCGTCAAGTAGCGATGTATCTGGCCAAGCAGCTGACACAGCGCTCGCTGCCCGAGATCGGCCGCCGGTTCGGCGGACGGGATCACACGACGGTCATGCACGCGGTCAAAAAGATCGAGGAACTGACGCGGATCGACCAGACGCTCGCCGAAGACGTCGAGATGCTGCACCGCATGCTCAGCTGAGCGTCGCGCTCCTCCGCGGCCGCTTTGCCGAAACAGGTGGGGTCGGAGCGCTTCCGTGCTATGATGCCTGACCGTCCGCTAAGTTCGAGGCGTCGCGCCCGGAAAAGCGTTCGGGACCCAGTTCCGACCCTAAAGACAGTCGCGCCACAACCATGAAGCTGACGATCGAACGCGCCGCTCTTCTCAAGGCGCTGAGCCACGTACAAAGCGTTGTCGAGCGGCGGACAACCATCCCCATCCTATCGAACGTGCTGCTGCGCGCGGGGTCCGGACAGTTGGCGTTGAGCGCCACCGACATGGATCTCGAGATCGTCGAGTCGGTGCCGGCGCGAATCGATAGCGACGGCCGGACCACCGCCCCCGCCCACACGCTCTACGACATCGTCCGCAAGCTGCGCGAGGGCGCCCAGGTCGAGCTCGAAACCGTCGGCGACCGCAACGAGATGGTGTTGCGATCGGGCCGCTCGACCTTCACGCTTTCCTGCCTGCCGCCGGAAGATTATCCGGTCATGACAGGGGCCGAGCTGCCGCACCATTTCACCCTGACAGCGGCGGAATTGCGCGCCCTTATCGACCGCACCCGCTTCGCGATCTCGACCGAGGAGACGCGCTACTACCTCAACGGTATCTATCTGCACGCCACCAAGAACAACGAGGTGCCGGTGCTGCGTTCGGTGGCGACGGACGGTCACCGCTTGGCGCGCATCGAGATGGTGTTGCCCGAAGGTGCGGCAGGCATGCCGGGGGTCATCGTCCCGCGCAAGACCGTCCTCGAACTCAGGAAGCTTGTCGAGGAGGGCAACGACGAGGTGCAGGTCGCCCTGGGCGACACCAAAATCCGCTGCGCCATCGGCGAGGCGGCTCTGACCTCGAAGCTGATCGACGGAACCTTCCCCGATTACGACCGGGTGATCCCGACCGGCAACGACAAGATGCTCGAAGTGCCGTGCAAGGAGTTTGCCGAGGCGGTCGATCGCGTCTCGACCATCTCCACGGAGCGCAGCCGAGCGGTCAAGCTGGCGATCGACCGCGGCAGTCTGACCGTCTCCGCGACGAGCCCGGAAAACGGCACGGCGATCGAGGAGTTGGAGGTTCGCTACCAGTCGAACCCCATCGAGATCGGCTTCAATTCACGCTATCTGCTTGACATCGCCGAACAGATCGAGGGCGAGGCGGCGCTGTTTGCGATGTCGGATGCGGCCTCCCCCACGATCGTTCGCGACAGCGCCGATGCGAGCGCGCTCTATGTCCTCATGCCGATGCGCGTCTGACGCCAAATCCCGCGAATTTTCAGGCTTTTAGGGTGGTTTCTGGGGCACCCCCACCCCATATGGGCGAGTATGAGGATGGGGGTGCATGAAGGCCGCTACGGCGCCGACATCGCGGTCCTGCCGCCCCGCTTCGGGCCGGTTGGCGTGACCCGCTTGACGCTGACGGATTTCCGCAATTATCGCACCGCGCGGCTTGAACTCGCCGCCGGGGGGGCCGTGCTGCCGGTGATTGTGCTGACCGGCCCCAACGGCGCTGGCAAGACCAACCTTCTTGAGGCGGTTTCGCTGCTGTCGCCCGGACGCGGCCTCCGCAATGCGCGGCTTGCCGATCTCGACCGCCGGCGCGCAGCAGACGAGGCCGACACGGGCTGGGCGGTGGCCGCGACGATCGACACGCGCCGCGGCGACGTCCGGATCGGCACCGGACGCGATCCCACTGTGGGCCTTCAGCCCCCGGGCTTGTCCCGTGGGGGTGAGCGCCGCGTGGTGCGCATCGACGGGGAGAATGCACGCGGTCAGGCTGCGCTCGGCGAGGTCATCGGCGTCACTTGGCTGACCCCGCAGATGGATCGGCTGTTCATCGAAGGACCGTCGGCGCGGCGGCGGTTTCTCGACAGGCTGGTGCTTGGCCTCGACCCGGCGCATGCGGCACGTGTCTCGTCCTACGAACATGCGATGCGCGAACGCTCGCGCCTGCTGCGCGATGGCCAAGAATCAACACGACTGAGCGATCCCGTCTGGCTCGACGCGCTCGACGAGACAATGGCGGCGCAAGGCGTCGCGGTCGCCGCCGCGCGGCGCGAGGCCGTCGAGCGCCTCGATGAGGCCTGCGTGGTGGCGGAAGGTCCCTTCCCGCGCGCCCGGCTCACGCTGCAAGGCACGGTCGAAGCCTGGCTCGACGAGCTTCCGGCGCTGGCCGCGGAAGACCGCTTTCGCGCCACGCTCAGGGACAACCGCGCCGTCGACGCGGCGTCCGGCGGCGCGCTGGTGGGACCGCACCGCTCCGACCTTGCGGTCACCCATGCCGAGGGCGGCGTCGCCGCCGAAAGCATGTCGACCGGCGAGCAGAAAGCGCTGTTGATCTCGATCGTGCTCGCCCACGCCAAGCTGCAGCGCCAGACGCGCGGCGAGCCGCCGCTCCTGCTGCTCGACGAAGTCGCCGCGCATCTCGACGCGGCGCGCCGCGATGCCCTTTTCACCACCCTCCTCGACCTTGAAAGCCAGGTCTGGCTGACCGGAACCGATGCCGCGATCTTCGCGCCGTTGCGCGATGCCGCGCGGTTTCTGTCGGTCACCGACGGCGCCCTTTCCGAAACAACATTCTGAGCCAGATGACCAGCAGCCCGCATACGCCCGAACCGACGCCTGGCCACGTTTCGAACGGCGCCAACAGTTCGCACGAATACGACGAGACCTCGATCACCGTGCTGCACGGACTCGATCCCGTGCGCAAGCGGCCCGGCATGTATATCGGCGACACCGATGACGGCTCGGGGCTGCACCATATGGTCTACGAGGTCGTCGACAATGCGATCGACGAGGCGCTCGAAGGCTATTGCGACACGGTCGTCGTAACGCTCAACGCCGACGGCTCGGTTACCGTGACCGACAATGGCCGCGGCATCCCGGTCGGCATCCACCAGGAAGAGGGAGTCTCGGCGGCCGAGGTCATCATGACCCAGCTGCATGCCGGCGGAAAATTCGACCAGAACTCCTATAAGGTGTCGGGCGGTCTGCACGGGGTCGGCGTGTCGGTGGTGAACGCGCTGTCCTCGACCCTCGACATGCGTATCTTCCGCAACGGCTCGGAGTGGTTCATGCGCTTCCACGACGGCGTGCCCGAAGCGCCGCTCGCCGAGCTTGGCCCGGCGCCCGAGTGGCCGGAAGGGTCGAAACGCGAAGGCCTCAAAACCGGCACCGAGATTACCTTTACGCCGAGCGGCGAGACGTTCACCTCGCTCGAATTCGACTTTACGACCTTGGAGCACCGGCTGCGCGAACTTGCCTTCCTCAACGGCGGGGTCACGCTGATCTTGACCGATCTGCGCGGGGTCGAACCGAAAAGCGCCACCTTCTTCTACGAAGGCGGGCTCGAAGCCTTTGTCGACTATCTCGACCGCTCGAAACAGGCGCTGCATTCGCCGTCGATCGCGATCCGCGGCGAGAAAGACGGCATCTTTGTCGAGATCGCGATGGAGTGGACCGACTCCTATCACGAGACGATGCTGTGTTTTACCAACAACATCCCGCAGCGCGATGGCGGCACCCATCTCGCCGGGTTTCGTGGTGCGCTGACCCGCACCGTCAACACCTACGCGACGGACAGCGGGATCGCCAAAAAGGAGAAGATCGCGCTTGCCGGCGAGGACATGCGCGAGGGCCTTACCTGCATCCTCTCGGTCAAGCTGCCGGACCCGAAATTCTCGTCGCAGACCAAGGAGAAGCTGGTCTCGTCCGAGGTGCGGCCGGTGATCGAAGCCATCGTCGGCGACAAGCTGCAGCAATGGTTCGAGGAGCACCCGGCCGAGGCGCGCAAGGTCGTCGCCAAGGTGGTCGAAGCGGCAGCGGCGCGCGAGGCGGCGCGCAAGGCGCGCGACCTGACAAGACGCAAGAGTGCCCTCGACATCGCCAATCTGCCGGGCAAGCTCGCCGACTGCCAGGAGCGCGACCCGGCCAAGAGCGAAATCTTTATCGTCGAGGGCGACAGCGCCGGCGGTTCGGCGAAACAGGGCCGCGACCGCCGCTTCCAGGCAATCCTGCCGTTGAAGGGCAAGATCCTCAATGTCGAGCGCGCGCGGTTTGACAAAATGCTCGGCTCGGCGGAGATCGGCACGTTGATCCAGGCGCTCGGCACCGGGATCGGCAGCGAGGATTTCGACGCCGAAAAGGCGCGGTATCACCGCATCATCATCATGACCGACGCCGATGTCGACGGCAGCCATATCCGCACGCTGCTGTTGACATTCTTCTATCGTCAGATGCCCGACCTGATCGACAAGGGTTTCCTCTATATCGCCCAGCCGCCGCTTTACCGGCTGCAGCGCGGCAACGCGAAACCGGTCTACCTCAAGGACGACCCGGCGCTCGAAGCCTATTGCGTCGACAGCGCGCTGCGCGATGCGGTCTTCACCCAGCACGACGGCGGCCAGCGCGGCGGTAACGATCTGCGCAACCTGCTGGAGCAGGCCCGCGCGCAGCGTCGAGCGCTGCTGCCACTGGCGAACAAGGTCGGCAACCTCACGATCGTCGAGCAGGCGGCGATCGCCGGTGCGCTCAATGGCGCGCCCGAACGCATCGCCGAGGCGGTGGAGCGTACCGCAGCGCGGCTCAACCTGGTTGACAGCACCCCCGACGGCGTCTGGCAGGGCGAGGCCAACACCACCGCCGACATGATCTTCAGCCGCACCCGCCAGGGGGTCGGTGAGCGCCGGCTGGTCGAGGCGACGCTGATGGGGTCGAGCGAGGCGCGCCGGCTCGACGCCGACAGCGCGATGCTGCGCGAGACCTACGAAGCGCCCGGCAAGCTTGTCGCGCGCGACCGCGAATACCGCATCACCGGCCCGGTGAGCCTGGTCGAGGCGGTCATGGATGTCGGCCGCCGCGGCATGGACATCACCCGCTATAAGGGCCTCGGCGAGATGAACCCCGACCAGCTTTGGGAAACGACGCTCGACCCGGAAATCCGCTCGCTGCTGCAGGTCAAGGTCAACCACGCCGACGACGCCGAGGAATGCTTCTCGACCTTGATGGGCGACCTTGTCGAGCCTCGCCGCGACTTTATCCAGGCGAACGCGCTGTCGGTCGCGAATTTGGACGTGTAGCGCGGCTCGGACGAGATCGAAAAACCTGTAGAGCGTTTTTCGCAATTTTTCCATTTGCGAAAATAACTATGATCGATCCGGATTGGTTCAAGGGGCACGACGCGAAAATTTAACCGCGTGGCTTTGTCGTATTTTCAAGGGGCTGCGCTGAGCGTAGAGAATTTGGACCTATAGGCTTGAAATCCATCTCCACAGCAGCCGAGGAGCTTCTCGAAATCGCTGACCGGCTTGAACGACTGGCCGAAGCCGCACAAGCACCCGCTGTGAAAAAGCCGCTCGACGTCTTGGAGGCTGTCTTACTCGGCGGCTTCCTTGACTTGCGCCGGCAAGGCTTCGCTGCCGGTCCAGGGATGTTCGGCCACGTCGAACAGCACGCCTTCGGGGCCGTAGAGCTTGACCTCGAAACCGCCGGTGCGGTCGGGGTTCTCCTGGTCCATATAGTGCTTGCCGCCGAAAGCCAGCGCCGCCTTCTGCGCCTCGTCGATATCCTCGACCAGGATGCCGAAATGGTGCAGGCCGGTGTAATCCATGCCCTTGCCGATCTGGTCGGTCTTGAAGCGCAGGATCGCCAGGTCGATCGTACCGTCGCTGATGTGATGGCCGTAGGCGAGCGTCCCGTCGCTGGTGCGCACCAGCTTGAAATCGAACGCTTTCATATAGAAATCGGCCATCGCGTCCGGGTCTTTGCAGGCGATGGCGAGGTGGCGCAGCTTGGCCATGATGCTTCCCCCTATTCCGCCGCGTCTTTCAGCGGGGCGGGCAGCGGCTCGGCGCCGGCCCAGCCATGCTCGGCGATGTCGAACAGCACCTTTTCGGGGCCGTAGAATTTCTTCTCGAAATAGCCCGCCTGGTGTCCGTCCTGGCCCTGGTCGATGTAATGCTGGGCGCCGAGGCTTTCGAGCTTCTTCTCGAACGCCTCGACGTCCTCGACCAGCACGCCGAAATGGTGCAGGCCGCGATAGTCCATGCCCTTGCCGAGCTGATCGGTCTTGAACTTGAGGATGGCCATGTTGAGCGTGCCGTCGGAGAGGAAAACGCCGTCGGCGAGATAGCCGTTTGGCCGGCCGAC
The DNA here is from genome assembly GCA_035504235.1 of Allostellaceae bacterium. Taxonomy (GTDB): domain Bacteria; phylum Pseudomonadota; class Alphaproteobacteria; order ATCC43930; family CGMCC-115725; genus DATARH01. Next base: position 612 of record DATJSH010000227.1, on the reverse strand, counting down.
TTCCTTGAAGTCGAACGCCTTCTTGTAGAACTCGGCCATCGCCTCGGGATCTTCGGCGGCGATCGCGAGATGGCGCAGCTTGGGCATGACATCCTCCGGGATTTCGGTGCTGACCGAGGCTAGCACGTTAGCGTGGCAAGCGAAATCTCGCCGAGCAGCCGTGCAAGGTTCTTGCCGACCCGCTGCTGCGCGTCCTCGATCGTGAACAGACCGAACTTGTCGAATTCCGGCAGACGCACGCCGCCGGGTAGTTCGAAGAATTCGGAGCACGCCAGCGTCATCGGGTCGGGCAGCTGCGGCACGATCCAGGCGAACAGCGCCAGATCCTTGTTGCGGAGATATTGCTTGACCCCGAGCGGGATCAGCGCGGCGGGCGGCGCGATGAGCCCGGTCTCTTCCAAGAGCTCGCGGCTGGCCGTTTCGGCGAGGCTTTCGCCCGGCTCGGCGCCGCCTTTCGGGATGTCCCAGCGCGGCGAGCGGCTGGCATGGCCGAGCAGCAGGCGACGCCCGTCGGTGACGATGACGCCGCAGCTTGTCGCCTTCGCTGCCAACGCCTAGCGGGACGCCCCGCCCCCAAGGCTGCCGCCCGCGTAAAACCCGCCGAAGCGATTG
>DATJSH010000226.1:0-9212 GCA_035504235.1 Allostellaceae bacterium | reverse complement strand
CGAGATGCGGGCACCGAGAACAAGCTGCTGTGGTTGCAGTGTCATGGGCGGAACGGAGCCGGTGTGCCGTGCGCATCTCAATTTTGGAATGATGCGGGCAGCCCCCGTTCCATAAGGGGCGCCGAGGCTACGTGGTGCCGTCGCCATTGTGCGTGTTGGCGTCAGCTACCGAACCTCCCGCTCACTGCCGGCTCGTTTCCGGCCACGATCCTTATAGAGGATGGCGGCCTTGCCCGATTGTACCGCGCGGGATCACTCCAAAACTAATTCCGCTCTTGTATCGAAAGCGGACCCTCGCCCCTATAACAGTAAGCCGCCGCTGTTGCCCCATCTGAGACCTTCGTCTCAATGGCCGTGGGCGGCTCAGTTTGTTGGGAATTCGGACCTTGTCGTGGCGATGAAAGACGCCCGCTCGTCTATGTTGGCGGCGTCCACTGCGCGGCCCAACCGGCTACATCGGCTGCTGGCATCGGCCGGGCGATGAAATAGCCCTGGGCTATGTCGCAGCCAAGCGCTTGCAAGAGGTCCCAGTGGGCTCGTGTCTCCACACCCTCGGCTACGGATTTGATCTTAAGCTTGCGCGCCATTTCGATGCTGCTTTCGAGGATCACCTTGCTGGCCTTGCTGTCGAGTGCGCTCATGACAAAGGATTGATCGATCTTGAGTTCGGTAAAGGCGATTCGGGTGAGCTGCTGCATCGACGAATAGCCGGTGCCGTAGTCGTCGATCGACAAGCGGAAACCCCTGATCCGCAAACGCGCGAGATTTTCGAGGGCGCGCGGCACCACGGTCATCGCGGCGCTCTCGGTCACTTCGAGAATGATCGAATGCGGATCGATAGCCTCACCACGCACGATCTCCGTGATGCGCTCGGCGATTTCCGTGTCGACCAGAGATTTGAGCGATAGGTTGACCGAGATCGCCATCTCCGGCGCGACCCCGAATCGAACCATTCGAGCCGCTGCCGCGCCGACCTCTTCAGCATCGCCCAGGTCAGCTCGTCGATCAGACCGGCGTCTTCCATCACGCCGATGAACGCGTACGGACCGACGATGCCCTTTTCCGGATGACGCCAGCGCGCCAACGCCTCGGCACTTTCGATCTGCCCCGTCACGAGATCGATCTTCGGCTGAAAAACGGCTCGAACTCGTCGCTTTGCAACCCTCTGCGGATGTCATCCGGCGTGAATGGCGACGCTTGCGCCCGCGGCCGGTCGGATGTCGCCAGCGGCGGTCGGTAGCGCTCGATCATCGCTTCGAGCTTTTGTAGCGTCACGGGCTTTTCGATCGCGCCGAGCATGGTAATCCCATACGCCTTCGTCATCGTCTGGACCGAGGCCAGGACCGCGCGGTCGACCCCGCTCGACAAGATCATGGAAACGGGCACCCCGGATTCGCCGATGTGGCGGATCAGCTCCATACCGTCCATGCCGGGCATGTCGAGATCGCTGACGATGATGTCGACTGGCGTCGTTGAATCGCGGAACAGGTCCAAGGCAGATTTTCCATCGGCAGCGTCAACCACCTGCTTGACGCCGAGCCGCCTCAACATGCCGACCAGCGTGTGGCGCTGAAAGTCGTGATCCTCGGCCACCAGGAAGCAAAGTTCGTCAGCACTCATGGCGCTACTCCACTTAGGAAGGAGGCGAAGGGGCTCCGCAAATTTCGGTCAAATAGTGCTTCAGCCGTTCGATCTCCCGCAGCAGCGGTTCGCGGTGAACGGCAATCGCCGCATGGTCGTCGACGCCGCTTGCCGCTTCCATCCGCTCGCAAATCGCTGCCAGTGGAAGGGCGCCGACCATTAGGCTCGCTCCCTTCATCCGATGCGATATGCCCTCCATCGCCTGACAATCCACGTCCGCGAGCGCGGCCGCCATTTCGGCCGCGTCATTGTCCATCGCGCCGCGAAAATCCGCGAGGATCTCACGCTCGACCGCGTCGCTGCCGCCGGAGAGCTGGGCCAGTCTGCTGCGGTCGAGCGGGAGGCTCTCAGCCATGGCGCCCAGACGCGTCGCCATTGGACCGGGTGGAGTCGCGCCTAGCGCCCGAGCCGGTCCGTCCGGAAGCGGCAACCACCGGTCGAGGATGCCGAGTAGCGCCCGCAACTCGACCGGCTTCGCCAAGTAATCGTCCATCCCGGCCGCGAGACAGGCTTCGGCCTCGCCTTCCATCGCATTGGCGGTGCACGCGATGATCGGCGTGTGGCCACCACCATTGCTGGCTTCGAGCCGGCGGATGGCGCGGGCGAGGTCGTAACCGTCCATCTCGGGCATGTGGCAATCGGAGATCACCAGGCCAAAGAGACCCGATTGCCACAGTTCGAGCGCCTGCCGCCCATCCTCCACCGCTTCGGAGGCATAGCCGAGAAGATTGAGCTGGCTTCTCACCGTCAGTCGGTTGGTCGAGTGATCGTCGGCGATCAACACCAGCGTCCCTTCTTGTGCGGCCTCCTCGTTGCTTGGAGCAGATCGCCGCGCCGCCAGCGTCGCGGCATTGAGCGGAGATGCCTCCTCATCCCTGCCGATGTCATCGGGGTCGGCGATCGGCAGCGGCACAACCAGCTGCATCGTGGTCCCGCGGCCGAGTTGGCTCTCCATCGTGATCGTGCCGCCCATCATGTCGGCGATCCGCCGCGAGATGGTCAGCCCCAACCCGGTGCCACCGAACCGCCGCGACGTGCTGGCTTCCGCCTGAACGAACGGCTGGAACAGGTGCTGCTGATCCTCCGGCGAAATGCCGATCCCGGTGTCAGTCACCGCGAACCGCACGGTATCGATCCCGGCCGCGCGCACGATAAGTTCGGCTGCGATCGTGACCGACCCCCGAGACGTGAATTTTATCGCGTTGCTGACGAGGTTATTGAGGATTTGCCGCAGGCGCAGCGGGTCGACGGTCACGGCCGGGCTGATGCGCGGATCGACTGACGCCACCAGCACAAGGCTCTTGCTGCTGGCCACCCCCGAATAAATGTCCCTGACGCCGTCCACAAGCTGCGCGATCGACGTCGCCGTCGGACTGAGATCGAGCCTGCCCGCCTCGATCTTCGAAAAATCGAGGATGTCGTCGATGATTCGCAGGAGCGAATGGCTGGAATCGCGAACCACATCGAGCCGTTGGCGCTGCTCGTTGTCGAGAAGCGATAGGCTGAGTAGTTCCAGCATCCCGAGCACGCCGTTCATCGGGGTGCGGATTTCGTGACTCATCGAAGCTAGGAAGGTGCTCTTGGCTTCGTTGGCGGCGTCGGCTGCGGTCTTCGCTCGCTCTAACGCCTCCTCCATCTCGCGCTGCTGGGACACATCGACCCAATAGCCGTTGAAGGTGGTCGAGCCGTCGGGCTCGCGGCGTGGTACGGCACGCGTGTTTATCCATCGGACGCTGCCATCTGGGCGGCGAATGCGGAAATCGTAGGTCATCGTAGAGAGCGTCGAGAGCGCGATTTCGATTGCCCGGTTGAATGAAGGTTTGTCTTCGTCGAAGACAAGTCGCGCTATGGCGCCGTTGTCGCGCATCAACGCCGCCGCCGTGATGCCGGCTACCTCGACTAGGCCTCCGCTCGCAAAGGTGAAGGAGCGGTCACCGTCCTTTGTGTAACGCGCCTGATAGACGGCGCCCGGAATGTTGTCTGTGGTATCGCGCAGAAGGCGCTCCGCTTCCGCGAGGGCCTGCTCCATCTCGCGCTGCTGGGTCATATCGACCCAGTAGCCGTTGAAGATGATCGCGCCGTCAGGTTCGGCGCGCGGTACGGCGCGCACTTGCATCGATCTGACACCTCCATCGGGGCGGCGGATGCGAAAATCATGCGTAATCGGCTTTACGGTCGAGATCGCGCGAATGATCGCCTGCTCAAACGGCTGTTTGTCCTCGTCAAAGACGAGCCGCCACAGAATGTCGTAATCGCGTCGTGCTTCCTCCGAGCCGATGCCGCTCAATTCGGATACGCCGTCGCTGATAAAGGTGTAGACGCGAGAACCATCGGCGGTAACGCGCAACTGAAACACCGCGCCCGGTACGCTATTGGTCATGTCACGCAGGAGCCGTTCCGCTTCGGCGAGTGCCTGCTCCGTGGACTTGCGTTCGGTGATATCGATAAACCAACTGACGATGCAAGCCTCTCCTCTGTAATCGTATAAATCCGCTGAGAGAAGCACATCAATAGGTTGTCCGTCACCGCGTCTGACGGTGAACTCGACATCTCGCAGCGACCCCGATTGCTGGATGGACTTGACGAAGTGCTCCCGCTGATCGGGATCGAAATGCAGATTTTCTGCGCGGAACTCCGCCAACTCGTCCTTCGATATGTTTAAGAGCCGTAGCCAGCTCGAATTGACATATCTGACCGCACCCTCCGGATTGGTGATAATGACGCTGACTGGGCTGCGCTCGAACATGTCGCGCAGCTCGGCCTCTTTCGCGGCGACAATTTCCTCCGCGCGGCGTCTCTCCCTGACCTGCCGCTTCAACCGATAGTTCCACAACAGAAACGCGAGAATTAAGACTCCTGCCACTCCCGCGATCCGGAAGGCCAGACGTTGCGCCTTCTCCGTTGCCTCGTGTTCGTCGTAGGGGGCCGTGATCCATTTTGATCGTATCGCCGCCTCTTCCTCGGGTGTGATCGATGCCAGCGCCTTGGCCATAATGCCCGCGAGCTCCGGCCAGTCCTTTCGGATGCCGAATGCCGATCGGGCGTCCTCCAGACCTGCCGGCGCGGCGACAACCAAACCGGTGATCTTGTGCTTGGCGAGCAGATACGAGGCCGTCCCGAGGTTCATCACGGAGGCATCCGCGTCGCCTCGCTTTACCGCGACTAAGGCATCGGCCAGGGTGGCGAACAGGCGCTGGTTGATCTCGGGGTATCGGCGGGCGATCTCTTGATCGACGGCGTAACCTTGACCCAACGCCAGAGTCCGACCTCGGAGATCGCCTAGGCCGACAATTAGTGGGTGCGCTTCCCGCGTCATGATGACCATCGGAAAGGTCAGATAATCCGGCGTGAAGTTGAGCGATTGGTGCCGATCTTCGGTCTCCTTAATGCCCACCACCACGTCGACCCGGCCGGTTTTTGTTCCGTCGACGGCTTCGGTCCAGCTCAGGTCGGGAACCACCGTCATGGCAATCCCCAGCCGCTTAGCGATCAGGTCAACGTAATCTGCGGAAACGCCGGAAAAAGCGCCTCGCTCGTCCAAGAAATCGAAGGGCGGGTAATTCGGGTTGACGCCTAGGCGGATATTCGGGTGCTGATCGAGCCACACCAATTCAGCATCGCTCAACTCGGCGCGCGCCCATTGCCGGGCGACGACAGTCTGATCGCCGAGCCACTTGCGCTCCAACTTTCGGCGATCCTCAAGGCCGACCGAGTCGATCGCTTTTGTGAGAAGCCCGGCGAGTATCGGATTGTCCTTGCGCGTCGCCATCCGCGCGAGCGCAAGTTCAGGGTCCAGGAGGTCCAGGTCCGGGGAGATGACCAGACCTTCGACCTTTTCCTGTCCCATCAGATACGAGAGGACGGCCCTCTCTCCGAGAGCCGCGTCCGCCTGCTGGCCCGCAACGGTTTCGATCGCGGCCTGCGTATTCGCCGCCGGCACGATCTTGATCAGCGGGAAATTCTGCCGAACAAATTCCTGATAGAAAAATCCGTCCGGGATGACGACGGTTTTGCCCGTTAGCTGTTCGAGATTGGCGTATGGCTGGCCCTTGCGACTGAGGATCACCGGCGCGATCCGCAGATAGGGCGGGGTGAATAGAAACTCCTGCGTCCGCTCCGGAGTGCGGATAATGTTCAGCAGCACATCCAGCTCACCGCCCCTGAGCATCGGCACAAACGCGCTCCGCGGCGGACCCGTCACGTAATGAACCTGCAGGCCGATGCGCTGTGCCACCAGATTCATAAAATCGATCGAGTAGCCGCGCGGCTCGCCGTCCTCCGCGAAATTGTACGGAGGCCAGTCGGTCTCGTTATGGACGCGAATGCTGGGATGCTCTTGCACCCATGCCCGCTCGGTCTCGGTTAGCGGTATCTGTGTTTGGGCAGCTTGGGCGATCGGGGTGCCAACTACGTCGGCGCGAGCAAAGACGCCGCCAGTCAGCAGCAGAAGAGCGACAACGTACGCCCCGGCGGAAGCGAGGCCCGGCGCTCGTTGAATTCGACAGAAGCGGACCCACGCCCGCCAGTGAGCAATGTGCACGGTATTCTCCGCCCCAAAGTCAAACTACAACTTGCGCGTCAGAAACCCTAAGGCATTTAGGCCTTTACCTTCCGCAAGCCGCGAGTCGCCTGACCGCCTTCCCTTCACGCTGTATATGAGAGAGCGGCAGAGGGCGCGCGACGTGGGAACAGATTGATGTCAGCCGAGCTAATGCGGCGCGTGGCGGCGGGTTTCGAGCAATCCGATCTCCGTCCGCTCCTTGAAGCGCTCCATCCCGACGTGATCTGGAAATCTGCTAGCAGCGAAGCAGGACCACTTCTTCGCTTCGGAGGAACGCATAATGGGCGCGCCGGCGTCACGAAAGTGCTGGCTACCGTCGCCGCGGATTACCGCTATCGGCGCTTCAAGCCCTTGGAAATCGTCGAGAGCGGCGAGATCGTGTGGGGCATTTTCGACGCTGTTATTGAGCATTTTCCGACCGTGAGGGAACGCCGTCGCGCCAAGGAAATCGCTTTCGAATGCGCGATTCGGTGGCGCGTCCGAGATGGCAAAATCCTGGAACATCAGGCCTTCTTCGACACGGCGGCAGTTCAACGCGCAGCGGCGGATTTTTCCGCTGCCGACACACCTCAAACCAGTCGCTAGCCGCCGCCCCCGTCGTCTTTCGGAATCCCGGTAAACCGGCCCGAAATTTCCGGTCATGGTGGATTTGAGCCGTCCGCTTGCTACGAGGTGAAGGTCCGGAATCGGCGCTTCTCGCCGGTTGCATCGGGTCCCGGTGATCGTCTGCTTTGTGATCACAGAGCGGTCGCTCAGCTTCGACGGCGGGAAAGGGGCTTCGTGCCCCTTTTGCGACATTTGATTAATGAGACCGCCCCGTCGGGCCACGGGGTCAGGCGAAGAGCATTCACTTTACGGCCGATTGCCTCACTCTCGCGGTGGGCACCCTTGCTAACTTTCCACCCTTGCTAACTTTCATCGAGCGTGCGACCCCGGCTTTATGAGCAAGAGCGGGAACCTGATCACCTCGCCATCAGCAGCTCACCATGGCCACAGGTGCACTCTTCCCGATGATCTACTTGACTGCGCCCCCGGTGATACCCGCGATGAAGCGGTCGAGGAAGAAATTATAGGCGATCGCCACCGGGATCGCGGTGATCAACGCGCCGGCCATCAACTCGCCCCAAAAAAAGATGTCGCCGCGCACCAGATCGGTTGCGACGCCAAGCGTGATCGTCTTTTGCGACGATGAGGAGATGAAGGTCAGCGCGTAGACGAATTCCTGCAGGGTCAACGTAAAGGTAAAGATCACCACGGTCAGGATCGCCGGCACCGACAGCGGGATCACCATCTTCGCAAAGGCGCCGAACATGCTGCACCCGTCGACGATCGCCGCCTCCTCGATCTCGACCGGCACCGCCTTGAAGAAGCCCATCAACAGCCAAGTGCAGAACGGGATCGTAAAGGTCGGATAGACCAGCACCAGCGACCACAGCGAGTCCTGCAGTCCGAACACCGTGATCACGCGCGACAGCGGCAGGAACAACAGCGTCGGCGGCACCAGATAGGTCAGGAAAATGCCGATGCCCAGCGCCTCGCCGTTGCGGCTGGTCATCCGCGCTAGGCTGTATCCCGCCGGCAGCGCCGTCAGCAGCGTGATCGCAACGACGCAGACGCCGATGATCGCGGAATTCAACGCCCAGCGAACGAACATCGTCTGTTCGAACAGATACTTGATGTGCTCCAGCGTCGGCGGGTCGTTGAACCAGAATGGGATGTTGGTGACGTCGTAGAGATCCGCGTTGGTCTTGAAAGCGGTGATCGCCATCCAATAGAACGGAAACGCGGCGAGAATCAGGAAGAAGGCGACGGCGGAATAAAAGCCGCCCTCGCGGATGGCAATCGCAAGCGGACGTGGCACGTCAGATCTCCCGCCGCCGGATGTAACGCAGCATGACGACGACCAGAAGGAGCAGGACTGGCAGCATGACCAGCGAGATCGCCGCGCCATGCGCGACGTCGCCGGACAGGATGCCGACTTGGAACCCCTCGAAACCCAGAACCGAGGTCGCGTTAACCGGTCCCCCCATCGTCAACAGGTAGACGATCGACAAGTCGGTAAAGGTGAAGACGGTGCCGAAGATCAGGCCGACAACGACAATCGGCGCGATCATCGGCACGATGATCTGGTAGTTGCGGCGCCAGAACCCAGCGCCGTCGACCGTCGCCGCATCGATCACATCCTGCGGCACCGAAGTGATCCCGGCGAGGAAGATCACGATCGCAAACGGGAAAAAACGCCAGGCGTTGACGACGATCACGCAGAGCATCGCCAGATTCGGGTTGCCGAGCCAGTTCGGCGCATTGGAACGATCGACGATCCCGAGCGCGATCAGCGTCCAGTTGATCACGCTGTAGAGCGAATCGAACATCCATTCCCACGCGACGGTGGCGATCGCAATCGGCACGGCCCAGGGCAGCAATATCAGCGCCCGCACCAGCTTGCGGCCGGGAAACGGACGCAACAGCACCAAGGCGCCGAACTTGCCCAGCACGAGGCCCAGGATTTGCGAGCCGAACGTAAAGAGGAAGGTGTTGAAGAGCGTCCGGCGGAATACGTCATCGTGGAATATCTGGATGAAATTCCGCAATCCGACAAAGCTGTAATTCTGGTTGTAGATCGTGTAGGCGCTGACCGAGTAATAGACCGCCAGGCAAAGCGGCACTCCGACGAGCGCGAGCACATACAGGATCGCGGGCGAGACGAAGAGCGGGCCGAGCACCTTCGGGCGGTCGAGGATAAGCTGAAGTCGCGATTGCGGTTTAGCGAATTTGTCGGCGATTGCGACCATCAGGGAGAACTCGCGTTAGTGACGGCTGGCCCGCTTGCCGTCTTTGTCGAAGTAGCGCAGCGCGCCATTGCGCACCACGTAGGGGTGATATTCGCCGGGCCGGATGCTTTCGAAGGCGACATGCGCCGGCGGCAGTTTGGCAGTGATCTCGGTGACCGACTCCAAGCCTTCGAGCGAACCGTAGACGATCCGCTCGGAGCCCAGATATTCGGCACGGT
>DATJSH010000225.1:0-8317 GCA_035504235.1 Allostellaceae bacterium | reverse complement strand
GCTTCGCATAAAAGGTCCGCAGAGTCCGACATTAGCATCCCCGACCAATTGCGGCAGATGCGCGATTACTTCAAGAAGCGCGGCGACCAGATCGTCGGTGAATATGTCGACGCCGGTATTTCCGGCCGCGAAGACCACAATCGTCCAGACTTTCAGCGAATGATGGACGATGCATTCAGCAGAAGAGGAGGGTTTGACGCCATCGGCGTCTACAGTTCCTCGCGTCTGTTCCGCAACCTCTTCAAGAGCGAATGGTACCGCCTTCGCCTTGCTAAAATCGGTGTCGAGGTAATCTCAATCACCCAGCAATTCGGCGAAGGTCCCGAAGCACAGCTAATACGCCAAGTATTCGGTGCCTTTGACGAATATTCGAGCAATGAAACCTCAAAGCACGTCTTGAGGACGATGATCGCAAATGCGGAAGCGGGCTTCGTGAATGGCAGACCTCGTTTTGGGTATAGGGCTGTAGTTGTGGAAAAGCGTGGCGATAAGCTGAAGAAGAAATTCGAGCCCGACGATGAGGAAGCGGAGATCGTCCGCCTGATGTTTCAGTTGTCAAAGGGGGGCTTGACGGGGGCGGACCCGATGGGGGTTAAGGAAATCTCTAAAGAGCTTGCGCGTCGTCATAAGGTGAAAAGGAATGGTAAGAACTTCAGCTCGACCGAGGTGCACGAAATTCTTCAAAACACGATGTATGTCGGGAGATACATCTGGAACAAAAGGGATATGCGGCGTGGGCAGAATAAACCACCTGATCAATGGAAAATCGTTTCTGTGCCGTCGATTGTCGACGAAGAACTCTTTGAGGCAGTGCAACGCTCTCTACACTCGCGTGATCCTCTCAAGGTGAGTACCCGTACCTCGGCTCATCCAACTCTGCTGTCGGGTCTCGCACGGTGCAGCAGCTGTGGCGGTGCTATGGGGTTGATGAGCGGCAACGGCAATGGCGGAAATTACCGCTACTATAAATGCCGGAATTGGATGGTAAATCGGAACAACGGCTGCAAAGACCCGCGTGTCATCCGCGAAGACCTCCTCGACACCCTCGTAGTCGATCATTTGGCGGATATTGTGCTGGAGCCACAGCGCGTCCGCGCGCTTATCTCGGAAGCTATTGAGGCCGAGAAGGCGGAACAAGATGAGCTGCCGCGCCAACTTGATCGGCTGATCCGGCGTAAATCAAATATCGATTCCTCCATCTCGCGCATGCATCAGGCCATTGAGCGTGGGCTGGTCGACTTTGATGACGCTTCGTTCACGGATCGGCTCAGGTCTCTCAAAGACGAGCGGACCGAGATCGACGAGCAGATCGGGGTTCTCAGGAACGCCGCAAACTCCTTCCCTCCGTTGACGGCGGAGAGGGTACGGGAATTCAGCACATCTCTTCGATCCGCTCTGCGGGTCGGAGAAAGTCGGGCGCGTCGGGCTTATCTACGTTTCTTCGTCGAGCGCGTTGTGGTTCACCAGCATGAGGTCAAGCTCGTTGGCCACAAGGGATTGCTGGCGAGGGCTTACGCGAACGACTGGCAGACAGCGGCGATGGGTAAAAATAACTTGAGGCGGAATCCGGTTCCGCCTCAAGTCAGTAATTGGTGGAGCCAACCGGGATCGAACCGGTGACCTCTACAATGCCATTGTAGCGCTCTCCCAGCTGAGCTATGGCCCCAAAAGGTTTTGTCACGCGCCGCTGGTCCGGGCTGCGAACTTATGAACGCGCCCCAGCCTCGTCAAACGCAAAAACCTTTACGGCTCCTCCTCCTCGACATTGTCGATGACTTCCGCCATGTCGTCGTCGTCCTCGCCCAGTTCCGAGGCGTCCTCGATCAGTTCCTCGTCTTCCTCCTCTTCGCCCTCTTCAAGCGGCACCGCCTCTTCTTCCTCGTCGGCGGTCTCGACCTCCTCGGCGTCGACATCGGCATCCTCACCCACCGGCGCCAGCTCCTTCTCGACCGGCGCTACCGGCCGCGCCCGACGCGCCTTGAGGAATGCCTCCGGGTCGTAGGGCGTGCTGCATTTCGGACAAATCACCTGCTCGCGCAGCAGGTCGTAATAGCGGGTGCCGCAGCTTGGGCAGATCCGCTTGGTGCCCCATTCGGGTTTGGCCAAGTGTTGCTCCTTGTGGGTCGAGCTCGGGTGGAAGCCGGCGCGCCATTGCCACAGCCGGCGCATCCTGTCAAAACCAAACGCGCCGCCGGCGAGGCCGCTAGGCTGCGGCATATGGGCCAGCGGCAAGGATCACGCAAGAGTAAAGTTCGGCCATGCCTGACGACCTGATCTCGCACTCCGCTATCGCCCGGGCACTGCTTGCCGCCTCGCGCCCCAAGGCTCCCCTCGCCGGCGCGGTCCGCGTGCCGGGCGACAAGTCGATCTCGCACCGCGCGCTGATGATCGGCGCGCTCGCTATCGGCCGCACGGAGATTTACGGGCTGCTTGAAGGTGAAGACGTACTGTGCACCGCCGCGGCGATGCGCGCGATGGGGGCCGGCGTCGAGCGGCTGGGCGACGGCCGCTGGCGCGTCGACGGCGTCGGTATTGGCGGCCTCGCCGAGCCGGAAAACGTGCTCGACGTAGGCAATTCCGGCACTGCGGCGCGGTTGCTGTTTGGCGTGTTGGCGACGCACCCTTTCACCAGCTTCGTGACCGGCGATGCTTCGCTGCGCAGCCGGCCGATGCGCCGCGTGACCGACCCGCTGGCGCGCTTCGGGGCGCGCTTTACGGCGCGCGAAGGCGACCGGCTGCCGATCGCGGTGACCGGCGTCGTCGATCCGGTGCCGGTCGAATACCGGCTGCCGGTACCGTCGGCGCAGGTGAAGTCAGCGGTGCTGCTGGCCGGGCTCAACACGCCCGGCGAAACAACCGTCATCGAACCTCAGATGACGCGCGACCACACCGAGCGCATGCTTCGCCATTTCGGCGCGACGGTGAGGGTCGCGCCGGCCGAGGGCGGCGGCAAGCGCATCACCCTCGTCGGCCAGCCCGAGCTCGTCGCCGCGCCGATTGTCGTGCCGACCGATATCTCCTCGGCCGCCTTCGCGATCGTCGCCGGGCTGGTCGTGCCGGGTTCGGAGGTCACGGTCGAGGGGGTCGGGCTCAACCCGTCGCGCACCGGGCTGTTGGAGTGCCTCGCGGAGATGGGCGCCGACATCGCTTATCTCGCCGAGCGGGTCGAGGGCGGCGAGCCGGTCGCCGATCTGCGCGTGCGCGCCGGCGCGCTGAAGGGCGCCGACATTCCGGCAAGCCGCGCGCCGACCATGATCGATGAATACCCGGTGCTGGCCGTCGCCGCTTCCTGCGCCAGGGGCCGCACCATCATGCGCGGCCTTGCCGAGTTGCGGGTCAAGGAGAGCGACCGTCTCGCGGGCATGGCGACGGGGCTTTCCGCCTGCGGTGTCAAGGTCGCGGTCGAGGGCGACGACCTCATCGTCGACGGCGATGGCGGCCCGCCCCAGGGCGGCGCGACGATCGAGACCAGGCTCGATCACCGTATCGCGATGGCCTACCTGGTGCTCGGCCTTGCCGCCAAATCGCCGGTGCAAATCGACGACGCCCGCCCCATCGCCACCAGCTTCCCCGGTTTCGTGCCGCTGATGAACCGGCTTGGCGCCGGTTTGCCGGAGATCGGGTGACGTCCAGCCCCTTCATCATCGCCATCGACGGTCCGTCGGCATCGGGCAAGGGCACGCTGGCGCGGCGGCTGGCCGAGCGGTTCGGCCTGGCGCATCTCGACACCGGCAAGCTGTACCGTGTGACCGGGCTCGGCGTGTTCGAGGCGGGCGGCGATCCGGCCGACCCGGTCGCGGCCGAAAAAGCCGCGCGCAACGCCGACCTTTCCCGGCTCGCCGACCCGCGCCTCAATGCGGAGGATGTCGCCCGCGCCGCCTCGCTGGTCGCGGCGATCCCGGCGGTGCGCACGGCGCTGCTCGATGCCCAACGCCGCTTCGCGCATCATCCTCCCCTGGTGAATGATTTGCCGGCAAAAGGCGCGGTTCTCGACGGCCGTGACATCGGCACCGTGGTCTGCCCGGACGCGAATATGAAGCTTTTCATCACGGCAAGCACGGAATCCCGCGCGTTGCGGCGGGTCAAGGAGTTGCGGGAGCGCGGCGCGGCGGCTATATACGACGATGTCCTGCAGGACATGAGGGAACGCGACGCGCGCGACAGCGAGCGTCAGGTTGCGCCGCTCGCGGCCGCGCCCGACGCGACAACGATAGATACGACATTGCTCGATGCCGATCAGGTCTTCGAGCAGGCTTCCAAGCTCATCGCGCGATATTGCGCCGTCCGCGGCTGACGGCGGGCGTCCCCCACGCCCTTGCAGAACCGGGTCAATGCGGCCGCTCCCGATCGAATGCCGGCTGCCGATCCTCCGTCCTGATCCCGGCGGAGGCCACAATGCCATCGGGATCGAGGATGTGTAATGGCTGTCGCTGAACCCGTCGCCGCCCCCAAGGAAAGCTTTGCCGCGCTGCTCGACGAATCGTTGGGTGTCTCCAACGGGCTCGAAGGCACGGTCGTCAAAGGTCGCGTGATCTCGATCGAGAACGATGCCGCGCTCATCGATGTCGGCCTCAAATCGGAAGGGCGCGTCGCGCTCAAGGAATTCTCGTCGGGCGGCCAGCCGCCTGATATTCACGTCGGCGACACGGTCGAGGTCTTCCTCGAACGGATGGAAGACAAGAATGGCGAAGCGTCGCTGTCGCGCGAGAAGGCGCGCCGCGAGGAAGCCTGGACCCAGCTTGAAAAGAACTTCCAGGCCAACGAGCGCGTCACCGGCGTGATCTTCGGCCGGGTCAAGGGCGGGTTCACCGTCGATCTGTCAGGCGCCGTGGCCTTCCTGCCGGGCAGCCAGGTCGACATCCGCCCGGTGCGCGATATCGCGCCGCTGCTGGGATCGCCGCAGCCCTTCCAGATCCTCAAGATGGACCGCTCGCGCGGCAACATCGTGGTATCGCGCCGCGCCGTGCTCGAAGAGAGCCGCGCCGAGCAGCGCTCCGAGCTGGTGGCGAGCCTCAAGGAGGGCCAGATCCTCAATGGCGTCGTCAAGAACATCACCGATTACGGCGCCTTCGTCGATTTGGGCGGCGTCGATGGCCTGCTGCACGTCACCGACATCGCCTGGCGGCGCATCAACCACCCGTCCGAGGCGCTCAATATCGGCCAGAACGTCCAGGTCCAGGTGATCCGCTTCAACCCCGAGACGCAGCGCATCTCGCTCGGCATGAAGCAGCTCGAAGCCGATCCGTGGGAAGGCGTGGAGTTCAAGTACCCGGCCAACGCCAAGTTCAAGGGCCGCGTCACCAACATCACCGACTACGGCGCCTTTGTGGAGTTGGAGCCGGGGGTCGAGGGCCTCGTTCACGTCTCCGAGATGAGCTGGACCAAGAAGAACGTGCATCCCGGCAAGATCGTCTCGACCTCTCAGGAGGTCGAGGTCATGGTGCTCGATGTCGATCCGGCCAAGCGGCGCATCAGCCTCGGCCTCAAGCAGACCCTGCCGAACCCGTGGGAAGCCTTCATGGAAGAGCATCCGGCGGGCAGCGAGATCGAGGGCGAGGTGCGCAACACCACCGAGTTCGGCCTGTTCATCGGCCTGCCGGGCGATATCGACGGCATGGTCCATCTCTCCGACATCGACTGGACCAAGCCCGGCGAAGAGGCCATGCAGGACTATCGCAAGGGTCAGATGGTCAAGGTCAAGGTGCTCGACGTCGACGTCGAAAAGGAACGCATCTCCCTGGGCATCAAGCAGCTTGAGAGCGATCCGTTCGAGGCTGGCTTCGCCAAGGTCAAGAAGGGCGACGTGGTCACCGCGACGATCTCCGGCACCTCGGATACCGGCATCGATGTGACGCTGCCCGATGGCATGCCCGGCTTCATCCGCAAGTCCGAGCTGTCGCGCGACCGCAGCGAGCAGCGACCCGACCGCTTTGCCGTCGGCGAGCGGATCGACGCCAAGATCACCCAGCTCGACCGCGCCACGCGCAAGGTCACGCTGTCGATCAAGGCGCGCGAGGTCGACGAGGAGAAGAAGGCGATGCAGGAATTCGGCTCATCCGACTCGGGCGCGAGCCTCGGCGATATCCTTGGCGCGGCGATCCGCCGTCGCCAGGGCGAGGCCGAGGGTGACGACAAGGTCGAGAGCGAAGACAAGGCCGAGGGCGAAGGCAAGGCCTAGCTTCTATCGTCTGCGACATTCCGGGGCGGCGCTGTGCGCTGCCTCCGGAATCGCGGACATTGAAAGAACACTCCTGAATCAGTCCCTTGCTTGACGCTTGCTCGCGGCTTTGGCACCGTAGCGAGACGCTAACAAAACTGACGGGAGCGGCGACCGCGATGACGAAATCCGAGCTCGTCCAGCGGCTAGCGGAGAGCAACCCGCACCTTTACCAGCGCGATGTCGAGATTATCGTCACCGCGATCTTCGACGAGATTGCCTCGGCGCTGTCGCGCGGCGACCGCGTCGAGTTGCGCGGCTTCGGCGCATTCTCGGTCAAAAAGCGCGACGCCCGCATCGGGCGCAATCCGCGCACCGGCGACAGCGTCTCGGTCAGCGAGAAGCACATCCCGTTCTTCAAGACCGGCAAGCAGCTGCGCGACCGGCTGAACCACTGACTTTCTTCGGCAGGCATCCCATTTATCGTCATGGCCGGACTTGATCCGGCCATCCACGTCTTTTCCCTCTGCGGCGGTCAATAGAGACGTGGATCCCCGGGTCAGGCCCGGGGACGACTGGTGGAGGCGAGGGGGCATGAAAATCCTCTGGTGGGCCGTGCTGGCGCTGGTCGCGCTTGTCCTGATCCTCTTCGCGGTCTCCAACCGCGAGGCGGTGGCGATCGAGCTCTGGCCGCTACCCGATCGAGCCGAGCTGCCGCTTTATCTTGTCGTGCTCGGGACGCTGGTCATCGGCTTTTTCGCCGGCCAGTTCGTCACCTGGGTCGGCGGCTGGCGTTGGCGTCGCGAGGCGCGCCGCTCGCGCGAGCGCATCGCGATGCTGGAGCGCGAGCTTGAGGCCGAACGCCTGCAGCGGGCCGAGTCCCGTGTCCCCGTCGCCGCGATTCCGCGATGAGCGTCGCCGCGAAAATCTGCGGGCTATCGAGCGAGGCCGCGATCGATGCCGCGGTCGCGGGCGGCGCGGCCTATATCGGCTTTGTCTTCTATCCGCCGAGCCCGCGCGCCGTGGCCCCGGTACGCGCTGGCGAATTATGCGCGGCGGTGCCGTCGGGCATCTGGCGGGTCGGGCTTTTCGTCGACGCTGACGATTCCGCGATCCGCGCGGTGCTCGATGCCGCGCCGCTCGACCTCCTGCAATTCCACGGCGGCGAGAGCCCCGATCGCGTCTTCGATGTCAAAAATCGGTTCCACCGGCCGGTCATGAAGGCGATCTCGATCGCCGCGGCGGAGGATGTGCTCGCCGCGGCGGCCTACCAGCACGCGGCCGACATGCTGCTGTTCGACGCCAAGCCGCCGCGCGGCGCCGACGCGCTGCCGGGCGGCAATGGCCTCGCCTTCGATTGGCAGCTCATTGCCGGCCGCGAATGGCGTCTGCCGTGGATGCTGTCGGGTGGGCTCACGGCCGAATTGCTGCCCGACGCGGTGCGCGTTTCCGGCGCCCGGATCGTCGATGTCTCGTCCGGCGTCGAGTCCGCGCCGGGGCAAAAGGACCCCGGTAAGATCCGCGCTTTCCTTGAGGTCGCGCGCGGTCTATAGGCACGGCGATGCAGACCCCGAACACCTATCGCGCCGGCCCCGACGAGCACGGGCACTTCGGTCTCTATGGCGGCCGCTATGTCGCCGAGACCCTGATGCCGCTGATTCTGGCGGTCGAGGAGGCGTACAATACCGCCAAGGCCGACCCGGCGTTCAGGGCCGAGCTCGACTATTATCTGAAATTCTATGTCGGCCGGCCGAGCCCCTTGTTCCTTGCCGAGCGGCTGACCCGGCATTTCGGCGGCGCCAAAATCTACATGAAGCGCGAGGAGCTCAACCACACCGGCGCGCACAAGATCAACAATGTGCTGGGGCAGGTGCTGTTGGCGCGGCGCATGGGCAAGACCCGCATCATCGCCGAGACCGGCGCCGGCCAGCACGGCGTCGCCACGGCGACCGCCTGCGCGCTCTTCAACCTGCCGTGCGTCGTCTACATGGGCGCGACCGATATCGCCCGGCAGCAGCCGAACGTCTTCCGCATGAAGCTGCTGGGCGCCGAGGTCGTGCCGGTGCATTCCGGCACCGCGACCCTGAAAGATGCGCTCAACGACGCGCTCAGAGACTGGGTCGCTCACGTCGACGACACATTCTACGTGATCGGCACGGT
>DATJSH010000224.1:0-3790 GCA_035504235.1 Allostellaceae bacterium | reverse complement strand
CGAGCGTTTCCGACGCGACTTTGCGTCGCTGCTGCATCGCTGTCACGTGTCGGTCAGCCAAGCGGGCTATAACACCGTGCTGGACATCCTTGCTGCGAAAGCGAAGGCCGTGCTGGTGCCGTTTGCCGCCGAACGCGAGACGGAGCAGCTGATTCGCGCCGAACATCTCGCCCGTCGCGGCGCGGCGGTGCTACTGCGCGAGAGCGAGCTCAGCCCCGCCTCGCTCGCCGCCGCGATCGAGCGCGCCGCTTCAGTTGCGCCTGCCGCAATTCCGCTCGATCTCGATGGCGCGCGCCGCTCGTCGGCGCTTATCTTGGAAATGCTTACGAAATGATCACCCGCCAAGGCTTCTTTGCCGGCCCTTACGGCGGTATCATCGACCGATGACTTATCTGCCGCGCGTCGCGGCGGCGAAAAGCGCCGAGTGGATCGATCTGGTCGACGAACTGGATCGCTGGGAAGAAGCGAGGTTGGTCGCGCAGCTTTGGTGGCGCGACGACGACGCCGCGGTTCCGACGCCGGCGCTCGACCGGCTGCTCACGCTCGCCGGCCCGGCGCCGCTGGCGCTGGCTGTGATCCCTGCCGATGCGAAGCCGAGTCTCGCGGCCGCGCTCGGCTTTCATCCGCAGGTGAGCGTGCTGCATCACGGCTGGTGCCACGCCAACCGCGCCGCTGCCACCTCCCCGGGCGGCAAGAAAAGCGAATACCCGGCCGAGCGGCATCCGGTCGATGTCGCTGACGAGCTCGACGAGGGCCGCAAGCAGCTGCGCGCGCTGTTCGGGTCGCGGGCGCTCGGGGTGTTCGTGCCGCCGTGGAACCGTTTCGCCGAGCGTTTCGTACCGCTTCTCAAGGAAGCGGGGTTTGTCGCGATTTCGCAAATAGCGCCGCGCAAGACCCCGGCGCCCCGGGGAGTTTCGAGGGGGATCGCCGCCATCGATGTGCATCTCGACGTCGTCGATTGGCATGAGGGGCGCGGCTTTGTCGGCGACGCACCGGCGCTCGGCCGGCTGGTCGGGGCGCTGGAGGAGGAGCGCCGCGCCGCCCAGCGTCGGGATAAGCTGGCTGCGGTGGGGCTGCTGACCCATCATCTGGTGATGGATAACGCGACCGAGGATTTTATCGCCCGGCTTGGCGAGCTCGTCGCCACGCATGCGGCGGCGCTTTGGGTCGATATCCGCGAGCTGATGCGATGACCCAACTCGACGCTACCAGCAACCTCTCCCAGGAGGCGGCGCGCTTCAGCTACCCGGCCTCGGCCATGGCCGGCGATTACATGCGTGCCGCGGCGGGGCTCGCCCCGACCCTGTTCATCCTTGCCACCGTCTCGCTCGGCGATGTCACGACGGCGGTGATCGGCGGGTTCGCCGCGATCTTTGCCGCGTTTGCCATCCGCACCGCGTTGCGCCACGGCACCAGTCTCGAAATGGACGAAAACGGGCTGCGGGCCGCCGGCCTGAGACGAACGGTCATTCCGTGGGGTGGGCTCGACCGGGTGAAGCTCGCCTATTACTCGACGCGGCGCGATCGCAAGAGCGGCTGGATGCAGTTGCAGCTCCGCGCCGGGCGCGCCCGGCTGAGCCTCGACAGCCGCCTCGACGGCTTCGATCAGCTGGCGCGTCAGGCCGCCCGCGTCGCCGCCGAGCGCGGGGTGGCGCTCAGCGACGCGACCGCGGCCAATCTCCAGGCGCTCGGCATCAGGCCGCCGGCGTGATGAACGATTTGCTCCAGGTTCGCGACCTGTCTGTGCGCTTCGCGACGCCGGGCGGCCATATCGACGCGGTCAAGAACCTGTCGTTCCGCGTCGGTCATGCCTCCACGGTCGCGATCGTTGGCGAATCCGGCTCGGGCAAGTCGACGGTCAGCCAGGCGATCCTGCGCATCTTGCCGCGTAACGGCCATATCGCCGGCGGGCAGATGCTGTTCGACGATTCGCGTAACGGACAGGGCCCGGTCGACCTCGCTGCGCTCGCCGCCGACGGCCCGGACATGCGCGCGCTGCGCGGCGGCAGCATTTCGATCGTTTTCCAGGAGCCGATGAGCTCATTATCGCCGCTGCACACCGTCGGCAACCAGGTCGGCGAGGCGCTAAGCCTTCACCGCGGTTGCTCCGGGGGCGAGGTGCAGGAATTGGGCGTCGACATGCTTCGTCTTGTCGGTTTCCCCGACCCGGCGCGCGCCTGGCGCAGCTATCCATTCGAGCTGTCGGGCGGCTTGCGCCAGCGGGCGATGATCGCGATGGCGCTGGTCTGCCGCCCGGCGCTCCTCATCCTCGACGAGCCGACGACCGCGCTCGATGTCACGATCCAGGCGCAGATTTTGAAGCTCGTTGTCGAGCTGCAGCACGAACTGAACATGGCGGTGCTGCTCATCACCCACGATCTCGGCGTCGTCGCCAACATCGCCGAGGAGATCGTCGTGATGTACCACGGCGAGGTCATGGAGTCGGGAACGCTCGAGGATATTTTCCGCCGCGCCGAGCATCCCTATCTGAAGGCGCTGCTGCGCGCGGTGCCGCGCTTCGACATGAAGCCTGGCGAGCGACTGGTGCCGATCCGTGAGATCCCGGCTGGCGACGCACCCTATCTGATGGCCGACAAGGAGGTCTGGCCCAAGAGCGGCAGCGCGCCGTTGCTCGAATGTGTCGACCTCAAAAAGAGTTACGGCCTGCGTCGTTCGGGCATTTTCGGCGGCGCCAGCTCGACGCGCGTCGTCGCGGTGGACGGCGTAAGTTTGAAGATCGCGCGCGGCGAGTGCCTGGGGCTCGTGGGCGAAAGCGGCTGTGGCAAGACCACGCTGTCGAAGATGCTGCTGCGCGCGGTGATCCCCGATAGCGGCAGTGTCGTCTTCGACGATCGCGGCAAGAGCTGCGATGTGCTCGCGCTCGACGGCAACGCGTTGAAGCAATTCCGCCGCAAGGTGCAGTTCATCTTCCAGGACCCGTTTGGCTCGTTGAACCCGCGCATGACCGTCGCCGATATCATCGGCGAGCCGCTGGTCATCCATGGCATCGGCACGGCGGCCTCGCGCCGCGAGATCGTCGACGAGCTTGCCAACCTCGTCGGTCTCGACCCGCGCCATCTGCGGCGCTACCCGCACAGCTTCTCGGGCGGCCAGCGTCAGCGCATCGGCATCGCCCGCGCCCTCGCGCTCCGCCCCGATCTACTGATCTGCGACGAGCCGGTCTCGGCGCTCGACGTGTCGATCCAGGCCCAGGTCTTGAACCTTCTCATCGACCTTAAGGAAAAGCTAGGCCTCACCTATCTCTTCATCTCCCACAACCTGGCCGTGGTCGATTACATCTCCGACCGGGTCGCTGTGATGTGCGCGGGCCGGATCGTCGAGGTCGCCGGGCGTGGCGTATTGTTCCGCAATCCCGTCCATCCCTATACCCAGGCGCTGCTCGCCGCGGTGCCCGCGCCCGATCTCGCGCACCGGCTCGATTTCGAACAGCTGATGGAAGACAAGGCCTCCGATCCCGGTGCCTGGCCCGAGCCGTTCCGCCGGAACCCGGCCAATCCGCCGCGGCTTCTCGAGGTCGCACCGAACCATTTTGTCGAGGCGACGGCGATGCCGGCGAGCGCCGATCGAGAGATGAAACTGGCGGCCGGCAAATGAGCGCTACTGCTGCTTACGGGACGCTCGCTGCCCCTCACCCCGACCCTCTCCCCGCAAGCGGGGCGAGGGAGCGCGCTTGTGCTTATCACCCGCGCCCGGGGAGAGGGTGGCCATCGCGGAGCGATGGACGGGTGAGGGGCAGGGTTCTCCTCTTTATCGCCGCGTTCGCGGGACT
>DATJSH010000223.1:0-6158 GCA_035504235.1 Allostellaceae bacterium | reverse complement strand
ATCTTCAACCTGACGCGGGACATCGTTGGCGAGGCGCGCCTGGTCGAGCGCGCCTTCGGTCTTGGCCCATGCGCCTGACCGAAGCCGTCCAGTTGGTCGGTGAGCGGCTCGCGGCCCGCATGAGCGCGACCACGACCTCGTCCAAGAGCATCACGCACCACAGCCGGAAGTTTGCAACAGAGCCCGCCGTCGCTGGTGAATCGCCTCAAGATCGGTGTCGGTCAGGGTCCAATATCGGACCAGGGTGACCGTCTCGCCCGGCAAGGCGAACAGCTCATCGAGCTGTGCGGTCGTCAACGCACGGCGTCTCGGCATGGCGGATTGTCCCAAATAGAGTGTAGGCTGTTTGCTACGGTGTGAGCTCGAACAGAGACAACGGGTTGCGGCCGGTCAAGCGAGGGGGGTTCAATGGGGACAGCGCGCTGCCCTTTATTGCCGAGTTTCGTCAGCCGATCAGTCCTGCGCCCGGCAGGAGCGCGATCTGACCGCCTTCGCTATTCGCGCCGGCTATGAGGTAAGCGGCGTCTTTAAAGAAACCGGCTCGGGCGCCAAGCTCGATCGCGCCGAGCGAAAGAAGGTGATGGCGCTGGCTCAGCGCCGCGAGATCGATGCGGTACTGGTGACCGAGCTTTCCCGCTGGGGCCGCAGCACCCTTGATCTCCTGCACACGCTGAAAGAGCTTGAAACTTGGCGCGTGTCGGTCATCGCGGTGAACGGCCTGACTTTCGATTTGTCGACCCCGCATGGCCGGATGATGGCGACGATCATCTCCGGCATCGCTGAATTTGAGCGAGAATTGATTCAGGATCGCATCCGCTCCGGCATTGCCGCCGCAAAGGCGCGTGGCAAGCGCCTCGGCCGTCGGGCCGGACAGCGGCCGAAATCCGATCGGCTCGCGCCGAAAGTGCTTGCACTTGTTGCTGCGGGAAGGAGTTACCGCCTGATCAGCCGCGAATTGGGGCTCAGCAAAAATACCGTCCTCGAGATCGTAAAGCGGAACCGAGCGATATCAGCTTGATGGTCCGATTAGGGTGCATCGGGGAGGCTTATGCTCTTGCTCAGCCAATGTCGACACTGGATGATAACCCTCTGCCGGCGTATACCGGCCAGGTAATCCATAGACTCGTCCATCTTGAAACTCTCTCTCAGGGACGGGTTTTGTTGTCGATATTTATCACGACCGGGTCGAGCATCTCATTAGCGTTCGAAAAGACGGCGATGGTGAACCGCTCCTGCTTGCCGCGGAGCTCAATCTCTTCGTGCCGGGCGCCTGGGATCGAATAGCCGGCGCGGTCGAGAACCTCGGTCGAAACTATAAGCTCGGCATCGAACTCCTTGGTCAGGTTTTCGAGCCGGCTTGCCGCATTCACAGTGTCGCCGATCGCGGTGATCGACGTTGCGCTGCCATAGCCTATCTCGCCCACGATGACCGAGCCGGCATGAATACCGATGCCAATGCGCAGCGGTTCGGTTAGCTCAGCGCGCAGCGAGTGGTTCAGCTCGACAAGCCGCTCGGACATAAGGCGCGCCGCAACGAGCGCCGCCCGGCAGCCGCTCTCTATGCCGCCCGCCACGCCAAAGAGCGCCATGATCCCGTCACCGACAAATTTGTCCACGCGGCCGCCGGCATTCTCGACTGCGCGACCCACCGCCTCAAAATAGCGGTTAAGGATGAAGACAACGTCGTAGGGCAGCTTGCCCTCGGCAAGCGCCGTGAAACCGCGGATATCGGCGAACAAGACGGCGATCTCCTGCTCGCTGCCCTGCGTAAAATCGACCCGGGACGCGCCGTCTCGCGCCTGCGCAAGCGGCGGCAGCAGCGGCGTCACCTGGATGTCGACGGTTGGCCGTAACATGCAAGCGAGCCGCACATTATCCGTCGCGCCGATTCGGCGCAGCACGCGGCGTTCGTCCTCGTTCGGCGGCGGCAAACCGGGATGGGCCGCGCGCACTCGTACGCGACATGTCGAGCAACGGCCGCGGCCGCCGCAGATCGACGCGTGCGGAATGCGTGCGAGCCGGCTGGCTTCGAGTACGCTCGTCCCCCGCACAACATCGACAAAGCGCCCATTGGGATAGCTGATCTTGACGACTCCATGGCGCCGCCGAAAGACTCGCCGGACGACGCGAGCTAATAGCACCGCGATAATCGTGGCGGCGAAGAAGTAGTTCAGCACGTCGCCGATTTGCTCAAGCGTCGCGCGGGTTTCCCGCGTCCCCAGCCGCATTGCGGCAAAGGCCGTGACGCGCCAGGCCGGATCGGCAGCAAGCGTCACGACTTGTCGCCCCGCCTCGATTGCCCCCAGCAGTGACAGCACCGGCAGCAGCAATGCTACGCTCAAAGCCAGCTCGCGATAGCGCGCATACCAAGGTCGGATACGCAGCCAGAAATGCAGGCCGAGCATCGCGTGAACCCACGCAACGACGAGAGCCACGAGTTGCAGGTACCCACGCGTAGGCGAGACGACGAAAAGCCGCCGCAGCTCCACGGTGTAATAGCTCAGATCAGTACCGAAGAAACTGTCCGACACGCGGGTGCCAAGAACGTGCCGGACAAGTAATATTGGGATCGCGAAACCGAGCACGAGCTGCAAATATTCACTACCGCGCAGCCGCAAAGTCTGACGTCGCCACAGCGCCCAAAGCGCTAACGCGTAGTGCGTCAGGATCGCTGTGTAGAGCGCCGCTCGCATCGGCGGCAGCGACCAGATCGGCTTAACGATCCGCCTTAGAGCCCACTCCATCGCTTGCAAAGACACGAGTCCGAGGGCGTGATTGATTAGATGCATCGCGACATAGGCGAGCATCACCAATCCGGAAATAAGGTGGATGCGCCGGATCATCGACGCTCCTCATCGCGGCGGAAACTCGGCATCGAAGGCCGGTGGCGCTTGGAACGAGCTCGGCTGTGAAGCTGATCCTGAGACCTACAGCACCTCACCCTCGTCGGCGTTTTGAGGCGAAATGGGGTCAGGCGACGAGCTGGTCCACACCCGTATGCACCGGCGCGAAATCTGGGAAAATCTGTGCTAAGGCCTTGTCTGGCAGGCGCAGATGGCGCGCGGCAACGGCGGCAAAGACGGTGCGGTAATCCGTGGTGATCGCGAGGTCGCGGCCTTCGTAAAGCGCCGTCTGGGCGAGGCCGGGCCAGTCGCCGTAGACCTTGCCACCGCGCACGCCGCCACCAAGCACCCACATTATATTGCCGTGGCCGTGGTCGGTGCCGCCATTGCCGTTTTCGTGCACGGTGCGGCCGAATTCCGACACGACGACAACGACCGTGTCGCTCCAGTCCGGCCCCAGTCCTTTCGCCAGGGCCGCCAACCCGTCACCGAGCGGACGCAGCCGGTCGGCGAGCTGGCCTTTGTCGCCGCCCTGGCGGACATGCGTGTCCCACCCGCCCAGCGCGATAAAGGCCAGGCGGATGTTGCGGTCGCGCACCAGGAGGCCGGACAACCGCGTCGCCTGCGCCGGCAAGGCATTGGGCAATGGCGCGCCGGCCGAGGCGGTCGGGTCCATCTCCGCACCGGTCATGTTGGCGATCAACTCGGTGCGCTCCGCGCGGCCCTGGCGGTAGGCGCGGCCGATCTCGTCGTCGCCGTAGACCCGATCGAACGCAGCGGCAACTTCCGGCTTGTCGATCGGCATCGGGTTGGTTGCGTTCGGTCCCATCGGTAAATTGGCGACCGGCAGTTTGCCTTTGAGGATCTGCGGCAAGGTCGGGCCGATCGCCAGCGCCGCAGTTAGGTTGGGGGCGCCGCCCGGCATCGCGACGCCGGGCATCGCAGCGAGCAGCCGGTTCATCCAGCCGTCGGCGCTGACGCGGCGGCCCGGCGTACCGTTTTCGATAAAGAGCTGCGCGTCGAAATGCGACCGGGTCGGGTCGGGCGAACCGACGGCATGGACAAACGCCAACTGCTTCGCCTCCCATAGCGGCTTCAACGAGCCCAATGCCGGGTGCAGCGCGAAATAGCCGTCGAGAGCGACTGCATCGCTCCTGCTGCCCGGCTTGGTAACCGCGATCGTTGGCCGCGCGCTGTAGTACGCGCCGTCGCCATAGGGCACGACGACGTTGAGCCCATCGACCGCGCCGCGCAGCATCACGACGATCAGACGTTGTGGCCCGCTCGGCGGTCCGCCCGAAGCAGTTGCCGCCCAGGCGCCGCGGCCGAGCGGCAGCAGAGCGGCGCTGGAGGAGAGGCGGAGAAAATCGCGTCGTTGCATCGCGCCACCTATCGCCACATGAAATCAGGACCGCCGAGGATCAGCCCGGCGCGCAACCCGGCCGACGCCTCGGCCACAGCACTGCGCGTCCGCTCGGTCAGGATTGGCTGCAGCAGTTTTTCGAGCGCGCCGGCATCGACCGGCTCGGGTGCCGGTGCCGACGCCTCGATGACCGGCTTGTCCGGGTCCGGCGGCGCGTCACGCAATGGCAGCTGCCCGGCGCTGAGTGCGGCCGCAAAGCTGACACGCAGCGTGGTCGCGTCAGGGCTGAGCCAGGCGTCTTTGGTGTCCTTCCAGCCGTCCGGCGTAGCGCAGCCGTAAAGCGGCTGTCCCTCCCGCGCCATCTGATTCAGCAGCGGTTGCACATTATTGACCGGCACGCCGGCGGCGCGCACCGCCGACAAGACATAGCGGTAGGGGGATTTGAATTTGCGCCCGGCGCTGTCGCGGAATTCAGCGCTGGCGAACAGCGCCGTCAAAACAGCGCGGATATCGCCGTCGGTCTCGCGGAAGCGCGCCGCGACCCGCTCAACCAGTGCCGGCGGCGGTGTGTCGGCGACAAAATATTGCACCAGCTTCGAGGCGACGTGCATCGCCGTCGCCGGGCTTTTGGACAGCATGTCGAGCGCGGTCTCACCTTCCTCTTCGCCGCCGACCGGGATGTTGCGGCCGAGAAAGGTCTTTGCCCCCTTGTCGTGGCGCTCCGGGTAGAACGCGAAGCCGTTACCGGACGGAGGCAGAAACCGCGGCCGCACCATGCTCCAGCCGGTCAGAATGTGCGCCAGCGCCACGACATCGGCCTGGATGTAGCCGCCATCGACGCCGAGCGTGTGCAATTCCATCAATTCGCGGGCGTAATTCTCGTTGATGCCGAGTTCGCGGCCGCCTGGCCCTCTGGTGCCCGGCGCGCTGTTCTGGAAATTGTCCAGATAGAACAGCATCGCCGGATGATGCGCGGTCGCGCCGAGCAGATCGCGGAATCGCCCCAGCGCATGCGGCCGGATTGCCTCGTTCTCGTAGGCGCCGAGCCACAGATGATCGAGGCCCTTGTTGGCGTAGACATTGAAATGGTTGAACCAGAAATCGACCATTACCTCCTGCAACTGGCGCGGGCTGTAGAGCGCGCGCCAGACGCGAGCGGCGCTCGCCTCGTCCTGAATGATGCGGGCGCGCTGCCGCCACGCAGCCTCCTCTTCGGGAGTCGCCGCCGCCGGCTGTGCCTGGAAGAGCCGCGGCGGCCCGTATTCCCGCCACAACTGCACCGGATCGAGCTTTTGGGTGGCCAACTCGGCAAGGTTTTGCGTCAGTGCGGGGGGCTCACCAAGCGCCTCCGGGTTGAGCTGCTCGGCGATATAACGCTCGACGCCGATTTCCTTAACGAGGGTCGCATCGGCCGTACTGGCGCCAAACGCCAAGCGGTCCAGCACATGCAGGATGTAGCGGTCGAAAGATGCCGGCTCCGCCGCGGCGAGGGTGAGCCGCGGCAGTGCGGGGGCCGACAGGAATGCCGCGCCGGCGGCTAGCAACGAGCGACGGAGCATGCCAGTAGCAGCAACAGCGTTTCGCCAATTTTCGTATGCTGTCCGACGCCGTCGCATCCCCAGCGTTTACTGTGTTCCTTTAGCGGCGAAAGTCGGCTTGCGGCATCCGCTGCCTTCGGGTGCATAATTCAAGCTTTGGATCGCGGACCGTCCTCCCATAATCCAATCCGGTCGTACTTATCGGGCTATGCTGCCTCCCTTATGGCCATCCCCATGCCGCCGAATGTTCTCGGTCTGTCCGCTTAACGTGAATGGCGTTTATCAACCAAACGCAGTGAAGTTGCTGGTGTAAGAAAGAGTTTTGTGCGATTCTAATAGCTTGGGAAATACGAGGTTCGGGCAATGTCGGGCGCGGTCGGTGAGGTGCTGTTGGGGATCCGCACCGTCGCGGAG
>DATJSH010000222.1:0-22372 GCA_035504235.1 Allostellaceae bacterium | reverse complement strand
AATTACGGTCTGCCCTCGACCTCGCCGACCACCGGCACCTATGGCGGGTTCAACGGGCCGACCTCGGCAGCGTCCGCGGCGGCGATCATCTTCAAGCCGACCCAGGAGATGGGCGCCGAGCTCGGCTATCAGCATTGGTGGGCCGACAATCTGCGCAGCAACCTCAATGGCGGCTTCAACGCGCATTACGGCATCCCGATCGCGCTGGTCGGCGCGGGCCAGGCGGCCTCGATCAACAAGGAGTTGATCAACGCGCACGCCAACCTGATCTGGAACCCGGTGTCGTTTGTCGATATCGGCCTCGAATACACCTGGGCGCAGCGCACCGTGCTGAACAACAGCACCGGCACGATGAACATGCTGATCAGCAAGCTGGCGTTCCGCTTCTAGCCCATCGGCTCACCCGAGCGGCTTACGAGAAACCCGCCGGCCAAAAACCGGCGGGTTTTTCTTGGTTGCAGATGCATGTCGGCATCTGGCATCGCGGCTCACGGCGGTGTACACAATTCTGCGGACCACGACACCGACGGGCGATCAGCGACATTGCCCCGCTTCCGACAAGCCATCAAATCGCCCCAATTTGTTCAAGGCGTCGTCGCAATCGCCGCGCAATGTCGCGCGCGTAAGGCAGGTCCTTACAGGTTTGTCCCCCAAACCTCGCATCCGGCCGATTCGTTCGGGCGGGAGCCACGCGGCTCCGGATTTCCCCCTCCGGAGCCGCCTTTTTTTGCCGGCGCCGGGCGATGAACGGTATCGGTGCCGGCGATTTGGTCGCCGCCGGCCTTTCCTGCCGGCGCGGCGAGCGGCTCGTCTTCAGCAGATTGAGCTGCGCACTGCCATCGGGCGGCGCCCTCTTGCTGACCGGCGCCAACGGCAGCGGCAAGTCAAGTTTGCTGCGTCTGCTCGCGACGCTGCTGATGCCCGAAGCAGGCGGCATCGTCTGGGGCGGCACTCCCGTCGGCGATGATCTCGCGCGCTATCGCGCCAGCCTTCACTACGTCG
This sequence comes from Allostellaceae bacterium, assembly GCA_035504235.1. Taxonomy (GTDB): domain Bacteria; phylum Pseudomonadota; class Alphaproteobacteria; order ATCC43930; family CGMCC-115725; genus DATARH01. The sequence goes on along the minus strand of DATJSH010000222.1, from coordinate 21,370 downwards.
GGCATCTTGACGCGATCAAGCCGGCGCTAGGCGTCCGCGACACCTTGGCGTTTTGGGCCGGGACGCGAGGTTTTCCCGCGTCTGGCGTTGACGCCGCTCTTGCCGCCTTCGCGCTCGACGCCATCGCCGATTGGCCATGCCGCTGGCTGTCGGCGGGACAAAGACGCCGCCTGGCCTTGGCCCGGCTGCTTGCATCGCCGGCATCATTGTGGCTCCTCGACGAGCCCACCGCGTCGCTTGACGCCGACGGCGAGCAGCGATTGGTCGCGGCGATCGAGACGCATCGCGCCGGTGGCGGCAGGGTCGCGATCGCGACGCATCAGCCGCTGGCCTTGGCGGACGCCCAAGTTTTGGTGCTTGAGGACTTCGCCGCGCCGCCGGTCGATCCGCTCACCGTCGAAGAATGACACGGTATCTCCACCTGTTTCGCCGCGAGCTGCAGCTGGCGTTTCGTCAGGGCGGCGAAATTGGCCTAGCGCTCGGCTTCTTCGTGCTCGCAGTCGTGCTGTTTCCGTTGGGTGTCGGGCCGGAGGCCGAGATCCTGCGGCGCATCGGCGCCGGCATTATCTGGGTCGCCGCGCTGCTCAGCGCCGTGTTGAGCCTCGATCGTCTGTTTGCCGCCGATTACGCCGATGGCGGGCTCGACCTGCTGGCCTTGTCGGCGATGCCGCTCGAAGGAGCCGTGATCGCCAAATGCGCCGCGCATTGGGCGACCACTGGCTTGCCGCTGGTGCTCATGAGCCCGTTCCTGGGTCTGCTGGTCGATCTGGACGGGGCATCGATCGCGTTGCTGGCGCTCGGGCTTCTGCTCGGCACTCCGGCGCTCAGCCTGCTGGGCGCGATCGCGGCGGCGCTGACCCTAGGCGCACGCCGTCCGGGCGTGCTGTCATCATTGATCGTGTTGCCGCTTTACCTGCCGGTGTTGATCTTCGGCGCAGGTGCGGTAGAGGCGGGAATTGTCGGCGGCGGCGCACGTCCCCATTTGCTGCTTCTCGCCGCGTTGAGCCTCGGTGCCCTGCCGCTGGCGCCGATCGCCGCCGCCGCGGCATTGCGGCAAGCACTTGATTAAAGTGTTTTGGGGTAGACTGGCCCGACATGCTGACCTACCTCGCCAACCCGGCGCGCTTCATGAGGATCAGCGGCGTCATGCTGCCGCCGCTCGGCCTCGCGACTGTCGCGGTGCTGGCGCTTGGACTGTATCTCGCCCTCTTCGTCGCGCCGCCCGATTACCAGCAAGGCGAGAGCGTCAGGATCATGTTCGTGCATGTCCCGGCGGCATGGATGGGGCTGTTTGCCTATCTCGTCGTCGCGGTGGCGAGCGGGGTCGCGCTGGTGTGGCGACATCCGCTGGCCGAGATCGCCGCTCAGGCGGCGGCGCCGCTCGGCGCGGCCTTCACCTTGGTATGTCTGGTCACGGGGTCGCTCTGGGGTAGGCCGATGTGGGGCACCTGGTGGGCGTGGGACGCGCGGATGACCTCGGTGCTCGTGCTGTTCTTCCTCTATCTTGGTTATATCGCTCTGGTAAACGCGTTCGACGACATGGGCCGCGGCGCGCGCGCCGGCTCGGTGCTGGCGCTAGTCGGGGTCGTCAACCTGCCGATCATCAAGTTTTCGGTCGATTGGTGGAACACGCTGCACCAGGCTGACAGCGTGTTTCGCATGGGCGGACCGACAATCGACCCGTCGATGCTATGGCCGCTGATGATCATGGTGCTCGGCTATCTGTTGCTGTTCAAGACCCTGTTGCTCGTCCGCATGCGCACCGCGCTCAACGAGGCCAAGGCGCGTGCCCTTCGGCTCGCGGCACCGGCGCGGGCCGCCGAGGCTCCCCCGCCCGATGCGACGCCGGTGCTGAGATGAGCGGCTTGCAGAGCTGGGCGCAGATGGGCGGCTACGCGGTCTTTGTCTGGCCGGCCTATGTCGTCGCGCTGGTCGTGCTGGGCGGCATCGCGGCGCAGTCCTGGCGTCGCTATCGCGCCAGCATTCGCGATCTTAACCGAATACAGCGCGCGCCGCGCGAGCGATGACGAGCCGGAAAAAAAAGCGCCTGGCGATTCTGGTCGTCGGCCTGGTCGCGCTGGGCGGCGCAACCGCGATGGTGCTGGCGGCATTCCGCGACAACCTCGTCTTCTTCTATAGCCCGACCGAGCTCGCCGCGAAGCCGACCCTGGCGGGCGGACGGATCCGCATCGGCGGCCTCGTCGAAACCCAAAGCGTCGCTCACCGGGACGGTGAGGAAGTCTCGTTTCGCGTCACCGACGGGAAGACCGACATTGCCGTTCGCTATGTCGGCATTCTTCCCGACCTTTTTCGCGAGGGGCAGGGGGTCGTTGCCGAGGGCCGCGTCGAGCACGGCGTTTTCATTGCAAACACGATCCTTGCCAAGCACGACGAGAAATACATGCCACCTGAGGTCGCTGCCGCGCTGAAAAAAAGCGGGCATTGGCAGGAGGGTGGCGATGCCGACGCGCTCGCCGGACCGCCGCCAGCTCATTTTCGGTGAAGGCTAAGCCTCAGGCTCGCCGGCGGCGCGGGTATTTGCGGCGAGGTAGCCCCACAGATCGGGCCAGCCATAGCCAGACGCCGCCACTAGCGCACCATTGAATGGCAACAGCTTCCGCCGCACTTCCTTGCCGCCGAGCCGCTGGTAAAAGAAGCGTGCCGGGTTCTCACTCAGCACCCAGATGATCGCGGCGCGATAGCCTTGCTCGACGAGCCGGCGAAACATCGCCTGCAATAGCAGCCGGCCGATGCCCTGGTTCTGCCAGTCGGGCGCGACATAGAGCGTGAATACTTCCGCGTCGAATGCGGGTTCGCCGCGGCTCCCACCGCAGCTGCCAAAGCCGACGACGGTGCCGTCCTTGCCGATCGCGACGCGCACGCTCGGCGCGTCGCGCCGGATGAGGTTGGCCCAGCCGATCTCGCGCCGTGCCGACGACATGCCGGCGAGGTAGGGCGTGCCGAGAATTCCGGCATAGGTCGCCTGCCAGGTCTCGACATCGAGCCGGGCGATCAGGCCGGCATCATCGAACCGGGCGGCGCGGATCGTGATCTCGCTCATCGCGAACGCCATTGTGCCCGCTTTTGCGCCGCCTGGGGAGTGCCGGCGTCGGGACATTTGGCCCTGTGGCAATGCCGCACGACCGCGACTATCTTTGCGCCATGATCAATAACCGCTTGCTGTTCCTCGGCGCGATTTTGCTGGTCGTGCAGCAGCCGATGGCGACTTTCGCGGCAAAAAAGCCGGCCGCCAAACCCGCGTCGCCCGCCGCGACTGCGGCGAATGCCGATCCCGGCGTCGCCAAGCCGCTCGGCGGGGCGGACTCGTGGAGCGCCTTTGTCGCCCAGAACAAGACGGGCAAGGTGTGCTATCTGATCGGCGAGCCCGAAAAGAGCGAACCCGCCGGTGTGAAGCGTACGGGCGCGATGGCGATGGTGACGCACCGCACCGCCGACAATGTGAGCAACGTTGTTAGCTTCGACGAAGGCTATCCGCTTAATGAGAATGACGATGTCACCGTCGAGATCGGCCGCAATAAGTTCCCGCTCTTTGCCAAGGACGATACGGCCTGGGCGCGCACTTCCGAACTCGACAAGACGATCGTCGTGACGCTCGCGAAAGAAAAGGAAGCCATCGTCAAAGGCACGCCGGTCAAGGGCCACCCGACCGTCGACACCTATTCATTGGCAGGCTTTTCCAAGGCCTTGGCGCTGATCGACAAGGCTTGCGGCGTCAAGCGCTAACATGGCTATCGATATTGATAAAATGAACTTAGCCGGCCTCGGCCGGGCTGAACTTGCTGCGGAACTGACTGCGCTCGGTGCCGAGCCGTTTCGCGCGCGACAGCTATGGCATTGGATTTACCATCGCGGCGTCACCGATTTTTCGGTGATGACCAATCTGGCGAAAGGCTTTCGCGAGCAGTTGGCGGAGCGGTTCGTGCTATGGCGGCCCGAAGTGGCGGTGGCTCAGCAATCGCGGGACGGCACCCGCAAATGGCTGCTCCGCTTCACCGACGGGAACGAGGCCGAGACCGTTCACATCCCGGAGGAAGATCGCGGTACGCTGTGCGTTTCGTCGCAGGTCGGCTGCACCCTGACCTGCCGTTTCTGCCACACCGGAACGCAGCGTCTGGTGCGCAATCTCAGTGCGGTGGAAATCGTCGGCCAGGTGATGGTGGGGCGCGATGCGCTGGGTGAGTGGCCGTCGCCCAAGGAGGAGCGGCAGCTCACCAATATCGTGCTGATGGGGATGGGCGAGCCGCTCTACAATTTCGACAACGTCGCCGCGGCCATGAAGATCGCCATGGACCCGGAAGGGTTGGCGATCTCGCGCCGCAAGATCACGCTGTCGACCGCCGGGGTCGTGCCGATGATCGCGCGTTGCGGGAGCGAGCTTGGGGTCAATTTGGCGATTTCGCTGCATGCGGTCAGCGATGAACTGCGCGATGTGCTGGTGCCGCTGAACAAGAAATATCCGCTCGCCGAACTGCTCGATGCTTGCCGAACCTACCCAGGGTCAAGCAATGCGCGTCGCATTACCTTCGAGTACGTGATGCTCAAGGGCGTCAACGACAGCCCAGCCGAAGCGCGGGAGCTCGTGCGGCTGCTCAAAGGCATCCCGGCAAAGGTGAACCTGATCCCGTTCAACCCATGGCCGGGCGCGCCCTACGAATGCTCGACCGACACGGCGATCGCCATGTTTTCCGACATCGTCTTCGCCGCCGGCTATTCGGCGCCGGTGCGCACCCCGCGCGGCCGCGATATTCTCGCCGCCTGCGGCCAGCTCAAGTCGGCAAGCGTCAAGATGCGTCGCGGCGAGCGCATCGTCGCCGTGGCCTAAGGCTTTTTCTGCCATACCATCGCGTAGCTGCAGGCCGGGAGTCTCACGACCGCTTTGATCGCCCCGCCGGTTTCGATCTGCGCGTCGATATGCAGGCCGTTCGCCGCCTGCAGCGTCATCATGCCATGCGGATCGACCCAGCCGCTGAACACGCCGCTATCGCCCCAGATGACGTGTCCGATGCCCCGGGCGATGACCACTTTAGGCGTACCGACCGGCGGACAGCTTTGTGCTGCCGCGCCGCCGATAGGCGCGCCCGAGACCTTTGTATAAGTGCCGTCGAAGCGGGTGGAGACTTGGGCGAGGGCCGATGCGCCGACCGCCATTGCCGAGACGAACAAAGCTGTGCGAAACAGCGTGCGCATATGTTTGATCCTCCGCAAATCGCGCAAAGCGTTGTTGCGGCATTTGGCAGGGAAAATCAATGGTTGAAACGGCACAACCGGGCGCGGTGAGGAAAGTCGTACTCGCCTACTCGGGCGGGCTCGACACCTCGGTCATCTTGAAGTGGCTGCAAGAGACCTATCGCTGCGAGCTCGTGACCTTTACCGCCGATCTCGGCCAGGGCGAAGAGCTGGAACCCGCGCGCAAAAAGGCCGAGCAGCTCGGCGTGCGGCAAATCTACATCGACGATCTGCGCGAGGAGTTCGTCCGCGACTTCGTGTTTCCGATGTTTCGCGCCAACGCGCTCTACGAGGGGCAATACATGCTCGGCACATCGATCGCCCGGCCGCTGATTGCCAAACGTCAGATCGAAATCGCGCGCGAGACCGGTGCCGACGCGGTGGCGCACGGTGCGACCGGCAAGGGCAACGACCAGGTGCGCTTCGAACTCAGTTATTACGCGCTGCAGCCCGACATCAAGGTCATCGCGCCGTGGCGCGTGTGGAATTTGGGCTCGCGCAGCAGCCTGCTCGACTACGCTGAAAAGCATCAAATTCCGATCGCCAAGGACAAGCGAGGCGAGGCGCCATTTTCCGTCGACGCCAACCTCCTGCATATCTCGGCAGAGGGAAAGGTGCTCGAGGACCCATGGTCCGAGCCCGAGGAATACGTCTACAGCCGCACCGTCGCGCCGGAAAAGGCGCCCGACAAGCCGCAATATGTCGAGATCGACTTCGTGCGCGGCGATCCCGTCGCGGTCGATGGCGAGATGTTGTCGCCCGCAGCGCTTCTGACCCGGCTTAACGAACTGGGTGGCGCGCACGGTATCGGCCGGCTGGACCTGGTCGAGAACCGCTTTGTCGGCATGAAGTCTCGCGGTGTCTACGAGACGCCGGGCGGCACGATCCTGCAGGCGGCGCATCGCGGCATCGAAAGCCTCTGCCTCGATCGCGGCGCGATGCATCTCAAGGACGAGCTGATGCCGCGCTATGCCGAGCTCATCTATTTCGGCTTCTGGTTCTCCCCCGAGCGCGAGATGCTGCAGGCGCTGATTGACAAGAGCCAGGCCAAGGTCGATGGCCGCGTGCGCCTCAAGCTCTACAAGGGCGCGGTGCGGGTGGTCGGCCGCCAATCGCCCCACAGCCTCTACAGCCAGGCGCACGTGACCTTTGAGGAGGACGCGGTTTACGATCAGCGCGACGCGGAGGGGTTTATCAAGCTTAACGCGCTGCGCCTGCGTCTCGCGGCGCGACAGAACCGGAAATAATCATTGTCGCGAGGCTTTGCCCCGCACAATGCCGCCGGTTCAAGGAACGTAACCGAGCAGGTAGGGGGCGATATCTTCGTCGATCAGCACGCGGACGAAATAGAGGATGAGGATCAGCACAACCGGCGAGATGTCGATGCCGCCGAAATTCGGCAACATCCTGCGAATCGGGCGAAGCGCCGGCTCGGTCACTCGGTAGAGGAAATCGCCGATCACCGAAACGCCGCGGTTGTAGCGGTTGATGACGCCGAAGGCGAGCAGCCAGGAGAGGATCGCCTGGGCAATCAACAAAAGGATATAGATCCACAGTAGCTCGTCGATTAACCAGAGTATGGCGTGCATTTAGCGATCCGTCGGGTGAGGATATTCGCGCGACGGTAGCCGCAGGGCGGTCGATCCGCAAGTCGAACGGCCCACCGGGCAGAATGATGATTTCCGAGCATTTCCGCCGGTAAGTCAATGGCTCGCGCGGCGCCGGGGGGCGCGCTTGACAGGCTCCGGCCCCTTCCCCATATTCCGCCCGCCCAACGCCGCACCAGCGACGTCGTTTGGGCGAATCGGTCGATCGATCGGGGCTGTAGCTCAGCTGGGAGAGCGCGGCGTTCGCAATGCCGAGGTCAGGGGTTCGATCCCCCTCAGCTCCACCAACCGAGCATTAGTCGTTCTTTAGGGCCCGCCCCAAGGGAGGCCGGAATGATCGCCAGGACGCTCCTCTTGTTTCTTGTCGGAATAACCCCGGCGCTGGCGCAAACGCCCAACAATCCGCCACCGCCCCCGCTATCATCGCAAAATCCGCCGGCTGCCCAGGGTTGTCCGCCGGGGACCCATTGGGAGCCGGCGGGCTACGTTCACGACGGCAAGTGGCGTGATGCGCACTGCGCCAGGGATAACGGCCGCGAGTAGCGCTCCCGATCGCCGCGACATTTCGCGGCGCACGAAATCCGTCTAGGCTCGCTCGGTCATCCTCGCAGAGGGAGCTGAGGCGATGGCTTATACGATCGTGCGCGGCGGGCGCGTCCTCGACATCGCGGCCGGGACTGCCGATCACGCCGACATCCTTATCGAGGACGACACGATCCGCGAGTTGCGCCCGCCCGATCTCATGCCGCCCGCCGCGGCCACAGAGATCGACGCGACCAACCGGTTGATCCACCCCGGTCTGGTCAACGCGCATACCCATTCGCACGGCAATCTCGGCAAGGGGATGGGCGACCGCTGGCCGCTCGAATTGCTGCTTACCGCGGCGCCGATGCTGACCGGATATCGCGGGCTCGACGATTTGCGGCTATCGGCGCAAATCGGCGCGGTCGAGATGATGCTGAAGGGCTGCACCGCCTGCTATGACCTGTTCTTCGAGTGGCCCGTGCCGACGCGCGACGGGATGGCTGCAGTCGCTTCGGCCTATGCCGAGCTCGGCCTGCGCGCGGTCATTGCCCCGATGGTCGCCGATCGCACCTTTTTCGAGGCGATCCCCGGCCTTGCCGAGGCGCTGCCGCCAATCTTGCGCGAACGGGTCCAGGCGCTGCGTCTGGCGCCGCGCGACGAGACGCTGGGGGCAATCCGTGGTGGGTTCGGCGCGTGGAGCATCGACCGCGACCTAGTGCGTCCGGCCGTCGCGCCGACCATTCCGCATCATTGTTCCGACGAGTTCATCCTCGGCTGTGCCGGCATCGCGCGCGATTTCGATGTCGGCTTGCATAGCCATGTCGCCGAATCGAAGGTGCAGGCGGTGGCGAGCCTCAAGGTCTACGGCAGGACGCAAACCGCGCATCTCGACGCGCTCGGCGTTTTGGGGCCGCATTTCACCGTCGCCCACGGTGTGTGGCTCGACCCTGACGATATGACGCGGCTCGGTGACCATGGCGCCTCGGTCGCTCACAATCCCGGTAGCAACATGCGGATCGGCAGTGGCCTCGCGGACACGCGGACAATGCTGGAACGCCACGTCAATCTCGGAATCGGCACCGATGGCGCAACCTGCGCCGACAATCAGAACATGTACGAGGCGATGCGTCTGGCCTCGTTCGTCTCGAAGGTCCAGGGGCCGGAATGGCAACGCTGGCTGACGACCCGCGAAGCGGCGCTGGCGGCGACCGAGGGCAGCGCCCGCGCGCTCGGCTTCGGCGACCGGATCGGACGGATCGCGCCGGGTTGGAAGGCCGATTTGGTGCTGCTCGACCTCGACCACCCGAACTGGCTGCCGCTCAACGACCCGGTCAACCAACTCGTCCACGCCGAGGACGGCAATGCCGTCGACAGCGTGATGATCGGCGGCAGGCTGGTGGTGCGGAACCGCAAGCCTGTCGGGATCGACCTCGCCAAATTGCGCCAGCGTGCCGAAGCCGCGCGCGAGCGACTCCATGCCGCCAATGCCGACAACCGCAAGCTCTACGCGGCGCTGGAGCCGGTTGTCGGCAGCTTTTGTCCCGGCCTTGCGCGAATGGCCTACCACGTCCATCGTTACGGCGCGCGGGTGGAATAGCTATTCGGCGACGGCCTCGCCGATGGCCTCGGATGCAGGCTCGCGCTCGATCGGATAAGCATAGGGCCCGAGTCGGATAATGAGTGCGACCGCGATCACGAGCGCGGCGGCATTGCCCACCAGGAACGGCGTATAGGACCGGGCGAGGTCATAGACCACCCCGCCGAGAAACCGCCCTAGCGTCGCGCCGAGCAAGAACATCATGAACAGCCAGCCGTAAAGCTGACCAAAGCTCTTCTGTCCGAAATAGCGGCTGACGAGAAAGGCGATCAGGTCGATTTCGGTGCCCTGACCGAGCCCCATCAGCGCAACGCCGACCGCGGGAAGCGGGCCGGTCGCTGTGGCGAGGAGCAGAAACCCGGCGATCGGCGCGAGAAAGAATGCGGCGGCGATATAAGGCGCAAAAATCCGGTCGACAAGAAACCCGCCGACGAACCGCCCAGTCATCGTCGATAGGCCGAACGCACCAAAGGCCGCGGCGGCGGCCTCAGGGGTTACGCCGCGATCGGTCAACAGCGGCACGACATGCCCGACCGTGCCGGCCAACGCGACGGCGACAAGGAAAAACGCGACTCCAAGCCGCCAAAACCGCGCCTGGGTGAGCGCCTCGCGCGATGTGAGGCCAGGCAGCGCAGCGGCGCGTCGCGAGGCGCGGATCTCACCTTCGCCCGCCTCGGGCTCGCGGATGAAGAGAGCCATCGCCGGAAACGACAGGGCGAGGCTCACCGCGCCGAGTCCAGCGTAGGCGGCGCGCCAGCCGAAATGCCGGATCAGGAATTCGGCGAATAGCGGCATCGCGAACCCGCCCATCCCGATTCCCGACATCGCGATACCGAGCGCGAGCCCGCGGCGGCGGTCAAACCAGGCCGCGATCGCCTTGGCATAGGCGATCGGCGTCTGGATAGCGCCGGCCGTCTGGGCAAGGGTGAAGATCAGCGTAAAAATCAGGAATGAATGTGGGCTGAGGCCGACCGCGGCGAGGGTTCCGGCAAAGATGACGAGCCCGGGCAGCGCGACGCGGCGGATGCCCCAGCGGTCCATCATCCGACCCAGGATCGGCACTAGGAGCGACGCCGTGACCCCGCCGATCGACAGAGCGAACGCAGTTTCGCCCCGGTTCCAGCCCATATCCGCGGTCAAGGGCTTGAGGAAGATCCCAAAGGTAAAGGTCAACACCGGCCCGTTGCTGACCATCAGCCCGGCGACCGCGCCGCCGACGACAAACCAGGGATTACGGAATTTCAGCCCTGCCATACTGCCGCCCTGCCTCGGCGTCTTTGTCGACCCTGGCTATTCTAGCCCGCGCTGCCGATCTGCCGCCACCAGCGCCAGGTGAGCGCCATGACCGCCAACCCTTCGATGCCGCTGACGACCGTCGCGTGGGTGGCGCCGATCCACTCCGCCATGAGCCCGATATTCATAAAGCCGATCAGCCCCGAGCCGATGCACAGCGACAGCACGCCGTAGAGTCGGCTGCGCATCTCCGCCGGCGCGGCGAGATAGATAAGCGTCGCCTGCATGACGCTGAAACCCGAATTGGCCAGACCGGTCGCCAGCAGGGCAGCGCCAGCAAGGAACGCCTCCGGCGCCAGCGCGACGGCCATCATCACGGTCAGGTAGCTCAATACCGCGCCGACAAAGAGCCGGGTGAAATGCCGGTGCCGCGCCCATAGGGCGATCGCCACGGCGCCGAAAAACGAGCCGACGCCGGTCATGCTGGCGAGAGTGCCGATACCGCCCGGCGCGAGGTGCAGGCTGTCCTGGCCGATGACCGGGATCAAGCTGGTGAACGGCCAGCCAAAGATGTTGTAGGTGACCGTGATCGTCAGCACGCCGACAAGTCGCTTGTCGCGCCGCGCCAGGAGCAGCCCCTCGATGATCGGGCCGAGCACCGCGCCGCCGGCGACCGGCGCGACATTGTTGTGGTGCCGCAGGCGCAGCGCCGAGATCACCGCGACGGCGTAACATGTCACGCTGATCGTGAAGGCGCCCGCGATGCCGAAGTTCGAGAGCACCAGACCGCCGATCATCGGCCCAAGCATCTGGCTGGCATTGTTGGCGCCGACATCGACCGCCATCGCCGATCCCATGCGCTCTGGGCCGACGACTTCGCCGATCATCACCCGCCGCACCGGGTTGTCGGCGGCCCAGGCAATCCCGTTGCAGAAAGCGGCGAGCCCCAGGTGCCAGACCTCGAGCCGTCCGGCATAGGCCAACCCGGCGACCGCGATCGCCGTCGCCAGCATCGACAGGCTGACAAAAACCTGCGCGTACCGCCGTTCCATTCGCTCTACATAGGCGCCGATCAGCGGCCCGAATATGACCATCGGCGCCATGCGCAGAAGGGTCATCAGCGCGACCTGAAACGCCGAGCCGGTGCGCTCGTAGACAAAGACGCCGACCACCAGCATCTCGAGCCAGCGCACCGCAAAGACGACGAGACCGATCAGCCACAGCCGGCGGAAATCGGGGAGGGCGAACAGCCACGCCTTGCCGCGACCGGAGGCGGCGGCCGGCAAAACCGCCGCTGTTGCCGGCGCGGTGCCGGCCCGCTCGGAAGGAGGCATGGGCTCGAAACGTCTGCTGGCGGTTCCCGCGCGCGGCCGGTTGTTGGCTTGGCCGCAGCTTTGTAGTCTACATCAGCCCCGGCCCGCCGGGGCCTGACTTAAATGGGATGCAGCAACGATGGATCTCGGGTTGAAGGGGAAACGGGCTCTGGTCACCGGCGGCACGCGCGGCATCGGCCGTGCCGTTGCCGAGCAGCTTGCTGATGAGGGTTGCAACGTCGCGCTCTGCGCGCGCGGCGCCGGGCCGCTCGCCGAAACGGTCGCAGCGCTTGAAAAGAAGGGCGTTAAGGCCTGGGGCGGCGCGGTCGACGTCAGCGACATTCCGGCGCTGAAGAATTGGGTCGGCGAGGCCGCGGCGGCGCTCGGCGGCATCGACATCTTTGTCGCCAATGTCAGTGCGCTGGCGCAGGGCATGGACGAAGAATCCTGGCGCAAGGGCTTTGAGATCGACGTGATGGCGACGGTGTTCGGCTGCGAGGCGGCGCTGCCCCATCTCGAAAAGTCCGGGGCCGGAGCGATCGTCGCTGTCGGCAGCACGGCGATGGCCGAGATTTACGGGCCGACCCGCTCCTACGCCGCGGTCAAGGCGGCGCTTATCCCCTACATCAAGGGGCTCGCGCGCAATCTCGCGGCCAAAAACGTGCGCGCCAATTTGGTCTCGCCCGGCAACGTCTATTTCAAGGGCGGCGTTTGGAACATCGTCGAGGAACGCAACCCGGAGATGTTCAAGTCGATGCTCGCGCGCAATCCCACCGGGCGCATGGGGACCCCTCAAGAGGTCGCCGACGCGGTCGTGTTCCTCGCCAGCGCGCGCGCCAGCTTTATCACCGGCACAAACCTGATCATCGACGGTGCGTTGACCCAGCGGGTGCAGTTCTGAGCGAGCGCATCGTCAGCGCCGCAGCGACAACCAGTACCGTGCTCAGCCCGGCTGCGAGGAACGCGCTCGCCGGGACGTGGGTTGCGTCCCAGATCGCGCCCCCAAGCGGCGGGATCAGGAACGACACAAAATAGCCGACCGCGAACATCCCGGCCGACAAATGGTGCACGTCATCGGTCGTCGCTAAATGCGGCGGCAGCGCGAGCGACAGGGTGAGCTGCATCCCGGCGCAAAAGCCGACCAATCCCGCGGCGCCGACAGTGATCTCCGGCAGCGGGGACAAGAATGCGGCGATCCCCGCCAGCGCGACCAGCGGTGAGACGATGAACACCGTGCGGTTGCCGGTCAGTTTGCGCGCGAAGAGCATGATGACGATCGATGCCGGCACCTGGCCGGCATTGAGCGCGGCGAGCGCCGGGGTCACCAGTTCGGGCCGACCGAGCGCATGCAGGTAATCCGGGATGAAGGCGTTGGCCGAGAAATACATTCCACCGGTGCCGCCGAGCAGCAGGCCCAGCGGCAGCGCGCCGCGCCAATCCGGCCACCAGCGATAATCGCGCGCCGCCCACGCGCGAGGCCGATGCGACGTTGTCGTCGCGACGAGCAATGCCGTCACCGCGACCGGAACCGACCAGAACGCAAAGCTCCAACCCCAGCTGCCGCCGACCAGCGGCAGCACCAGCGGGATGGTGAGCGCCGCCGGCGCCGCTTCACCGAGGAGGACGAGGCCGTTGGCGTAGGTTGCGGTCGCGAAACCGGGGTTCGCGGGAAACCATTCGCCGACCAGCGTGGGCACCGTCGGCTGCATCAGCGCGACGCCGATTCCCATCGCGAAGGTCATGCCGTAGAGCACGGGCATCGACGGACCGAGTCCACGCGCCGCGCCGGCGATCGCCACGATCGCCAGTCCGAGGATGCAGCCTCGTCGCGCACCAAGCCGCGCCACCATCAGCGAACCCGGCACCGCGGCCAGCGCCAGCAGTAGTACCGGCAGGGCCGATAATACACCGATTGCTTTCTCGCTCAGCGCCAGGTCGCGATGGATCAGCGGCAGGACGGGCGGCACGGCAAGGATCGTCAGGCGCAGCTGGCCGCCGATCAGCCACAGGAGCGCAAGATAGAAAACGCTCGAGCGAGCCGTCGGGCGCGCTACATCGGCCATTGCGCTTCCACCCCATCCCTCTTCCCGCGCTGTCGACCGCCTAGTCTAGGCGATGGCGGCAGCTCAGGCAGCCTTTGCCGGGATTTTTGCGACGCCGGCGGCGAAGACGGCGCTCGGCGGCAGCGTCACGGTGGCGGTGGTACCGCGATCGAGCTCGCTCGCCAGCGTCAAATCACCGCCATGCAACCGCACCAGGGAGCGCGCCAGCGACAGGCCGAGACCGGTGCCCTGCTGGCGGCGCGTCTCGAGATCGCCGGCGCGGCCGAACGGCTCGAACGCGACCTGCAAATCTTCGGGCGACATACCGATGCCCGTATCGGCAACCTCGATCGTCGCGCCATTGTCGCCATTGGCCGCAAAACGCACGTCGATATGGCCGCCGGGCGGCGTGTATTTGATCGCGTTCGACAAGAGGTTAACCAGCACCTGCTTCATCGCCCGCGGATCGACATTGAAGTCGGGGCAGCTCGACAGCCCGCTTGTCGCGAGGGCGATGTCGCGGCTCCCGGCGAGCATCTCGACCAGGTCGAGCGCGGAGCGCGCCAGCGCCGGCGCGGCTACGCGGATCGGGGCGATCTCCATCTTGCCGGCCTCGATGCGCGCCTCGTCCAGCAGATCGTTGATCAGCGAGAGCAGGTGCGAGCCGGCATCGTTGATGAGCCCGACATACTCGAGATAGCGGGTGTTGCCGAGCGGTCCGAAAATCTCCTGCCTGATCGTCTCGGAGAAGCCGATGATCGCATTGAGCGGCGTGCGGAGTTCGTGCGTGACCTGGGCGAAGAAGCGCGATTTGGTGCGGCTCAGCTCGTCGATCCGATCGGCGGCGTCGGCGGTGTCGGCCAGCTTGTCGCGCAGTTCGCGCTCGACATGCGCCCGCCGCGCGATCTCGCGTCGAGCCAGGGCGATCTGCCGGAGCAACAAAGCCAGCAGGCCAAAGAGGGCGACCGTGCCGATACCGGCGGCGGCGATAAACGGCCAGGCAGCAGTCCTTTTCTGGGCTGGCGGATAGGCCAGCGTCAGCGGATACGGGTTCAACGTGATCCGCTTCGCATCCGACGCGGCGGCGCCCGCGAAAAGCGGCGTACCGTCGCCACGCGCCAGATCGAGACCGGGAAACGCGGCAGCGTCGATGGCGACGAGGGCGATGCCGCCGAGCCGCCCGCCCGCGTACCGCCAGGGTCGGGCCAAGCCGACGAGGGCATCGTTGCCGTCTCGCAGCGTCCTGGTCGTCAAAAACGGCGCGTCCGGATTGGCGCCGGCCTGCGTGGCGGCATCGCCGGCCAGGGCCGTAAAGGCAGTCTCGTCGAGCCCCCCGGTGCTGCGCAGCTCGACCGTTCCGGCTGGATCGGCCAGCGCCGCGCCGCGAATGCCGGGCGCCAGCGCGGAAGCATGGTCGAGGAATTGCCGCGCCGTGGCGTCGGACGCGGCGGCGCCGATCCGCGTCACTGCGTCGAGGACGCGTTGCTGGCGGTCAAGAAGCGCGCGGGCCGTATCCGTGGCAGTGGCTGTTGCCGCGTGCGCAGCACGCCTCTCATCACTCGCGCCGATCGTCATTAGCACGGCAAATGCCGCGACGACGACTGCGGCTAGAATCCCGGTGACACCGTATCGACGGGCGGCTTGCGCGGGTCGAGGCGGCGCGGCGAAGTGAAACATCATGCAGACTGGGTTCCCGGCCACCAGGGCTCGCCCAAAAGAAATCATCTATTAAGGTTAAGATTGAGTTTAAGAGGTCAGTGCGGCGCGTCGGCTGGTTTGACGCAGAAATAATAGGCGTTCTCGTTCTTGGTTTCATGCAGCACCGGCACCCGTTCGTAACGGGCGCAAAACTGTCGGGCCAGCGGCAGGGTTTCTGCAAGATCGCCGAAATAATTGACAGTCACGCCGTTCGCATCGCCTTGCATGACCGTATCGCGATGCGGGGCGGAGCAACCGCCGAGCAGCGCGGCAAGCATCAACCCGAGGGGCTTTGCCGCGGATCGCGTCATCCAACTTCTCCACTCGTCTTTATTGCGGGGCAGATTGGCGGCTTCGTCGGGCACTGTCGACCTCCTCGGCGGGCCGCGAGGGTGGTTCGGCGGGGCTTCCGTGGTTCCGCACGGTTTCCTAAGATCGGC
Organism: Allostellaceae bacterium; assembly: GCA_035504235.1. Taxonomy (GTDB): domain Bacteria; phylum Pseudomonadota; class Alphaproteobacteria; order ATCC43930; family CGMCC-115725; genus DATARH01. The sequence goes on along the minus strand of DATJSH010000222.1, from coordinate 5,668 downwards.
GCCAGCTTGTTCACAACGGGGTTGAGCCGTGGCCCACCGCACTCCTTATCTGACATTGATCAGCGCCGTGTCCGACCGGCTCGCGGTCAAAACGGCCGCGATCATCGACAGACCGTCCGCCTGACCCGCCATGGCACCTCACCCGCAACGCCTGCATGTGACCAAGCGTTCCTGGCCGCTGGCCCGGCCTTTCGTGATCTCGCGCGGCCGCAAGATCACTGCCGACGTCGTGGTGGCGGAACTGCATGACGGCGATTCGCAGGGGCGCGGCGAGTGCGTGCCTTATCCGCATTACGGTGAGAGCATCGACAGCGTCTTCGAAGCGCTGGAGGCGATGAAAAGCGCGGTGTTTTCCGGGCTCAATCGCGAGTCGCTGCAACAGGCAATGCCGCCGGGCGCGGCGCGCAACGCGCTCGACGCGGCCTTTTGGGACATCGAGGCGAAGCGCGCCTATTGCAGTGCTGCCGAACTCGCCGGGCTCGGCGCACTGAAACCCGTCACCACCGCCTACACGCTGTCGCTTGATACGCCGGAGCGCATGGGCGAGGCAGCCGCGGCACACCGCGCCCGCCCACTGTTGAAGCTGAAGCTGACGGGCGACGGCGATCTCGAACGCGTGCGTGCCGTGCGCCGGAACGCGCCGGTGTCGCGGCTGATCGTCGATACCAACGAAGGGTGGACGCCGCGCCATTTCGCCGAACTGTCGCCCGCGTTCGCCGAGCTCGGGGTCGAGCTCATCGAGCAGCCACTGCCGGCTAGTGACGACGAAGCGCTGGCCGAATTGCCGCACCTGATCCCGGTCTGCGCCGACGAATCGTGTCATACGGCTGCCGATCTCGACCGGCTCGCCGGCAAATACGATGTCATCAACATCAAGCTCGACAAGACGGGCGGGCTGACCGCGGCGCTGGTCCTTGCGGAGGAGGCGAAGAAGCGCGGTTTCGGCATTATGGTCGGATGCATGATCGGCACCTCGCTGGCCATGGCTCCAGCTATGCTCGTGGCGCAGCAAGCGAGTGTCGTCGATCTCGACGCGCCGCTGCTGCTCGCTGCTGACCGGAACCAGGGGCTGCGCTATGACGGCAGCCTCGTCTATCCGCCGGACCCGAAACTGTGGGGCTGAATTTAACGCTTCTCCTTGGCCGGACTCGATTCGGCGGTCGACGTCTTTGTTCCGATTTTGGGAGAAAGACGTGAACCCCCGGTCAAGCCGGAGGGAGGCGCGTACGCTAACGGATTGAACCATGCCTGATAATTTCGAGCCGACCGTCGCACCGGCCAGACTTGCCGAGGGGCTGGAAGCGCTGAAGGATGAGCCGGTCTTCTCAGCGATTCTCGAACGGGCCGGCGCGCCGCGCTTCCGTCGCCGACGCAACGGCTTCGAGACGCTCCTGCACATCATCCTCGAGCAGCAGGTATCGATCGATGCGGCGGCGGCGATGTTCCGCCGGTTGCACGGGCTCCTCGGCGAGGTGACGCCCGCGGCGTTCCTGACGGTCGACGAGCCCGATTTGCGCGCCTGCGGGTTCAGCCGGCAAAAGGCGGCGTATGGCCGCGGCCTGGCCGAGGCGGTGGCGACAGGTTCGCTCGATTTCGCGCGGCTTGCCGCGACCGCGGACGACGATGCGCTGGCGGCGCTTGTCTCCTTGAAGGGCATTGGCCGCTGGAGCGCCGAAATCTATCTGATCTTCGCGCTGGGCCGCGACGATGTCTGGCCGGCCGCCGATCTCGGGCTGCAGCTCGGCGTCGCGGCGGAGCTAGGGCTGGGCGATCGGCTCGGCGAGAAGGAGCTGCGCGAATTGGGCGAGCGCTGGCGTCCCTGGCGCACGGTGGCGGCGTGCCTCTTTTGGCAATCCTACCTCCATGCCCGCCGGCGCACCGCGCCCGTGCTGCCGGCAGAGCTTTACGCCTAGCGAGGACTACGACTTCGGCAGGGTGAAGACTTGGCCGGGGTAGATCAGGTTGGGGTCTCGGATGGCTTTCTTGTTGGCCCCGAAGATCACGGTGTAGTGCGTTCCGTTGCCGTAAGTCTTGCGTGCGATGACCCACAGCGAGTTGCCGGACTGCACGGTGTACCGGCCGCTCGGCGTCGCCGCGTTCTGCGGCTCGAAGGGTTCGGCGATGCGCTGCGCGACAGAGCCGTCCGTGCCCAGCTCGTCGACCCGCAGCTCGACTTTACCCCGGCTCTGCGGGCGGGGTGCGACCGACGACCAATGGCCCTGCGCGTCGGCGGTGGCCGTCGCGAGCGGCTGGTTGTCGGCATAAAGGTGCAGCGTCGCATTCGGGGTGGCATGGCCCGACAACATCAGCTCGCCCTTGTCGTTGTACTCGGCGGTGTCGAGCGACAGGACGCCGCTGCGCGCGTTCGGCGTTTGCAGCGCCTGTGCCGGCTCGTTGCCGTTGCCCGGCAGCAGCACCGCGACCGTGCCTTGGCCCGGCGCGCTCGGCGTCGGCGCGGCGACGGCAAGCGCCACCGTGTCGGCGGATTTGGTCCTGGTTCCGGTCTTCGGGTCGGTTGCTTCGAGTGTCAACCGGCGTTCGCCGGGCGCCATCGGTGCGGTCGGCACAAGCACCCATTCGCCGCGGTCGTCGGCGGTGACGTCGCCGAGCGGCTTGTCGCCGTCGAGCACCGTGACCTTGGCGCCGGGCGCGGCGCGCCCGGCAATCACCGCATGGCCGGTGGGATCGACCTTTACGATGTCAAAGCTCGGCGCTGTGGAGGCCGGCTCCGGTGCGCCGGCCGGCGGCAGGTTCGCTTGCTGCGGTGGCGCCGGCGGGGTCGCGGGTTTTGGGGTCGTCGCGCTATTGGTCCATAAGACAAAGGCAATGCCGACGACCACCAGCACCCCGCCGCCCAGCCCGATCCACAGCCGTCGCACGATACGCTCTCCCTGAGGGGCGGAACTCTAGGCCGTGGCCAGCCGGCTTGCAATCGTGCCCTGTTCGGAGGATGAGAAGGCATCACGCCACAGATCGATCGGACGACCCCGGTGCGGATCGAGCGGCTTTGCGTCTATTGCGGCTCCGCGAGCGGCGCTGATCCGCGCTACGCCGCGGCGGCGACCGAGCTCGGCGCCGGGCTTGCCGCCCGCGGCATCGCGCTTGTCTATGGCGGCGGACGCAATGGGCTGATGGGGCGCGTCGCCGATGCGGTGCTGGCGGGCGGCGGCCAGGCGACCGGGGTCATCCCCGTCCATCTCGAACATCGCGAGGTCGCGCATCGCGGCCTCAGCGAGCTGGTGGTCGTTACCGATATGCATCAGCGGAAACGGATCATGGCCGAGCGCGCCGATGCTTTTGCGGTGCTGCCGGGCGGCATCGGCACGCTCGACGAGACGGTCGAGATCCTGTCGTGGCGCCAATTGGGCCTGCACGAAAAGCCGGTTTTTATCGTCGATGTCGCCGGCTATTGGTCGCCGCTCACGGCGCTGTTTGACCACATTGTCGCGGCGCGCTTCGCGGCGCCGCTGGTCCCCGCGCTGGTATCGTTCGTGCCCGACGTGGCGGCGCTATTCGCAGCGCTCGCAGGGTGACCGGCTATCCACGGAATCTGTGGATAAAGATGTGGGGAACAGCCGCCGGTCGTCTCAAGCGTCAAGCAAGCCACGTGCGCCGATATATTGCCTAAAAAGCAGGCAATATCCTTAAGCCTTTGACTCTGCACGAAAGCGATCCGGCCGGCCGTCGCGCGCTTGTAACCAGTCGGTAAACTGCGCGTGAACCTGTTTACGAATGCGATCAAAACACATCGAAGCAACGCCGCTGAGCGCCTGTTAATAACCTCTCGGCATTGGAGCGTTGCGCCAGCCTCCCGGCGGCTTGCTTCGCCCCGGCCCCGCCACTATCGTGCGCCGCCTGTTTCAGCCCGCCGGGCGGCGCGCCCCGCGGCCTTTGGGGAAGATGTCGATGCCGAAAAGCCGCGACGCCCTCACGCCGGCGCGACAAGGCAGGCCATAGTCGTCAACAACAGCTCAACTCAGCCGAAACGAAAGCGGCGCGCGGAGGTACAGGCATGTCAGATCTCGAAATCGTTTGGACCAAGGTTGATGAAGCACCTGGGCTCGCGACGTTTTCCCTTCTGCCGATCGTCCAGGCGTTTGTCGGGGCGGCCGGCGTGAAGATGAAGCTGAAGGACATTTCGCTGACCGGCCGCATCATCGCCAACTTCCCCGACAAACTGACGCCGGCGCAAAAGATCAACGATGAGCTCGCCGAACTTGGCGAACTGGCGATGCGCCCCGAGGCCAACATCATCAAGCTGCCCAACATCTCCGCCTCGATCCCGCAGCTAAAGGCCGCCATCAAGGAATTACAGAGCAAGGGTTACGACGTACCGGACTACCCGGACAGCGATGCGACGCCGGCGGACAAGGAAATCCGAGCCCGCTATGGCAAGGTGCTCGGCAGCGCGGTCAATCCGGTGCTGCGCGAGGGTAATTCCGACCGCCGCGCCGCCGGCGCCGTGAAGCAGTACGCGCGCAACAATCCGCACAAGATGGGCGCTTGGAGCAAGGACTCGAAAACCCGCGTGGCGCACATGTCGGGCGGCGATTTCTACGGCTCGGAGGTCGCGGCGACGATTGCGGCGCCGACCAATGCCCGTATCGAGCTGGTCGCGAGCGATGGCGCGGTCACGGTGCTGAAGCCGAAGATTCCGCTTCGCGCCGGAGAGATCATCGAAGCGGCGGTGATAAACTGCAGGGCGTTGCGCGCCTTCTTCGCCGCGCAGATCGAGGCCGCGAAGAAGGACGGCATCCTGTTCTCGCTGCACGTCAAGACCACCATGATGAAGATCTCCGATCCCATCCTGTTCGGTCATTGCGTTTCCGTGTTCTTCGCCGATGTGTTCGAGAAGCATGGCGCCACACTGACGCGCCTGGGCGTCGATCCCGACAACGGCGTGGCCGACATGCTGACCCGCATCGAGACGCTGCCGGAAGCCGAAAAGGCGGCGATCAAGGCCGATATCCGGGCCACTTACGCAAAGCAGCCTGGTCTCGCCATGGTCAATTCCGACCGGGGCATCACCAATCTGCACGTGCCGAGCGACGTGATCATCGATGCCTCGATGCCGGCGATGATCCGCGAAGGCGGGCACATGTGGGGCCCTGACGGCAAATTGCACGACGTGATCGCCGCGATCCCCGATCGGTGCTACGCGACGCTGTTCCAGGCCGTCATCGAGGACTGCAAGGCGCATGGCGCCTTCGACCCGAAGACGATGGGGTCGGTGCCGAATGTCGGGTTGATGGCGCAGCAAGCCGAGGAGTATGGGTCGCACGACAAGACGTTCGAGGTTCCCACCGGCGGAACGGTGCGCGTGGTCGCCGACGATGGCACGGTGCTGCTATCAGAGCCGGTCGAGATCGGCGATGTCTTCCGGATGTGCCAGACCAAGGACGCGGCGATCCAAGACTGGGTCAAGCTTGGGGTGCGCCGCGCCCGCCTGACCAGCACACCGGCAGTGTTCTGGCTCGACGCCAAGCGTGCGTACGACGCCGAGCTGATCGCCAAGGTCGAGACCTACCTGAAAAACGAGGACATGTCGGGTCTCGACATCCGCATCCTGGCGCCGGTCGAGGCCATCAAATTCTCGCTCGATCGCATCCGCAAGGGGCTCGACACCATCTCCGTCACCGGCAATGTGCTGCGCGACTACCTGACCGAT
>DATJSH010000221.1:0-11157 GCA_035504235.1 Allostellaceae bacterium | reverse complement strand
ACCGAATACGGCGTCAAGGGGATGGGCGAGGGCGGTGCGGTCGCGCCGCCGGCGGCGATCGCCAACGCGGTGCGCGACGCGCTCTCGTCGATCGGGGCTGAGGTCAACGAGACGCCGCTGACGCCGCAGCGCGTGCTGGCGGCGATCCGCAAGGCACAAGCGAAGGCAGCTTAGGGGAAGGGGAGTCGCATGGCCAAGAACGGCTTCAAGCTGATCGACGCGGAAATGCATGTCATGGAGCCGGTTGATCTGTGGCAGCGCTACATCGCGCCCGAGTTCCGCGACCGCGCGCCGCGGCGGCTCGACGAGCGCCGCTGGGACATCCGCACGATGGTCGAGGGCGAGGTCATGGCGGCGATGCCGGGCGGCGACTGGCCCGCGGTCTCCGATGCCGAGGAAAAGGCGCTGAGCGAGCGCTACGCCGAGGAGATCGCGCGGGATTTCGACCCCGCCTCGCAGGTCAAGGCGATGGACAAGGAAGGGCTCGACCTCGCGATCCTCTTCCCGACCTCGGCGATGTATGTGACCGCGTTCTCGACGATGGACGCCCGCTTCGCGGCGGCGGCATGCCGCGCCTACAACGATTGGCTCTACGACTATATCCAGGCCTCCGACCCCGAACGGATGTTCGGCGCCGCGGCGGTATCGCCGCACGATGCCGAAACTGCCGCCGCCGAGGCGCGCCGCGCGGTCACGGAGCTCGGCATGAAGGCGATCTTTATCCGCCCCAACATTCACAATGACCGGCCGTGGCACGATCGCTACTACGACCCGCTATGGGCGACGTGCCAGGAGCTCAACGTGCCGGTCGGCTTCCACGAGACCACCGGCTCGCGCATGAAGGCGTGCGGCACCGACCGCTTCAAGACGATGGGGATCGCGCATATCGCGACCCATTCGATGGAGCAGATGCTGGCGTGTTTCGACCTGATCATGGGCGGCACGTTCGAGCGCTTTCCCCGGCTGCGCTTTGCGTTTCTCGAGGCGAATTGCGGCTGGCTGCCGTTCTGGCTGCACCGCATGGACGAGCATTATGAGTGGCGCGAACCCTATGGCGAGATGACCCACCTGACGATGAAGCCGTCCGACTATTTCCGCCGCCAGGGCTTTGGCGCGGTCGAGTGCGACGAGGATTTCGTGAGTCATGTCGTCGATGCGATCGGCGACGACAATCTCGTCACCACCACCGACTACCCGCACGGCGACGCGAAATATCCGCACGCGATGGATCTGTTCCTGGGCCTCAAATTGAGCGACGGCAGCAAGAAGAAGATTTTGTGGGACAACCCGCGCCGTCTCTACGCGCTGTAGGCCCGCCATGAAGATCGGTTTTATCGGGGTCGGCAACATCGGGGCGCCGATCGCCGGCCAGCTTTTGAAGGCCGGGCACGCGCTGGTGGTGCACGATCGCCGTGGCGATGCGGCGGCCGAGTTGCTCGCGTCAGGCGCGGAGTGGGCGAATTCGCCGGTCGAGATCGCGGCGGCGTGCGAGGCCGTCGCCACCTGCCTGCCGGGTCCCAAAGAGATGGAGGCGGTGTGTCTCGGTCCAGGCGGGCTGGTCGAAACCCTCAAGCAGGGCGCGCTTTACATCGACCACACGACCAACGCGCCGGCGCTGGCGCGGCGAGTTCATGCGCTCCTCACTGCAAAGGGCGTCGCAATGGTCGATGCACCCGTCTCCGGCGGCATGGAGGGCGCGCAGACCCGCGATCTCCTGGCGATGGCGGGCGGCTCGCCGGAGGATTTCGCGCGCGCCAAGCCGCTGCTCGACGCGATCGCGAAGCGGGTCATGTACACCGGCGGCATCGGCACCGGGTCGATCGCCAAGATCATGCATAACAGCGCGACCTTCACGCTCGATCTTGTCATGGCCGAGTGCTGGACGACCGGGGTCAAGGCCGGAATCGATGCCACGACGATCGTCAAGATCTTCACCGAGGCGGCGCTCGGCAATCAGATGAACCTTAAGGTGCGGCTGCCGGCGACCTATCTCAAAGGCAATTTCGACGCCCGTTTTTCGCTGGCGCTGGCGCATAAGGATCTGGGCCTCGCGCTCGACCTGGCGCGCGAAACCGAGACGCCGATGCGCCTCAACGCGCTCGCCAAAGCCGAGATGGACGAGGCGATGGCGCGCGGCTGGGCCGACCGCGACGCCTCGATTTTCTTGAAGCTTCAGGAGGAACGCGCCAAAGTCGAGGTGCGCATCGACGATGTCCAGGGCATGATCTAACGGGCCGAGCCGAGATCGATCCGCGGCGGGGTAAGCGGGTTGGGTGGCGGCTGGCGCATCAGCAGGACCAGCAGCAACCCGGCGGATGAAACCCAGGCGACGAGCCAGAACGCGTCGATATAGGCGAGTACATAGGCTTCGCGCTGGACAAGCTTCGCGAGCAGCCCCCAGCCTTGCGCTATCGGGTCGCCGAGCCCGGTCGGGCGGCTGCCGAACGGTCCGGCGAATTGCGTCGCGGCATTGACCACGTTTGTCGCGCCGCCCTGGACATGCAGGCCGATCAGGTTCGAATAGGTCTGCTCGCGCACGCGGACAAAGGTCTGGACCAGACCGCTGCCGATCTCGGCGCCCATCAGCCGGGCAATCTGGATCGTCGTCGCGATCGCGGCGGCCTGCGCCGGGACGATATTGGCGATCACCGATGTGACGATGGCGGTGATCGCGAAGGCCAGCCCGACCGCCTCGACGCATTGCGACGGCAGGAAATCGCCGCCCGCCCAGTCATGGGTAAGACCGGTGTCCATCCAGGCGCCAATGGCGATCGTCGCAAAGCCGATCACCAGGATCAGCCGCGCGTCGACGCGACGCAGGGTCAACGCCACGAGCGGCACCAGCACGATTTGCGGCAGCGCGATCCAATCGAGCACATCGCCGATCTGCAGGTCGCGCAACCCCTGGATGCGGGTGAGATAATCGGGCAGCACGAACCCGGTCGCGAGCGAACCAAACCCGTAGAGCGAGATCAGCAGCGACGGAATCGCGACATTCCGGTGAAGGAGAACCGGCAGATGGATGAGGGGGTATTCCGCTCGCCATTCATGAACGAGAAAGGCGACGACCAGGACCGCGCCGGCGAGCATCAGGCCGCAGATCGTTCCCGAGTTGAACCAGTCGAGCCGGTTGCCCTGATCGATCGCGGCATAGATCAGGGCGAAGCCGAGCCCGGCGAAGACGATGCCGATCCAGTCGGTGCGGGGGAACAGCTCGCGGTCGATCGGCCGGCGTGGCATGGCGATCGCGACGAGCACCAGCATCACCGAGGTCAGCACGGCATTCTGCCAGAAGATCCAGGGCCAATTCCCGCCTTCCGAGTACCAGCCCTCGATCGCGCCTGCGATGTTTTGCGAGAACACGAAGCGGAACGAATAGGCGGCGATGCCCCAAATCCACCAGCGAGGCGCGAGGCTCCGCACGACAAAGCCGAGCGCCGCGGGAATGAAGGCGCCGACCATCAGCCCCCGAACCGCCTGCACTGTGATCAGCGTGTCGTAATCGTGGATGAACGGCGGCAGCAGCGAGAAGATCGTGAAAACCGTCCCGGTCCACAACAGCACGCGGCGAGTGCTGAGCACGGTGCTCATCCACGCTGCCGCCGGTGTCACCACCATCTGGGAAGCGGTGAAGGCGGTGCCGATCCACGAGCCCTCGTCAAAGCCGAGGCCGAGGCCGCCGCGGATATCGGCAAGGCCGAAGGTCGTGAGTTTGCTGTTGAGCGATGAGATGAATGCGCCGAGCATCACCGCCGCGACACCGATCGCTGGGTAGTCGCAACGCCCAATTCCCGAAAAAATGCCGTGATGCGATGCGGTAGGCGCGGCGACGCTCATGGAGGCGGCGTGGTGTCGGTCAGGATCATCGCTTCGACCGACATCCCCGGCCTCAATCGTCCAGCAAGCGGGTTGTCGGGGTTGAGCACCAGCTTGACCGGGATGCGCTGCACCACCTTGGTGAAGTTTCCGGTCGCGTTGTCGGGCGGCAGCAGGCTGAATTGCGATCCGCTCGCCGGTGAGATGCTGTCGACCTTGGCCTTGACGACAACGCCGGGAAACGTGTCGACGCGGATTTCCGCGCCCTGGCCGACAACGACGTGGGTGAGCTGCGTTTCCTTGTAATTCGCGATCACCCACACATTGCTGAGCGGCACGATGGTGATGACCTGCGTGCCGGCGTGGGCATACTGGCCGACAAAGACCCCGCGCTGGCTGACCTCGCCATCGATGGGCGCGGTGATGCGGGTGTGGTCAAGATTGATCTTGGCAAGATCGAGCGCGGCCTGCTTCGCCTTGGCGTCGGCGCGCAGCTGCTCTTCCTGAGTGTCGAGCACCGCCGACTGGCGCTGCTGTGCGTCGAGTTCCGCCTGGTTGCTGGCAAGCGTCGCGGCGAGTTGCTTCTCGGTGGCATCGGTTTGCTCGACCCGTTGCGCCGTGCCGAATGTCGTCTCCAGCAGCTTGCGCTGCCGGGCGTCTTCCAGTTGCGCTTGCTGGAGATTGGCCTGGGTTCCGGTGATCGTGTCCTGCGCTTGCGCGACCATCGCCTTCTGCGCTGCCTTGCGCGCCTTGATGTTTTCGATCGCCGCCTGGGCGCCGGCGACATCCGCCTCGGCCTGCGCGACGCGCGCCCTGTAGTCGTCGTCCTCGATCTGGAAGAGCAGATCGCCTTTCTTGACGTACTGGAAATCCTCGACCGGAACCTCGTTCACATAGCCGTCGACCTGTGCGCTCAGCGGGGTGATGTCGCCCTGGACATAGGCGTCGTCGGTTTTCTGCCTCGGGCTGTCGCCGACCCAGCGATCCCACTGCGTCGCGAACAGCGCGATAATGATGCCGGCGGCGGCCAAAACAAGGAGGCGCACGGCAATGTCGGGCCAGCGAAAGCGGCGCCGCGTGGGCGGCGACGGCGGCGTGGGCGCGCGAGCAATGGGTGGGGCCGCGGGGGCCGATGATGTGGCGTCGGACACGGTGCCGTTCCGATCGGGGGAGCTGACGTGGGGCCGAGCGTGGGGCGACTGTCCGATCAACCTGGCCGCCGGACATGATTACACGGGATCAGCGCCCGATAAACGGCCTATCGCGCCGCCCGGACGCCGGGCACTCAACTGAACAGGCGTTGGCCGATGTATTCGCCTGGCGTCGCGCCGCCGGGCACCGCGAAGATACCGCCGCCGACATGGGTGACGAACTGGTTCAGCATATCAAGCTTCGCCATTTTCTCGAATACCTTGATAAAGCCGGCGCGCGGATCGCGCTGGTAGCAGATGAAGAAAAGGCCGGCATCGTATTCCATGCCCTGGCGCCAGGGGGGCCAGCGTTCGGCCGTGAAATTGACCCCGTCATTATAGGAATAGGGCCGCCGCAGGATCTGTGCGCCGTCATTGCTGGCCGCGGCAGCGAGCCGAACATGCGCGTTTTCGGCGATGACGTAGTTGCCGTCCTTGTCCTTTGCGCCGAGATCGAGCGCGTCATGCTCGTTGGCCATGCCGATCGGTGCGCCGCTCGCCTTGTGGCGGCCGAAAGTCTGCTCCTGAAAGGACACCTTGCTGCGATCCCAGTGCTCGAGCGCGACGCGGATGCGCCGGACCACGAGATAGCTGCCGTTGTGCATCCAGTCCGGACCCTCGCCGCCAACCCAGACGACCTTGTCCATCGCCGCCGCGTCGCTGGTCGCGGGGTTGTTTGTACCGTCTCTGAAGCCCATCAGGTTGCGCGCCGTCTGGCCCTTGCCGAAATTCGGCATGAACCCGGTCTGCGCCCAGCGTACCTGCGCGACATCCTCGGCGAGCCTGGCCAGCTGCCGGGCGGCATGAAACGCCACTTGCGGATCGTCTGCGCAGGCCTGCACCGACAGGTCGCCCCCGGTACGGTCGGCCGCCAACTCGTCGCCGGCGAAACGCGGCAGATCGACCAGGGCCTCCGGCCGGCGCTTTGCGAGGCTGTAGCGGTCCTTGCCGTCCTTCTCGAAAAGACCGGGGCCGAACCCGAAGGTGATGGTGAGCCGCGCCGGCGGCAGGCCTTCGGCCTCGCCGGTGTCGGGGAGCGAGACCGCGGTCGGCGCCGGGTCGTCGCTGGTGGTGGTGACGGTTATGGTCGAGGTGTCGTAATTGTAGGCGAGCTCGGTCTTTTCGAACGGCTCGATCGACTTGCCGCTCGTGAGCCGCGCCGCTGCATTGGTCCACGCCTTGAGCAGATTGACAACGTCGTCGCGCTTTTCGGTCGTCAGGTCGAGCGCGAGAAAATAGGTGTGGCCTTGGCTTGGCGTGACGATGCCGCTCTGGTTCTTGCCCCAGAACGGCTCGGTCTGAGGGTCGGACGCGGGCGACGATTGGCCGTCGGCTTTCGCGAGCGCACGGGTTCCCGCATCGCCGCCGAGTGCCGCGCCGGCGGCGGCCGCGAGCCCTGCAGCCCGGGTGAGAAACCCGCGCCGGGTCGCGCCTGCGGTGTCGTCGCGCCGCTCGTTCACCGCACCGCTTCCATCAGCGTGTTGACGTCGTCCTCGACGTAATAGAAGCCTTGCCCGCCGGGAGTCATGGCGATGCCGAACAAATCGCCATTGCCGGGTGGTGATTGCGCCGGGTTGGTGTCGATCCATTGCGCATAGATCTGCTTGCCGGTTGCCGGGTCGACCTCGACGAGCTGGCCGTTCTTGGCGTTGCACACGAGTAGGTGACCCTCCGGCGTCAGTGCCAGCGCCAGCGGCCGCTTGAGCAGCCCGTCCTTGGTGACGGTGCGGCCGAGCCCGGCGCTGTCGTGGCGCGTCGTCGCGTCGGGGATGGCGATGATCTGGTTGTTCACCGCGTCCGACACGTAAAGCGTCGTGCCGTCAGACGCCAGGGCCAGCCCAGTCGGGCCGATCAGGAACACGTCGCGGTCGGCGCGAGCGCTAAGCCCGCTGGCGATCACCGTCTGCCCGGCGATGGTTGGCGGGCCGCTCGCGGCGATCGACAGGTCGATGCGCAGCACCGTCTGCTTGTTGACCGTGACCGGGAAGCCGGTCGCTGGATCGCGCACGCCAGGCCCCTGGATGTCGAACCCCGCCATGCTGACGAACAAGGTCGCGGTCGAACCGCGATCGATGACCGCCATGTTGCCCCACGGGTCGTTGATGTTCGGGCCGGACCAGACGGTGGCGAGCTGGCCGCTGCTGTCGAAGACGAGGAGGCAGCCGGGCCCCTTGGTTCCCGTCGTGCCGTCCTTGCTCGGGGTGCTGCCGACGATGACCCAACCGCTTTTCAGCATCGTCATCGCCGTCGTCAGCCCAACGCCGCCGGGGCATTGCGCCAAGTTCTGGGGTACCTTGGCGAAGGTGAAGGTCCTGTGCGTCGACGGGCTGTAATCGACGATCGTCGTGCCGGTGCCCTGCAGGTTCGACAGGTTGTTAAAGTTGTCGACCAGCACGTCGTCCTTCTGAACCTTGCCGGCCGCAACCGGTGCGACCACCACCGCGTAGGGGTTGAGGTCGCCGTTATCGGTGATGGTCGAGGTGCGGGTAACGTGCTTGTGAATTGTCTCCAGGAGGCCCTGCGCCGCATCCGCGGGAGCCGGAAGCGGCGAGGCCGCGATCGCCGCCATTGCAGCGAGCCCGAAGAGCCCAACTCGTGGCAGCGCATTGATCATCGTCCCGTTTCCTTTTCCATCGCCGTCCTGAGACTGCGAATGAGTGGCATTTACGTTAAGAACGGTTCGCAACATCGTCAAGAAGCTCGCGCGAATGGCGGCTATTCGTCACGGTCAGAAGAGGATGTTTGTGCGCACGCCGATTACGGCCTCGTCCCCGACCTTCGCTGTTCCGCTGGTATTGGCGATCCCGCCGCCGGGGTTGAACACGTATTGAAAATCGGGTTGGAGCATAAGCCAGGGCGCGACGGCGTATTGATAGGTGACCTCGATAAAGGTCTCGCTGGTCCGCTTCGGGGTGAACGTGCCGGGATTATAGAAGGCGGTGTCCTGGTCGAGCCCGGCGGCTTGCGGGCTGATCTTCGCGAAGCCCATGCCGATCCCGAACGTGTCGTCGTCGCGATGCAGGAACGGCTCGTGAAAAATCATTCCGGCATTGAGACTGAAATCGATCAGGTTGCGGTCGGTTTCGGGCGTGCCCATGGCGCGGGCGAAGAGGTTGATGTTGCGGTCGGCTTCCTGCGGATCGACCCATACCATCTGGTCGGCGACCGCGTAGATGCTGTAGTCGCCGCGATGCGGCTGCGGGATGCCGGTGCTCGCTGGGTTGGCCAACGATAGCCCCGTATTGTCGAAGCGCAGATCGTTGAAATTCTCGTGGTTGTACCAGAAGCCAAGTTTATAGACGCGCGCGAGCGGCTCGTTTTCGTTGGCGTAAAGCATGGTGCCGAGCGCGGGGTAGGAATACTGCATCTCGGCGATCACCATGGGTCCGCCGTTCAACGGAAAACTGGTGCCCGAGGCGTTGAGCTGCTGCGGATCGCCAACCGCGTTGTTGGACACGGGGCTGCCGTTGAACACGCCGACAAGAAAGGTTACAGGGGCGATCGGCCGCCACTTGGCGCGTATGCCAAGCGCCGAGAGCGGATAGGCCGGTCCGCCGCCCGGCAAGTCGGCAGACGGCACCATTGGCCAGCCGAACATGGTGTTGACGAAATACGAAGCGTTCTGGCTGACGATGAATTCCTGATCGAGGCTCTGTTGCCCGATCCTGATCGAGCCACGATCTTCTTCGAGGAATTTCTGGTCGTACCACAGCTCCCACAGCCTGGTGGCGCGATCCGCCTCGATGCCGCTGGCGGTTTGCAGCGTGCCGAGATTGTCGGCGCTGAGGTCGCGGCCGTGGATTTGCAAGGCGCTGACATTGAACAGGCCGCCGTACCAGCCGAAAGCGCGGTTGGTATCGAGCTGCAGCGCCGCCTGCGTCAGCCCGTCATACTCGAACCCCTTGTGCAACCCGCCGCTGACATTGCCGAGGACCTCGCTCGTCTCTTGGAGCGCCAGGGAGATGCCGTATTGCGCGAGGAAGGGCCGCAGCCCGCCGATATTGCCGAGCAGGAAGTTGGTGCGCGCCAAGCCGCTAATGAAATCCGAGCCTTGGACCGTCGACGGGGTCTCGCCGGGCTGAAGCTGCTCCTCGGTTGGCATCTGGATTTGCGGCGGTGCGGCGAGCGCAAGGTGGCTCGCGAAACAAAGCCCGGCAGCCGCCGGCAGGGCGAAAGCGAAACCGCGGCTTGGCCGCCAAGATGCTGCACAATCGTTCCGCGACACCATGAACCGCTCCCCGCATCAACTCCATGGCGAGACGCTATCGATAATCATTCTCATCTGACAAGCGAATTATTCGCATTCGCGATCTAACCGCGGCAGACGGCCGATCGCCGGGCGTCGCGAACGTCCCCCGAGACCCAGACGCGAGGCCGGTTTATTCCGAGATGACGACGCCTTGGGCCGTGTCGGCGTGGTATTCGCCCATAAAGGGATAGCGTCCGGGACCGAGCGGGCGCAGATGGATTGTGCCGTAGGTCCCGCCGACAATGACCTTCTCGACCTTGAGCGCGGTCGAGTCGAATTCCTCGGGGGAGGGGTCTTCATTGGTGACCTTGAGGATCACCGGCTTGCCCTGCGGCACGTGAATTTCCGCCGGATTGAAGCGGTGGTCCTTGATGGTGACGGCGATCGTTTGCGGCTCGTCGGCCATCGCCATCACCGTGAACGTCCCGGCGGTGAGGGCGATGAGAACGGTGCCGAGCCTGCCGATCATTGGTCTGCCTCCTGATAACCGGGCGGACGATGCCGCTACCTGACGATAGCGGGCGCCCTCGTCGTCGCGAAAGGGCATTCCGCGAGCCAGACCGGCGTGCCATCATCATGGCCAGGCATCGCGGCTCTGCTCCCGCTTCCGTGTTGCGACCGAAAACTGGTAGATATATGGGCATTGAAACGGTCGGTAGGAAATGCGGTGTTTCTGACCAAGATATTGAAGAAAATACAACGAGAAGTTTGGATCACCCCTCAATTCTATGTGCCGATAGGCATCGGCCTGTGCGTATTCTTTTTACCCGCGACATTTATTCTTGGATTTGAGTTATGTACTACGCGACAAGACTCCGTTCCAGACGCGACGACTGCACTGCTGTGGGCGGCGTTGGGTTTTTCGATCTTTATCCTCTTGATCGGGCTGTCGCTGGTGTTTTTCGGCACGCGGTGGAGTGCAGTCCCCGGAACATTTCTGCACCGCATCACTCATTTGCGAAGCGTAAGGCGCGGCTGATGTCTTATCCTTTAGCCAGAACGCCTCGTGCGAAGATCGCCGTCACCGCGCTATAGGGATCGTTCAGGACAGCGGCCGAATAACCGTGGCAAGTCAGGCGAAGGACGTCGCCGGGCGGGACTCCTGCAGACAGGTCGAGATCATCGTCGCCGTCGAAACGCAGCAGGGGATCAGGTGAAACGCAGCAAGGGATCAGGTTTAGCACGCGAGAACTCGACCGCCTGCAATCTGTCGGAGAGCTGTGAAGACGATAGCCGGTAAACTGCGACCGCTCGGGCGCGATCGCTCAGCCGTCGCTCGCAATCGCGACGGTACGCGGAATTTCTCCGCTCATCCGCCCGATCGTCCGCGTCGTCGAGTACCCGTCCACCAGGTCGATAAGCGCGACGCGCCCTCCTGCAGCAAGCACCTCCTCGGCGCCGACCACCGTCGCGATCGTGTAATCGGCGCCCTTGATCAGCACGTCGGGTTTGAGCCGGGTAATCAGGGTGATTGGCGTGTCCTCGTCGAAACTGATAACGGCGTCGACCGAGGCCAGCGCGCCGATCACCGCCGCGCGGTCGTCGAGCGCGTTGACCGGGCGCTGCGGCCCCTTGAGCCGGCTGACGCTGGCGTCGCTGTTGAGCGCCACGATCAGGCGGTCGCACTCGCGCCGCGCCTTCGACAGCAGGGTCACATGCCCGGGATGCACGATGTCGAAGCAGCCATTGGTGAACCCTACCGAGAGCCCGCGCGACTGCCACTGCCGCGCCAGTGTCTCGGCTTCGGCGACGCTGTACAGTTTCGCCCGGCCGACGTCGTGTTCGCGCGCCTCGCGCGATAGTTCCAGCACCAGTTCGTCGAGCTCGACCGTGGCGGTGCCGAGCTTGCCGACGACGATCCCCGCGGCGGTGTTGGCAAGCCGCATCGCATCGGGGAGGGCA
>DATJSH010000220.1:0-6738 GCA_035504235.1 Allostellaceae bacterium | reverse complement strand
CAGCGGAGGACGGCCGGGCGAGAGTTTGTTGTTGCGCGAGGAATGCGCGCAGCGCGCGCAGGGGAAGAAAGTCGCAGGCCGGCCGTTGCGGGATCGAGGCCGGTGACCCTGGCGAAAGCCGGGGAACGCATCGCGGCGCTTGATCTGCCAGCAGCAGGCCGCAGAGAGGTGCTGGTCCTGAGCCGTTAAGGAGGCCTCGGGTCGCACAGTTTCTCCCGGCGATGACCGGCTTACCCGTTGTCGGCCCCGCTCCAAAACCCCAAAGACGCAAAGCACGTTCTGCATCGCGCGACCGAATGGGGAACCGACTCGCGGGGCTGTCGACCGCCGCCGAATGCCGCGCCGTTGTGGACCCCAAAAGCAGCGCTGCCATCGCGGCCGGCTCGACCGCAATTATGTAGCGGAAAAGCGCCGTCGAATGGGTCGGCGGCGGTATGAAGACTAATTCCTGCCGTTCGGCCTGAACGCCCACTGACGGCTTGGTCAGAAGACTCCCCGGGAAGGATGAAGATCCAAGAGCCCGCCGAAACCAGACATACAAGCCGGCGCCCTGGTAAAGAAGGGATGCATTGGCCGGGCACCGCGCCATTGCGGGGACGTTACTTTCAGTCGGTTACACGCTGCCGTCGACGATCACTTCGAGGAAGACAGGCTCGCGCGCTGCTAATGCGTCGCGATAAGCCGCGCCGAACTCGCCCCCTGTGTCGATACGATAGGCCCGCATGCCAAGGCCGCGGGCGAGTCCGGCGAAGTCGATGGGCGGATCTACAAAATCCATCCCGATAAAGCGCTCGGTGCTGTGGAACAACTTCAGCCGCTGCTTGATGATACGGTATCCTCCATTATTGAACACGACGAAGACCATCGGCAGCTTGTGGTGAGCGGCGGTCCACAGCGCCTGGATCGAGTACATGGCGCTGCCGTCGCCGAGTAGGGCGACAACCTTGCGCTCCGGCTGGGCGAGTTGAATGCCGACCGCCGCGGCAATGGCCCAGCCGATACCGCCGCTGACATTCCCGAAATAGGCGTAGCGATCACGCAAATGCATAAAGGCCGGGAGGCTCGCCCCGGTGGTCAGCGCGTCGTCGACGATAATGGCGTCTTGCGGCAGCAGATCTGTGATCGTCACCATCAGCCATTCAGGATCGATCGGGCGCATGGTGGCTTTAGCCAAGGCGACGTCGGCGCGTGCCGTCCGGTTGGCCGTCCAGTTGCGTCCGGAAAGTGCGGCGAGGCCGTCCGCGGCGCGCTGGCGCTGCGTCGGGCCGCCGAGTTCGGCCACGAGCGGGGTCAGCACGCGCAGCGTCTCGCAGACATCGGCGCGGACGGCTATTTCGGCCGGGTAATTCTTGCCCATTTCCCAGTCGTTCAACCCGATCTGGATGACCGACATATGCGGCGGCAGCGGCTCGACCTCGCTATAGACCGACATGCGCAGGAAATCGGAGCCGAGGCTGATCACAGTGTCGTGGGGATCGAGGCGGGCGCGCACGGTTTTCTGGTCGCGCGACAGCGGCCCGAGATAGGCCGCATGGCCGGTAGGGAAATGCGACCCTTGCAGCACCGTCTGATCATAGACGGGGCAGCCCATGATTTCGGCAAAACGGGCGGCCTCTCTAAAGGCGTCGCTACGAATGATCTCGTGGCCGGCAATGATGACCGGCCGCTTCGCGCGGAGGAGCCGCTCGGCCAACCCGCGAAGGCTGTCTTCCGAGGGCCGCACGCGCGTATCGACTCGCGTCGCCTGTCCCAGATCGATCACGCCAAAGGCGTTCAGGATGTCTCCCGGCAGAGAGATAAAGACCGGCCCGGTCGGGGGAGTGGTGGCGATTTTCGCGGCGCGGTGCACGATGCGGGGCAGGTCTTCCAGCCGCGTCACCTCGGTCGCCCATTTCACGACGGGTGTCGCGATCGGCACCAGCGGCGCGTACAGCAGAGGCTCGGCTAGCCCGTGTCCCTGCTCCTGTTGACCGGCGGTGATGATCAGCGGCGTGCCTGAATTGAACGCCGTGAACAGGGAGCCCATCGCGTTTCCAAGCCCCGGCGCGACATGCACGTTGCACGCGACCAGTTCACCCGAGGCACGGGCATACCCATCAGCCATGGCGACAACGATCGCCTCCTGCAGGCCAAGCACGTAGCGCATGTCCGGATAATCGGCGAGTGCATGCATGATCGGCAGTTCGGTGGTACCCGGATTGCCAAAAAGATGCGTGACGCCCTCGGATTGCAGTAGTTCGATAAACGCGCTGCGGCCGCTGATCGTGTTCGGCGTCGAAGGGGATGTCATCCAGGCTGCTCAAAGAACTTGGGTGGGTGCTTTAACCTTGCGCTACCCGCGCGGCCACGACAATGCCCCACAGGCCGGCGGCGCGCCGACGCCGTTTGCGGAGTCGGCTTGCCCGTGCCGAAGCAGGCGAAGCGCCACATTTCAGGTACGGCCGAGCCGGTCAACGGCCGAGGGTGGCGCTGCCCGGTATGCAGGCGCGCGATTTGCCGTTGCTCAAATCGCTCAAGACAGCAACCGTGGCGCCGGCGCCGCTGGCAATCTGCTGCACGTCGGATAAGACCACGTTCGGGAAGGTCCCATTCAATGGAATTAGGCATTTATCACGAGTTTCCGGTGCTGCCGGGCCGCAGCCAGGCCGAGTGCTTCGCCGCCGGGTTCGACATTGTCGACGCCAGCGAAGAATACGGCCTCGATGTGATGTGGCTCGCGGAACTGCATTTTGACAAACGGCGCGCCCTCGCCGCAAGCCCGCTGGTCCTTGGTACCGCGATCGCGGCCCGCACCGAGAGGATTAGAATCGGGACCAGCGTGCAAGTGCTTCCGCTGGCCAACCCGCTTCGCATCGCCGAGGAAGCCGCGACCTTGGACCACGTCTCCAACGGCCGACTGATCTTTGGCGTCGGGCGCAGCGGCGTCGTGAAGACCTATGAAGCGCTGAACATCGCCTATTCCGAAAGCAAGGACCGCGAGATCGAGTGTCTGGAAATCATTCAACGCGCCTGGCGGGAAGACAATTTCTCCTACAAGGGCAAGTTTTACGACATCCAAGACGTCACGGTCGTGCCGCAGCCGGTGCAACAACCGGCTCCCGAAATCCGCATCGCTGCGGTGAGTGTTGAAACATTCCCCGCGGCCGGCAAGGCCGGCCAAGGCCTGTTCCTGTCGGTGCGGCACGAGGATGTGCGGATCTTCAAGCAGCACATCGACATCTACCGCAAAACCTGGACCGAGGCCGGACACCCCGGGGAGGCACCTGTCTATCTCCGTTGCCCCGGTTTCGTCGCCAAAACCGATGCGGCGGCCCAGGAAGCCTACGGGCCGACGCTGATGCAGCATTTCCAGAATCAAAGCCGCCTGCTCGCCGACTCCTCTCGTCGGCAAAACAGCCCGCCGGACCACCCGCGCTGGAAAACTTCGCAGCGCCTCACTGAAATCACACTCGAGGAAACCTTGCGCGGTTCGGTGTTCATTGGCTCACCCGATACGGTGGTCAGGAAATTGAAAGACCTACAACGCGACATCGGGCTGTCGGGCGTGCAGTTGGAAACGAATTGCGCGGGCCTGGCCGATCACAGGGCGGAGCGAGAGGCGATCCGGCTATTGGCGCGGGAGGTCAAGTCGGCGTTCCGTTAAACGGCTTCGCGGCGATGATCGTGTATGGCCGGAGTGGACGGGCGTAGGCCGTCGTCGCAATCAGCGAAACCGAGTGGGAGCTGACGTGTAGGAAGCCGTCTACAGGTTCGGCGCGATCAGCTGCCGCGGTAGTGCCAGGCCCGGAAGCAAAACGCCACGAGCGGGCGGCGCAGCGAATGCCCGCCCGTGCCTCAATCGTGCCAGCGGCCGTTGGCATCGAGCGAGACAGCGCCTATTCGGCGCCGTCTCCCGGCTTCGCCGCCGTTTCAGCGAATTGCCAAACGGGAATACCGAGGCTACGGGCCTTGTCGGCGAGGTTAGCGGCGATGCCGGAGCCGGGGAAGACGATGACGCCGATCGGCAGCGCCTCGAGCATCCGGTCGTTGCCCTTGAAGGGGGCGGCGTTCCGGTGCCGGGTCCAATCGGGCTTGACATCTGCCGTCTGGGCTACGCCGAGGCGCACAAGGTGCTGAAGCTGATCCCGGTCAGAGTTCCGCTCGATCGCCCCGGCCGACGATCCGCATCGCGTCTTCCTCTGCCCAACTGCCGAGCAGATGGCTCGATATCTTCCGCAGTTGTCAAATACATCAAGACCAGCGACGGCCCGGTGGATCCCGGATGGCGTGCAGTACGACCGCCTGGCGGCGGTTGCCTCCTCGCCGTCGTTGCTCGCAGTCACGATAATTACTTTGATTATTTCCGTTTCGTCTGAAGCGTTACCATGTCCGTCCTAGCCTTACAATTCATGAGCGGGATCGCCGTCGTCTCTCAGATCAATTCGAATACGAATACAGATCTGGCACCGATCGCCAGCCGCGACCCTGTCCGGTACGTCGCGGTGGACGGCTCAGCGCTGCTCGGTCGACCCAACCGGAGCAACCGCTCTCACCGTCGAAGGATCTTCGTCTGGTGGGTTACCAGGAGCACCGACAGCCTGTCTTCTAATATGGACGGATTTTGGACACGAACGTGTCCTAATAACTGACAGCTAATCTTCTATGAGTGGTGATGATCATCGCACCCTAATTTTTGGTAAGGTGAGATTCCGTGCGGAATTGTGGCCTTATCATGGTGTCGTGGCCGGCGACCAGCGAGGAGTTCACCTTTCTGCCATATGCCGATGGCAGCTCGAGTATCACCTACAGCGCCCCGATCGGCTCGGCGGTGGTGCTGACCGGCAGTGCTCCCGACCAGTATGGCAATTACACGAGCTTCACCTACACCAACAAGGACCAGAGCCGGATCGCTTTCAGCCCGATCGGCTCGACGGCGAACGGGCAGATCGCCAGCTGGAGCTTCCCCGACGGCATGAGCCTCGGCTTCACCTATGGCTATAGTTACGAGGGTGCCAGCTATCTGACCACGGTCGCGAACAATCTCGGGCGCAGCCTGAGCCTCGCCTACAACGGCGCGCATCTCTCGACCGTGACCGACGACACCGGCCGCCGGGTCGGCTATGGCTATGACGGCAGCAACAATCTGGCGAGCTTTACCGACCCGCTGTCAAACGAGACCACCTTCGGCTATGACGGCGCCGGGCACCTGACCCAGATTTTCTACCCCTCGGAGCCGGGCCGCGCCTTTGTCACCAATACCTACGATGCTCTCGGCCGGGTCAGCCAGCAAGCGAACGCCAACGGCGACACCTCGTCCCTCTACCTCGCCGGGTCGCGCAGCGAGCTGATCGACGCCGCCGGCGACCGGGAGGTCACCTATCAGACGCCGGGCGGGCGGGTGATCAAGGACGCCTTTGTGCTGAGATCCGGCTTTGGCGACGTGTTCAACGACACCCCACAGCAGAACGGCGTCGTCAATGTATCGAGCAATCAGTATGACGGGGCCGACCGACTGATCCTGGCCACCCTGCCGGAGGACGGCACCACTGCCTATCAATGGTCATCCGACCTCGAACAAAACGTGATCCAAGTCACGCAGACGCCAAAACCGGGGGCGCCGCTGTCGCATCTGGCGACCGGCTATGCTTACGACCCGGTCTACAACAAGCCGACCCGGATCACCGACCCGCTCGGGCTGGTCGCGACCATGCAATACGATCCGGCGACCGGCAATCTGCTCTCGACCGTTGCCGATGCCGGCGGCACCGGCCATTTCAACGCGACGCAAAGCTTCACCTACAACAGTGTCGGCCAGGTGCTGAGCATGACCGACCCGCTCGGCACCGTGACCCAATTCAGCTATGACGGGTTTGGCAACCCGGTTTCGATTACCCGCGACGCCGGCGCCGGGCGTCTGAACCAGACGACGGCGCTGGCTTACAGCGCCCTGGGCGATGTCGTCTCACTGACCGATCCGCAGGGCAACGTCACGACCAGCGCCTATGATGCCGACCGGCGGCTCATTCAGGTGGCCACCCCGCCGGTGCCGTTCCCGCTGGTGACCGCCTACAGCTACGATCCGGACGGCCGCCTGCTGCAGGCGCAGCAATCGGCAAACGGCACGGTACTGGCGACGACGAGCGCAAGCTACACGCCCTCGGGCAAGCTCGCGACCGCGACCGATGCCGACGGCCATGTCACCCGTTGCGCCTACGATGCGGCCGATCGCCTTTCGAGCACGACCGATGCCGCCGGGCGGGTCACCACCTACAGCTACGACGCGATGAGCCGACGCACCGGGACCTTCAACCCGGCGATCCAGAGTGCGGCACTGGTGGCGCTTGGCTACACCCCGGACGGGCTCGTCGCCGGCCTGACCGATGCCAACAGTCACATGACGAGCTTTGCCTATGACGGGTTTGACCGGCTCTCGACCACGACCTTCCCCGACAGCAGCAGCGAGACCCTCGGCTACGACGCCGACGGCAATGTGCTGAGCCGAAAGACCCGCAACGGCGATACGATCGCCTTCACCTATGACAATTTGAACCGGCGCATCACCAAGACGGCACCGGGCGAGGCGGCAGTCAGCTACGGCTACGATCTCGACGGGCATCCGACCAGCATCAGCGACACCAGCGCCGCGATCGCCACCCCCTCGGCCAGCGCCAGCTATACGCAGACGGCGAGCTATGACGCGCTGAACCGGCCGGTCACGGTCGTCTGGAGCCCGGCGCGGGCGCAGACGACCCCAACCGC
>DATJSH010000219.1:0-21701 GCA_035504235.1 Allostellaceae bacterium | reverse complement strand
ACACCCCGACCGCTGCTCAACCCCGTTCGGAAGCCGCTGCCCTAGCGGCGCACCCCGAGCGCAAGCCGCGAATTGTCATCATCGGCGGCGGTTTCGGCGGCGTGGCCGCGGCGCGGGCACTGCGCAAGAGCGATGCCGAAGTCGCTCTGATCGATCGGCGCAACCATCACATCTTTCAGCCGCTGCTCTATCAGGTGGCAACTGCGGTCCTGTCGCCTTCCGAGGTGGCGGCGCCGATCCGACAGCTTGCCCGCAAGCAGAAGAATTTGTCGGTGATGCTGGCCGAAGTAACCGGCATCGACCTGAAATCCCGCTCGGTCACCATTGGCAGCGCCGGCGTCGGGACGAGGATTGTTCCGTTCGACTACTTGGTTCTCGCGCCCGGCATGCAGGCAAGCTATTTCGGGCACGACGAGTTCGCTGCATACGCCCCGAGCCTCAAGACCATTACTGATGGAGAGACCATCCGGGGGAAGATCCTTAGCGCCTACGAAAAGGCGGAGCTGACGGAGGACCCCGCCGAACGTGCCCGCCTGCTGAGCTTCGTCCTCGTCGGCGCGGGGCCCACCGGCGTCGAGCTCGCGGCGTCGGTCGCGCAGATGGCGACACTCACCCTGCGTTCGAATTTCCGGCAAATCGACCCCGCGAAAACCTCGATCCTGCTGCTGGACGGCGCCAAGCGCATCCTCCCGAGCTTTGCGGAGTCGCTGTCGAGAAAAGCGGCAAAACGGCTCGAGCGGCTTGGCGTAAAGATCCTCACCGAGGCGCTGGTCGACCAGATCGACGAAGAGGGCGTCATCGTCGCGGGAAAGCGGATTGAAAGCGCGACGGTATTATGGACCGCCGGGGTCGCCCCCTCGCCGATCCTGAAGCTGCTCGATGCTGAGACCGATCGCGCCGGACGCGTCTGTGTCACCCCATTCCTCACGCTGCCGGATCACGCGTTCGTGTTCGTGGTCGGCGATGCCGCCATGCTCACTCGGAAGAACGGCCGCCCATTGCCGGGGGTCGCCCAGGTCGCGATCCAGCAAGGTCGGTATGCGGGTCGGTTCATTGACGCGCAAATCAGGATCGGCCGCGCGCCAACCCGCCCCTTCCGCTACTTCGACAAGGGCAACATGGCAGTCGTCGGCAAGAATTTTGCCGTTCTCGAAACGCGGCGGCTCCGGTTGAGCGGTTTTACGACCTGGTTTGTCTGGGCGTTCGTGCATCTGCTGTTTCTGCCGCAGCTGCAAAACCGGCTGCGCGTCGAGCGGCAATGGCTCTGGTCGTACCTGACCGGGCAGCGCAGTTCGCGCCTCATCCCCGAGAGCCGATCGGTCACTAACGCGCCTCGATAGCTGAAAACGTCCTTATACAGCTCCGCGCGCGTAGTTGTGACGGGAGGCGATGATGGCGAGCGGTCAGGGGGTACTACCGACTCCCGAGGATCGGGAGTACTTGCGGATGATGTACGAAGAAAACGCCGAGCAAGCGCGAAAACACCAGGAGTTCCGGGGCACGGCAACTGCGCTATTTATGGCGCTCATTGCCGGTTTGTTGGCGTTTGCCGTTGGAGGAGGCGGCGACTATCGGCATGTATGGGTCGCTGGACTTGCGATTTGCGGTAGTAGTATCGTCGGCGCATTAGTTGCCCACAAGCACTATGAGAGATATGAATTTCATCTGAGGCAGCTTAGAGGTTTTAGATCGGCCTTTGAGCACGGGATCACGAAAGGCTTGGATCAAATTAATTCTGACTGTTCCATAGCGCATAACGCCCAGCATCCTGTTTTTCATCGGTTTAGACTGCACGTGCTGTGGTTGGTGGTCTATGGGGTCACTTTCTTGATTGGACTCATGCTTGTGTTTCTCGGCTTCCGCACTTAGAGAGCTGTGGATGAACCCCCTTGTTCCGATTAGTTCGGCCCAGTGTCCGGCTTCAGCTTTTCTCCCGACAAGATGCTGCAATTCCGCATCTTCGCCTATGCCGATGCGCACCGCTACCCGCTTACGACGCTGGATCGGCCATTGCGCGAAATGGGGATGGCGTTGCTGAACGCCTCGGGTTTGTCGCAACTCGCTGAGAGGTTTTGGCCCCGTTATTTCGCTGCAGGAGCGCACAATGGCAGAGACCGTTGCCGATCAATTCGCCGCGACCCTCGCCACGGTTGGCGTCAGACGCATCTTCGGCATCGTCGGCGACAGCCTCAACGGCATTACCGATGCCGTTCGCCGGCAGGGAAAGATCGAGTGGCTGCATGTCCGCCACGAGGAGGTAGCCGCCTTCGCGGCCGGCGCCGAGGCGCATCTGACGGGCGAACTCGCGGTCTGCGCCGGCAGTTGCGGCCCGGGCAATTTGCACCTGATCAATGGCCTTTTCGACTGTCACCGCTCGCGCGTGCCGGTGCTGGCAATCGCGGCACAGATCCCCTCCGCCGAGATCGGCGCCGGGTATTTTCAGGAAACCCATCCGCAGCAGCTGTTTCGCGAGTGCAGCCACTATTGCGAGCTAGTCTCCGGCGCCAATCAGATGCCGCGCACGCTCGAGGTCGCGATCCGCGAGGCCGTCGCCAAGCGCGGCGTCTCGGTGATTGTGATCCCCGGCGACGTGGCGCTGCAACCGGCCGCCGACGCGCCGCCGGCAAAACCCGCCGCCCTGCTGCCGCCGGCGCCGGTCGTCACGCCCGAGAAGCGCGATCTGGACAGGCTCGCCGCGCTGCTGAACGGCGAAGGCCGCGTAACGATCCTCTGCGGCTCCGGCTGTGCCGGAGCGCATGCCGAGCTTCTCACGCTCGGCGAGTGCCTCAAAGCGCCGATGGTGCATGCGCTGCGGGGCAAGGAGCACGTCGAGTGGGACAACCCGTACGACGTGGGCATGACCGGGCTGATCGGATTTTCCTCCGGCTACTACGCGATGCTCGATTGCGACGTGCTGCTGATGCTCGGCACCGATTTTCCGTATCGCCAGTTCTATCCGCAGGGTGCCGGCGTGCGCATCGCCCAGGTCGAGCTACGCGCCGAGCACATCGGGCGCCGCGCGGCGGTCGATCTCGGCATCGTCGGCGATGTCGGCGCCACGATCCGCGAGCTGCTGCCGCTGTTGCAGCAGAAGCGCGACGGGGCGCATCTGGCGCAGGCGCGCGCGCATTACGCCAAGGCGCGCCAGGCGCTCGACGATCTGGCGGTCGGCTCGCCCGGTAAAGGCCTCATCCATCCGCAGCAAGTCGCCAAGGTAATCAGCGACCAGGCCGCGGAGGACGCTGTCTTCACCTGCGATGTCGGGCTGCCGACAGTGTGGGCCGCGCGCTATCTGGCGATGAACGGCAAGCGGCGCCTGCTCGGCTCGTTCTGGCACGGCTCGATGGCCAATGCGATGGCCCAGGCGATCGGAGCGCAGGCGGCATTCCCGGGACGCCAGGTGATCTCGCTGTCGGGCGACGGCGGGTTCGCGATGCTGATGGGCGACTTTCTCAGCCTCACCGAACTCGGCCTGCCGGTGAAGGTCGTCGTATTCAACAACGGCACGCTCGGCTTTATCGAGCTCGAGCAGAAATCGACCGGCTTTCTCCCGTTCGGCACCGAGTTCAAGAACCCGAATTTTGCGGCGATGGCCGAAGCCGTCGGCATCCGCGGGATCCGGCTCGAAGACGCGGGCGAGGTTGCCGACGGGATCGCCGCTGCGCTCGCGCATCATGGGCCCGTCCTGGTCGATGCGGTGGTGAACCGCACCGAGCTGGCGATGCCGCCTTCCGTCACGCTGGAGATGGCGAAAGGCTTCACCCTCTACATGGTGAAGGCGGTGATGAGCGGGCGCGGCGACGAGCTGGTCGACCTCGCGCGAACCAACCTGTGGCGCTAACAGCGAGGCTTCCAATGTACCTAACGGCGCTGCTTCTATCGCGACTGCAGTTCGCGTTTACCGTCTCGTTCCACATCATCTTCCCGTCTTTCACGATCGGGCTGGCCGCTTGGCTGACCGTACTCGAGGCGCTCTATCTCGCGACCGGGCGGCCGACCTACCGGCTCGTCTTCGAGTTCTGGCTCAAGATTTTCGGCGTCGCCTTCGGCCTCGGCGTCGTCTCCGGCATCGTCATGGCGTTCCAGTTCGGCTCTAACTGGAGCGTATTGGCGCGCATGTCCGGCCCGATCCAGGGCCCGCTCCTTGCTTACGAGACGTTCACTGCCTTTGCGCTGGAGGCGAGCTTTTTCGGCGTGCTGCTGTTCGGCCGCTCGCGTGTACCGCCGTGGTTCTACCTGTTCTCGACCGCAATGGTCGCTTTGGGCACCACGTTCTCGGCCTTCTGGATCATGGTCAACAACAGCTGGATGCAGGTGCCGGTCGGCTATGTCGTCGAGAATGGCGCCTTCGTCCCGAACGACTGGGCCGCGATCCTCTTCAGCCCGGTCGTCTGGGTGCGCTTTCCGCACATGCTGCTCGCCTCCTATTTGACCGGCGCGTTCTGCGCCGCCGCGACCGGCGCCTGGTATCTGCTGCGCGGACTGTTCGCGGCGGAGGCGCGCGTCATGCTGCGCATGGGCCTCTATCTCGCAGCCGTGCTGATGCCGGCCCAGCTCGTCTTCGGACACCTCTGCGGCGAGTATGTCGTTCACCACCAGCCGTCGAAGATGGCCGCCATCGAAGCGCGGTGGCACGACGAGCAGCCGGCGTCCGAGGTGCTGCTCGCTTGGCCTGACGTTGCAAACGGGCGCAACCTCTTCCCGATCACGCTGCCGGCGCCGTTGGGCAGCCTGATCGACTCCGACAGCCTCACTGCGGCGGAGGTCGGGCTCGACAGCATCCCGCCGCAGGATCGGCCGCCGGTGCTGATCCCGTTCTTCACGTTCCGTATCATGGTCGGCTGCGGGCTCGTCATGCTGTTCCTCGCCTGGGTTGGATCCTATCTGACCTACAAGGCCCGCATCGAACAGTACCGGCCGCTGCTGTGGGCGACGTTCCTCAGCTTCCCACTGCCGTTCATTGCAATATTGACCGGCTGGTTCACCGCCGAGGTCGGGCGCCAGCCCTGGACGGTTTATGGGGTCTTGCGGACCGCCGACGCGATGACGCCGTTTCTGACGGCGCGTGCGGCGGCGATCTCGCTCGTCGTCTTCTGCGCGATCTATACCTTCATCTTCGTCTTCGGCCTTCTCTACATCTACCGCCTGCTGCGGGCTGGACCGGAAGGGCGCCTGGTTCTGCCACCGGCTGCGGCAGTTCCCAATCGCCCGATGTCGGTCGTCGACGAGCACCATATCGCGTCGGCCGCTGGCCATGTCCCGGCGGGAGAATAGCCATGGTCATGTTCTGGGTGGCGATACTGGCCGTCAGCGTACTCCTTTACGTGATGCTCGACGGGTTCGATCTCGGAGTCGGCATCCTCTTCGGCTTGACGCAGGACGAGACGAGGCGGCGCGCGATGATGAGCGCGGTGGCGCCGATCTGGGATGGCAACGAGACCTGGCTCGTCGTCGTCGGCGTGGTCCTGTGGGGGGCCTTTCCGGTCGTCTATGCGACGCTGCTTTCGGCGTTCTATCTCCCCCTTCTGCTAGGGCTGGCGGGACTGATCCTGCGCGGCGTGGCGTTCGAGTATCGCTACAAGACCGAGCGGCTGCGCTGGGTCTGGGACGCCGGCTTTGCCGGAGGATCGCTCGTCGCCGCGTTTATCCAAGGCATGGCGGTCGGCGCCCTGGTGGAGGGGTTGCCGATAGCCAACGGCCAGTATACCGGCGGCGAATTCGGCTGGTTCAGTCCCTTTGCCGTGTTGTGCGGCATCGGTCTCTGCCTCGGCTATACCTTGCTCGGCGCCTGCTGGCTCGTCAGGAAGTGCGAAGGCGAGGTTCGCGACGCAGCCTACCGCGTGATCCCCTATCTGGCCGTCGCCCTGCTCGCTTTCCTGGTCGTCGTCTTCGCCTATGCGTTAGCCGAGAACCTTCGGGTCGTGCACCGATGGCTCGAGCGCCCGTATCTGTTTGCTTTCCCGGCGATCGGTGTGATTGCGGCGCTGGTGGCGGCCGAGAGCGTTCGTCGCCGCCGGGATGGAGTTCCGTTCACCATGGTCGCGCTGATTTTCGCGGCCGCGTTCGGCACATTGGCGATCTCGTTCTGGCCGTACATGATCCCGTTCTCGATCACGCTCGATGAGGCTGCAGCACCCCATTCGAGCCTCGCCTTTATGTTCTGGGGAGCGGGCATCATCGTTTTCCCGCTGATGCTCGTCTACACCGCGATCAGCCTCGCCGTCTTTCGCGGCAAGGTCAAACCGACGGCAGGCCACTATTGAGCGGGAAAACGATCATGATCGATATCGGCAGCGCTCCGGGCCCGCGAACCGACGACGCCGAAATCCGCCGCAGGCGGCTCCTGTTCCGTTGCTGGCACCGCGGCACACAGGAAATCGACCTGATTTTCGGCTCGTTCGCCGAGACCTCTCTCGCTGGTTTCAGTACCGCGCAGTTGGACCGGTTCGAAGCCTTGATGGACTGCTCCGACACCGATTTGTTCGATTGGGTCACCGGCCGCGCCGCGCCGCCGCCGGCACACGACCACGACGTGATGCGCATGCTGCGCTCCTCGAACTGCCATCAGAGGAAGAGATGACCTATGGAAAGGCGACTGTTGTCATTCATGCTTCCGAAGCGGTCCCGCTTTCAGATCACGTCGGCCTTGTCGGTCCTGCACCGGCTAGCCGGCATTGCGCTGGCGATCGGCTCGATCTCAAACCTCAAAGCCGATTTATTGACCCGAAGCCGGTGAAGTCATTGTGACCCATCCGTGGGAGATACTCCGGCTCAGTTCTGAGAACTTGGTGATGCCGGGATATGCAAATAGCGCTTACGGTCGACAAGCGCGGCTGATGCCGCCGCCTGACCTGGTTCTAGCGGGACGCGTGCAGCGCCACGACGTCTCGACGGTCGTCTTACCCAAACCCCGGTTCGACCTGAAAGGAACAGTTCCCCGGAGCAACTGGGTGCCATGGATATTTGCAGCAAAAACCACGGCTTCGGGGCTGATCGCCCTGCTCGTCGCCTTCACCTTCAACCTCGACCAGCCGTATTGGGCATTGCTGACGGTCTTTATAGTCTCGCAGCCGCAGCAGAGCGGGCAGGTCTTGGCGAAGAGCTTTTATCGCGTTATCGGGACAGTGATCGGCGCCGCCATGGCGCTCATTCTCATCGGCCTCTGCGCGCAGGAGCGCGTCCTCTTTCTCGGCGCTCTCGCCCTGTGGATCGGGCTCTGCGCCTTTGGCTCGCAATACGCGAGAAACTGGGCCGCCTATAGCTTCGTGCTTTCCGGTTACACCGTGGCGATCGTCGGCATCCCGGCCGCGCTCGATGCCGGGAATGCGTTTTACATCGCCACAGGGCGTGTCACCGAGATCAGCCTGGGCATCATCGTGGCGGCGACGGTCAGCCACGTCGTCGTGCCGACCTCGCTGGTCCCCTCGCTATGGCGAGCGGTCGCCGGCGCTCAAGCGGGGCTCGCCGACTACGCCGTTGCGCTCTTCGGTGCCGGCGACACCGCAACGTTGCGGACGAAATTGTTGGGCCTGGCGATAGAAATCGAGAATTTGCGCGCTTCGGCAATTTTCGAGGATCGTCAGATCCGTGCCCGGAGCAACGCCATGCGGCTCCTCGACCTGGCGTTGATCAATGCCGTCGGTACGGCACAACTCCTGCGCCGGGCGCTCGATGCGCTCGGCGGAACTGGTCCACTGGCGGAAGCGGGGCTCGGTGACGCCATCGCCAAAGCCACCGTTTCGATCAAGGCATGGCGCGCCGCTTCGCTCGACGCCTCCGGGCTCGAGCGGGGTCTCGTTCGAGCACGAGCGTGCCTCCCTCTCGTCCGACAGCTATGCCGCGATCAGTCGGCGCCCGACGAGGAGGTGATCGGGCGGATTGCGGTCATCGCCAGGCTGCGCGAATTCTTCACGGCATTGACCGCCTATGCCGAGGCTTACGAAGCCGTTGTTTCGGGCGCAAAACCGGAGCCGCGCCGGATCGGCTTCGCTCACTCCAACGACTTGGCGGGGGCGCTGTGGACCGGACTGCGCGCCGCTCTTGCTGTCTTCCTCGTCAGCAGCTTCTGGATCCTGACCAATTGGGCGCACGGATCGACGGCGGCGGTCCTCGGCGCCGTGGCGACGGCGCGGCTGGCGACGATGGCGCCCGCCGTGCCGATTGCGGTCGGGGCGACCTTGATCTTTGCGCTCGCAACGATCCCCGCCTTCATAACCGTCGAAGTGCTGCTGCCCCTCGCCGATGGGTTCGGGATGTTCGCCCTCGCCGTGGCACCGATGCTCTTTTTGTGCGCTTTTCTGATTGCGCACAAAAAGACGATGCTCATCGGATACTTGTCCGCGCTGCTCTTCGCCTCGGCTGGCGGGTTCGTGGACCGGATGGTCTACGACCCCGTGGGCTTCATCAACACCTCGATTGCCGCCGTCGTAGCCGCAGCGACTGCGATGGTGCTCTGGGCCATCATCGCACCGGCAACGCCGGAAGCCGCGCGCGGTCGCTTCGTCCGCGCCGCGCGCCGGGCGCTGCCGAGGATCGCGGCGCGCCACTGGCGCATCCGACTCGCCGAATTCGAAACCGCGATGACCGAAGCTCTTGGCCAGCTGCGGAACCAACTCCGATCGGATCAACCCGATGACATTGCGGTGTATGAGGCCGCCATCGCGCTGTTTGACGCCGGTCGCGACCTGATCCGGGTACGCGACGATCGTGCGTCCTCTACGACGGCCGCCCTCGAACTCGATATCGCTGAGCTTGCCGGCAATCAGCCCACGCAGTGGCTCGACCGCGCTCGACGCACCGCGGAGGAAGCGGCCGCGAAGTGCCTTGCCGAACTGCGCGACGACGAGGTCGCCGCCGCGCAAGCGGGGTCCGCTACGCGCAAGGTGGTCGCCTTTGCTGCCATTCGAGACGAGCTCGAGCGCGGCGGCCCGTTGCTCACCGGCGGAAGACTCGAAGGAGCGCATTCCGATGCTGCGTGAAGTCGACCTCTTCGGCGGACTGGCGCCCTCGCTCCTGCTTTATTTCCTGGCGGCCATCGTGTTGTTCCTGGTAATCGACCGGCTGCTATCCCCTATCGGCCTCTATCGATTCGTCTGGCATCCGCCCCTGGTGCGGCTCGCCCTTTTTGTCTGCCTGTTTTCTGGACTCGTTCTGTTGACGAGACCCTGAGGGAACGTCCTTATGAAAAAAATCGCGCGCGTCTTGCTGACCCTCGTCGTCGTCGCCGCCAGCTGCGTCGGCGGGTATGAGCTCTGGAACTACTACCTGTTCTCGCCATGGACCCGTGACGCCCGGGTGCAAGCCGACGTCGTGACCATCGCGCCTGACGTAGCCGGCTTTGTCGATGAGGTTCGGGTCAAAGACAACCAATTCGTCCACAAAGGCGATGTGCTGCTCGTCATCGATCGAGCCCGCTATCTGCGGGCCCTCGCCATGGCAGATGCGACTGTCGCCGCCCGCAAGGCGGACATGGAAAACGCCGAGCAGCAAGCCGCACGGCGGGCCAAGCTGACGACGATCGCGATCTCCGATGATGCGCGCGAGGACGCCATATTTAAAGGTAACTCGGCAGCCGCCACCTACCAGCAGGCGGTCGCGGACCGCTCGACCGCCCAGCTCAACCTCGACCGCACCGTCTTGCGCGCCCCCGTCAACGGGTTTGTGACCAACCTGACCCTCGAGCCAGGCAATTACGCCTCGGTCGGCACCAGGGTCATGGCGCTGATCGACAGCGACTCCTACCGGGTGACGGGTTTTTTCGAGGAAACCAAGATGCCGGCCGTAAAGGTGGGTGAACAGGCCGAGATCTATCTGCTGGACGGCTCGCCCGCACTACGTGGTCATGTCGAGAGCATCGCTCGCGGCATTACCGATCGCGACAATCTCGCCGGGCCCGAGCTCCTCGTCAATCCCAACCCGACCTTCGAGTGGGTCCGGCTCGCGCAGCGGATCCCGGTGCGCATCCATATCGACGAGGTGCCCAAGGGTGTGCTGGTCAGCTCCGGCATGACTGCCACCGTCGTCATCGAGGCGCCGCCGCATCAATGGGCGACCCTCGCTTCGCTGCGCCGATGGCGCCACGCGTTGCAATAGGAGTGGAGGCTTCCTACGGGTGCCTAAAGGATCGGAGTCCTTCTCCACATCTTGGAAAAAGCGAGGAGCAAGCATAGCCATGGAACGCCCATTGTCGCCGTTCATGTTTCCGACGTGGTACCACTTTCAGATCACGTCCGGCCTGTCGATCCTGCATCGGCTCACCGGTATTGCACTGGCGCTGGGCTCGATTCTGCTCGCCTGGTGGCTCATTGCCGTGGCGGCGGGCGGCCGAGTCTTCGCGGCGACGCACGCCTTGATCGCCTCGCCGGTAGGGGTGCTGCTGTTGTTTCTTTGGTCGGTCGCATTCTTCTACCATCTGTGCAATGGCATCAGGCA
Organism: Allostellaceae bacterium; assembly: GCA_035504235.1. Lineage (GTDB taxonomy): Bacteria > Pseudomonadota > Alphaproteobacteria > ATCC43930 > CGMCC-115725 > DATARH01. Next base: position 11,270 of record DATJSH010000219.1, on the reverse strand, counting down.
CCTCGTTTGCGACGCCGGCTACGGGTTCGAAATCCGCAAGGCTCATCTCAGCGGTTATGCCGTGCTCGTGGCGACGGTCCTGCTGACTTTGCTCGCCTGGCTCTCAGTATGGCTGATCTAACGGAGGTTGCGATGGCAAACACACGCTCTTTGCCGAATGCGACCGCACTGCGCGACGAAAACGTGCTGCGCCGCGTGCGCCATCTAGGCAGTGCCCGTGACGGCCTGCGGGAATGGCGGTTGCAGCGTCGCACAGCGCTGGCACTCATTCCGTTGGGGCTCTATTTCGTGGCCTCGATGCTGCGGCTGACCAGATCCGACCAAGTGACCGCGGCGCAATGGCTGAGTTCGCCGGTGCCGGCGCTGCTGACCATCCTCTTTGTGCTGGCGTTGTTCGCGCATGCGGTCGTCGGGTTGCGCTCGGTCCTCGTCGACTACATGCACGCGCGCGCCCGGCTGGTCGCCGCCGAGCTGCTGGTGCGCGCTACTGCGATCGTGCTGGCCGGCGCCAGCGTGCTCGCTGTCCTCAAGCTGTTCCTCGGTCGATAGGGAGGCCAACAATGCCCAACAGCTACGACATCATCGATCATTCATTCGACGTCGTCGTCCTCGGCGCCGGAGGGGCCGGATTGCGCGCAACCCTCGGCATGGTCGCGGCGGGCCTCAACACCGCCTGCGTCACCAAGGTGTTCCCGACCCGCAGCCACACCGTCGCCGCGCAGGGCGGCATCAGTGCCGCGCTCGGCAATATGGAAAAGGACGACTGGCGCTGGCACATGTTTGACACGGTCAGGGGCTCGGACTGGCTCGGCGACCAGGACGCCATCGAATACATGTGCCGCGAGGCGATCCCCGCGGTCATCGAGCTCGAGCATTTGGGCGTGCCGTTCAGCCGCACCGAGGCCGGGACGATCTATCAGCGCCGCTTCGGCGGGCACACGACCGAATATGCGAAGGGCGACATGGCCTATCGGGCGTGCGCCGCCGCGGACCGCACTGGCCACGCGATATTGCACACGCTCTACCAGCAATGCCTGAAGCACCATGCGCGCTTCTTTATCGAGTATTTTGCCACTGACCTGCTGATGGACGAGAATGGCGCCTGCCATGGATTGCTGGCCTGGTGTCTGGAAGACGGATCGATCCATCGCTTCCGCGCCAATATGACGGTCATTGCGACCGGCGGGTGCGGCCGGGTCTACCAATCCTGCACCTCCGCGCACACCTGCACCGGTGACGGCAATGCGATGGTATTGCGCGCCGGGCTGCCGTTGCAGGACATGGAATTCATCCAGTTCCACCCGACCGGCATCTACGGCGCCGGCTGCCTGATCACCGAGGGCGCGCGGGGCGAGGGCGGTTATCTGACCAACAGCACGGGTGAGCGCTTTATGCCCAAATATGCGCCGCGCGAGAAGGATCTCTCCTCTCGCGACGTCGTCAGCCGCGCCGAGGCGATCGAGATCCGCGAGGGGCGCGGCGTCGGCGAGAAAAAGGACCACATCTACCTGCACCTCGAGCAACTGCCGGCGGAGGTCCTCGATCAGCGCCTGCCCGGCATTGTCGAGACGGCGCGCATATTTGCCGGCGTCGATGCGCATAAGCAGCCGATCCCGGTGATCCCGACCGTCCATTACGTGATGGGCGGCATCCCGACGACGATCAGGGCGGAGGTCGTCTGCCCGACCAAGGACGACCCGGACGCGGTGGTGCCGGGGCTGATGGCGATCGGCGAAGCGGCCTGCGTCTCGGTACATGGCGCCAACCGGCTCGGCACCAACAGCCTGTTGGACCTGGTCGTCTTCGGGCGCGCCGCGGCATTGCGCGCGGCCGAGATCGTCAAGCCGGGATCGCGGGTGCCGGAGGCCAATGGCCATTCGCAGGAGCGCGCCATCGAGCGCTTCGACCGGATGCGCCACAGCAAGGGCGGCAACAAGCCCGGCGAGATCCGGCCGTTGATGCAGGAAACGATGCAAGCGGGCTTCGCCGTCTTTCGCCGCGGCGATACCTTGCAGGAGGGCTTGCAGAAGCTCGAAGCCCTGCGCGACCCACTGGAACGCGTCACAGTCGACGACCCGTCGCTGATGTGGAATGTGGCGTTGGTCTCGGCTCTCGAACTCGCCAATCTCGCAGATCAGGCGGTCGTCATTGCGCATTCCGCCTGTGCACGCACCGAGTCGCGCGGCGCGCATGCGCGCGAGGATTACCACAAGCGCGACGACGAGAACTGGCTGAAACACACCTGCGCGTGGAAGGACGCGGACTGGAACGTTCGCTTCGCCTACCGCCCGGTGCACCTCCATGCGCTCTCCAACGAGGCGCCGAGCTTCCCACCCGCCGAGCGCACCCACTAGGACGAACGAGGCCACCGCAATGTCCGAATTCACCCTCCCCGCAAACTCGAAGGTCGGCGAAGGCAAGCACTGGGCGCTGCCGAAACCCGCCGAGCATGTCAAGAGCTTTCGGATCTATCGCTGGGACCCGGAAAAGAATGCCAACCCGCAGATGGATACGTTCGACATCGATCGCGATCACTGCGGGCCGATGGTGCTCGACGCATTGATCAAGATTAATGACCAGATCGACCCGACACTGTCCTTCCGGCGGTCGTGCCGGGAGGGCGTGTGCGGCTCCTGCGCGATGAACATCGACGGGAAGAACCGGCTCGCCTGTCTGACCCCGATCGACGATCTGAAGAAAGGGACGAGCCGGATCACGCCGCTGCCGCATATGACGGTGCTGAAAGACCTCGTCCCCGATCTCACGGGATTGTACGCGCAGTACGAACTGATCGAGCCTTGGCTGCAAAGCGACCAGCCGCCGCCCGACCGCGAGCGCCGCCAGTCACCACAGGAGCGGGCCCAGCTCGACGGGTCGTGGGAGTGCATCCTGTGTTTCTGCTGCTCGACCTCGTGTCCGAGCTATTGGTGGAATCCCGACAAGTATCTCGGCCCATCGATCCTGCTGCAATCCTACCGGTGGCTCGCCGACAGCCGCGATCAGCGCACCGGCGAGCGCCTCGACCGGCTCGAGGACCCGTTTCGCCTCTATCGCTGCCACACGATCATGAACTGCACCAGCGCCTGCCCAAAGGGGCTCAACCCGGCGCGCGCGATCGCCAATACCAAGCGAATGATGGCCGAGCGCGGGTGAGGGTGCAGGCTCCGATCTCTACGGTGTTCGCCCCTCAGCCTCCCGCTGCCGCGGCAGGGTTCTCGGCGGGGTCTGCCTACAAGAACAGTGTCTCGTGAGTGCCCTGGCGCCGAGCGAAGAGAAGGTGACGAAGATGGACTACGAAGGCTTTTTCAAAGAGCGCCTCGACGGTCTTCGCGCAGAGGGCCGCTACCGCATGTTCGCCGATCTCGAACGGCGTTGCGGCCGCTTTCCGCGCGCCTTCGATCACCGCGTCGGCGGCGAAGTCACGGTCTGGTGCTCGAACGACTATCTCGGCATGGGCCAGCACCCGGCGGTGGTCGAGGCGATGATCGGCGCCACCCGCAAGTTCGGCGCCGGCAGCGGCGGCACCCGCAACATCTCGGGCAACACCCATCTGCACCTGCTGCTGGAAGCCGAACTCGCCGACCTGCACCGGCGCGAGGCGGCGCTGGTCTTTACCTCCGGCTATGTCGCCAACGAAGCGGTGCTGTCGACTCTGGCGCAAACGATACCCGGGATGATCGTCGTGTCGGACGCACTGAACCACGCCTCAATGATCGCCGGCATCCGCAACAGCCGCGCCGAGAAGCACATTTTCCAACACAACGATCCGCATGACCTGGCCCGCATCCTCGCCGGGCTGCCTGCCGAGCGGCCGAAGCTCGTCTGCTTTGAGTCGGTCTACTCGATGGATGGCGACATCGCGCCAATCGCCGAGCTGTGTGACGTCGCCGAGCGCTACGGCGCAATGACCTATCTCGATGAGGTCCACGCCGTTGGCCTCTATGGCCCGCGCGGCAGCGGCATCGCCGCGCGCGACGGCGTCGCGCGCGTCCCGACCGTGATTCAGGGCACGCTCGCCAAGGCGTTCGGCGTGATGGGCGGCTACATCACCGGCTCGGCCGCACTCGTCGACTATGTGCGCAGTCATGCTCAGGGCTTCATCTTCACGACCTCGCTGCCACCTGCCCTGACGGTCGGCGCGCTCGCCGCGGTGCGCCATTTAAAGCAGAGCGGGGAGGAGCGTCAGCGCCATCAGGAGCGCGTTGTGCTGGTGAAGCAGCGTTTAATCGCGGCCCGATTGCCTGTCATGCCGTCGCAGAGCCATATCGTGCCGGTGCTGATCGGCGATGCGGCGCGCTGCAAAGCAGCCTCGGACCAGCTGCTGCACCAGCATCGCATCTATATCCAGCCGATCAACTATCCGACGGTACCGCGTGGTACCGAGAAGTTACGGCTGACACCGACACCGCTGCACAGCGATGCCGACATCGATGCGCTCGTCGATGCCCTGGCCGAGGTTTGGCAAGGCCCACACCTCCGCCTAGCTGCGTGAGGGACGACCATTTTGAACGAGGTGACGCGTGCGCATCGGGCTTTTCATCCCCTGTTACATCGATGCCTTCTTTCCGGAGGTCGGCGTTGCCACGCTCGAATTACTGGAGCGCCTCGGCCACGAGGTCATCTATCCGGGCGACCAGACCTGCTGTGCCCAGCCGATGGCTAATAGCGGGTTCAACGCCGAGTGCGCCGATACCGAGGCGCTGTTCGTGCGCAATTTTGCCGGCTTCGACTACGTCGTCGCGCCGTCCGGCAGCTGCGTCCACCACGTGCGCGACAATTTCGACGCGATAGAACAGACCGCCGAAGTACGGGAAGTCCGTGCGCGCACCTACGAATTGGTCGAATTCCTGCACGACATCCTGAAGGTCGAAGCTTTTCCGTGGGCGCGGTTTCCACATCGGGTCGGATTGCATAACAGCTGCGGCACCTTGCGGCGGCTGAAGCACGCGACACCCTCGGAACTGCACGAGCCGTTCTACTCGAAACCCTTGGACGTGCTGTCGAAGGTCGAGGGGATCGAGTTCGTCACCCCGGCGCGGCCTGACGAATGCTGCGGCTTCGGCGGCACCTTCTCGGTTTTCGAGGAGGTCGTGTCGGCCGAGATGGGCTACGACAAGGTCAGCGACCATGCCCGCGCCGGCGCCGAGTACATCGTCTCGGCCGACAGCTCCTGCTTGATGCATCAGCAGGGCTGCGCCGAGCGCATCGGCGTGCCGATCAAGTTCATCCACATCGCCCAGATCCTGAATGGAGCCAGCGCATGACCGCTCCTGGCGCGATGCTGCACCCCGAGCTGCTGGCATCGGATGACGACGCCGAGGCAATCGTTTGCGACGGCCGCCGCCTCGATCACGCCGAGGCGGCTTCAAAGCCGTTGCGGCCGCGCCCCGAGCCGCAGCCGCGCGGCGCCACTGTCCACGGTCGCCGACCGGTCGATCAGGCGGAAGCCGCCGCGCGTTTCATCGCCGCGCCCGCGCACGAGATGATGCACGACGAGCGCCTGTGGGACCTGCGGCAGAAGCGCGATCGCGAGATGCACGGCATCGACGAGTGGGAGGAATTGCGCGAGCTGGCCGCGGCGATCAAGGAGCATGCGCTGACGCGCCTTGACGAGTATCTCGAACAGTTCGAGGCCAATGCGCGCACGAACGGCGTTCATGTGCATTGGGCGAAGGACACCGCCGAGCACAACCGCATCGTCCACGGCATCCTGCAGGATCACGGCGCCAAGTCGCTGATCAAGAGCAAGTCGATGCTGACCGAGGAATGCGGCTTCCGGCCCTACATGGCCTCGGTCGGCATCGACGTCGTCGAGACCGATCTCGGCGAGCGCATCCAGCAGCTCGACAACGAGGACCCGAGCCATGTCGTCGTGCCCGCAGTCCACAAACTGCGGACCGATGTCGCCGAGGTGTTCGCCAGGACGATCGGCACCGATCCCGACAACAGCGACGTGCACTACTTGGCTGAGGCGCAGCGCCAAGCGACGCGGCCGCTGATCCTCGCCGCCGATGCGGGCATGACCGGCTGCAATTTCGCGGTCGCCGAGACCGGCAGCGTCGTCGTCTGCACCACCGAGGGCAATGCCGACCTCTCGGCCAATGTGCCGAAACTGCACATCGCTTCGATCGGCATCGAGAAGATCATACCGCGCCTCGACGATCTGGCGGTATTCGTGCGCCTGTTGTCGCGCAGCGCATTGGGCTCGCCGATCACGCAATACACCTCGCACTTCAGGGGACCGCGAGAAGGCGGCGAGATGCATTTCGTCTTGGTCGACAACGGCCGGTCCGACCGCCTCGGCATGGAGGAATTCTGGACTTCACTCAAATGCATCCGCTGCGGCGCCTGCATGAATACCTGCCCGGTCTATCGGCGCAGCGGTGGTCTCAGCTACGGCGCCACCTATTCGGGGCCGATCGGCCTGATCATCGATCCGACATTCAATGCGCACAAATACAGCAATCTGCCGTTCGCTTCGACATTGAACGGCAGCTGCAGCAATGTCTGCCCGGTCAAGATCAACATCCACGAGCAGATCTACGCCTGGCGCCGCGAACTGGTGAAGCGGCACGAGGTGCCGCTGGCAAAGCGCGTGGCAATGAAGGCGGCCGGCGAATTGCTGTCGCATCCCGCGGCCTACCGCGCTGCGATTGCCGCCGCCGATACGGCGCTCGCTCATCTCCCGCGCTTCGTCATTTACAACGGCCTCAACGCCTGGGGCCGCCATCGCGAGGTGCCGCATCCGCCGAAAGAGACTTTTCACGGCTGGTACCAGGCGAACCGCGGAGCAAAAGAATGACGAGCCGCGACGATATCCTGGCGTCGGTCCGGCAAAACCGGCCGCGGCTCGATCGGCCGCTCCCCGACGTACCGCTGTTCGACGGCAAGCCGCGGCCGCTGTTGCTGTGGATGTTCAAGGACAACCTGCAGCGAATGGGCGGCGCATTTCTCGATCCGCCTGCAGCGGGCGATCCGCTGATGCCGGTGCGCGACAAGATTGCCGGTGCCAAGGTTGTATGCTCGATCGTGCCGGAGATCGTCGGCAGCCGCGCCATCGGCAGCGTCGGACGGCCGCAGGATCTGGCGGACGTCGATGTCGCGATCGTCCGCGCCGCCGTCGCCGTCGCCGAGACCGGCTCGGTGCTGCTGACCGACGCGGATCTCCAGATCAATGCGCTCGCTTATCTAGCGCAGCACCTGATCGTCCTGCTCGACCCCGCCTACATCGTCGTCAACCTGCACCACGCCTATCGCCGGCCCGAATTGCGCAACCGTCGCTATGCCGCATTCCACACCGGCCCGTCGGCCACCGCGGACATCGAAGGTGTGTTGATCCACGGCGCGCAGGGCGTGCGCTCGCTGTGCGTCCTGCCGCTCGCGCTCGGCGCCGGCCATTTGTCCCCCTAATCCAGCGGAGAACACGCGATGCCCCATACGATCGACACTCGGACCCCCGAAGGTCTTCACGGCCAAGCGCTGCTGCACGACCCGAGACGCAACAAAGGCACCGCCTTCACGCTGGAACAGCGCCGGAAATACGGCCTCGAAGGGTTGCTGCCCCCGGCCGTCACGAACATCGATTTGCAGATCGCGCGCCGGCACAGCGAGATCGCCAATCTCGATGACGATCTGCAGAAATACCTCGTATTGTCCGACTTGCAGGGGCGCAACGAGACGTTGTTCTATGCCGTGCTGATGTCCGATCCGGCGACTTACATGCCGCTCGTCTATACCCCGACGGTCGGCGAGGCGTGCCAGAAGTTTGCCCATATCTTCCGTTCGGCGCGGGGTATGTATTTGCCGATCAGCGCGCGCGGTCGGGTCAAGGAGATCCTCGGCAACTGGCCGGAACCGGATGTGCGCTTCATCGTCGTGACGGATGGCGAGCGGATCCTCGGCCTCGGCGACCTGGGCGCCGGCGGCATGGGCATCCCAATTGGCAAATTGGCGCTCTACACCGCCTGCGCCGGCGTACCGCCGCAATACGCTTTGCCGGTCGTCCTCGATGTCGGCACGAACAACGAGCAGCTGCTCGAGGACCCGCTCTATCTCGGCCTGCGCCGGCACCGTGTCCGCGGCGACGAGTACCTGGCCTTTGTCGACGAGTTTGTCGATGCGGCAGAGACGCTCTATCCGAAATGCTGCATCCAGTGGGAGGATTTCGCCAACATCAACGCCGTCCCGATCCTCGGGCGCTATCGCGACAGGATCTGCACCTACAACGACGACATCCAGGGAACCGCGGGAATCGCGCTGGCCGGCATCTTCGCCGCATTGCGCATCACCAAACAGAAACTCACCGAGCAGCGCTTCCTCTTTCTCGGCGGCGGTTCGGCGGGAACCGGCATTGCCGAATTGATCAGCCAGGCCATAGCAATGGAGGGCATGGACATCGCCGAGGCGCGGCAGCGCAACGCCCTGTTCGACATCAATGGCCTGCTTGTCACCTCGCGGACCGATCTGGCGGATTTCCAGAAGCCGTTCGCGCAGGATCGGCCCGCGGTGTCGACCTTTGTCGAAGCCGTCAGGGCGATCCGGCCGACCGGCATCATCGGCGTCAGCACCGTGCCGAAACTGTTCACGCGCGAGGTCATCGAAGCGATGGCCCAGATCAACGAGCGGCCGATCGTCTTTCCCTATTCGAACCCGACTTCGCGCTCCGAATGCACGGCCGAAGAGGCATATCGCTGGTCCGACGGCAGGGCGGTTTTCGCCAGCGGCAGCCCGTTCCCGCCGGTCGAGATCGCCGGCCACAAGTTCGTGCCGGGCCAGGGAAACAACGTTTACATCTTTCCGGCGATGGGCATGGCAGTGTTCGCCACCGAAGCGATGCGGGTCACCGAGGAGATGTTCATCATCGCGGCAAGGGCGGTTGCCGAACAGGTGACCGAAGAGGACCTCGCGACGGGGCTCATCTATCCGCCGCAGAGCCACATCCTGGAAGCCTCGCTGCATGTCGCCGAGCGGGTCGCCGCTTATATCTTCGACAACGGCCTTGCTCGCGTGCCGCGACCGGATGATGTCGGCGCGTTGATCCGCGCCCAGGCCTACCGGCCCGTCTACCGGGAGTGACGTAGAACCCGGAGCGCCATCCAATGCCACCCGCAGGGATCGTTCGTTCGGCGCCCTGTGCACATACGCGACGGGACGAGCACTACGATGCGGCCACGGTCTGGTTTCACTGGTCGACGGTCGCGCTCGTTGCGATCTTGTGGACCCTCGGCCAGGTGACCGGTTGGCTGCCGCGCAGCCCATTCCGCAGCGGCTTGTGGTCTGACATGATGGGCTTCCTCTTGGCTTCTTCATCGAGGGTCTCTTTGCCGGGCTCATGTACCGCTCGTTCGCGCATGCTGCGCGAGCAGGCCTTGCAAGGTACCCGGCCGCCGTATTGGACTTGCTGGCACGCGGTCTGTCGCGTCGGATCGGTCCGCCGGTGGAGCTGCATTAAGTATCCCAATGACATCGGAGGAGCGGCGATATGAACGATGCGGCGCATCCAAACCTTGACGTTTCCGCGACCGGGACACGACGGGAGAGCGACTCGATGGGCGAGATCGAGGTCCCCGCCGACAAGCTCTGGGGAGCGCAAACGCAGCGCTCGCTGCAGCACTTCAGCATCGGCCACGACCTGATCCCGCGGGAGATGATCACCGCCTACGCGGTTCTGAAGCGCGCTGCGGCCGCGGCCAACCATGCCGGCGGCCGCCTCGACGGCCAGATCCACGACCTCATCCTGCGGGTCTGCGACGAGATCCTCGCCGGCCAACACCACGACATGTTCCCGCTGCACGTATGGATGACCGGCAGCGGCACACAATTCAACATGAACGTCAACGAGGTTATCTCGAACCGCTGCTGCCAGCTGGCGGGAACGCCGCTCGGCAGCAAGCAGCCGGTGCATCCAAACGACCAAGTCAACATGTCGCAATCCTCGAACGACACCTTCCCGTCGGCAATGAATATCGCGGCTGCGGTCAATGTGAAGCAGCGACTGGTTCCGGCGTTGACGACGCTGCGCGACGCGATCGCCGCCAAGGCCGCGGAATGGGACGACATCGTCAAGATCGGCCGCACCCACATGCAGGACGCGACGCCGCTGACCTTGGGCCAGGAATGGTCCGGCTATGCGGGCATGCAGTCCGATGACCTCGAACGGATCGATGCGGCGCTGAAGGGCATCTACCGGCTCGCGCTCGGCGGCACCGCGGTCGGCACCGGGATCAATGCCGCGCCCGGTTTCGCCGAGACGGCTACCGCCGAAATCGCCCGGCTCACCGAACTGCCGTTTGTCAGCGCGCCGAACAAATTCGCCGTCCAAGGCGCGCACGACGCGCTCGTCCAGCTGTCCGGCACGCTGCGCACGCTGGCGGTCTCGCTCTACAAGATCGGCAACGACATCCGACTCTTGTCATGCGGGCCGCGCGCCGGCTTCGCCGAGCTCTCGATCCCGGAAAACGAGCCCGGCTCGTCGATCATGCCCGGTAAGGTCAATCCGACGCAGGCGGAAGCGCTGACGATGATCGCCGTGCAGGTCATGGCGAACGACGTCGCGGTCGGGTTCGGCGGGGCTGGCGGCTATCTGGAGATGAACGTCTACAAGCCGCTGATCATCGCCAATCTCGCCCAGTCGATCACGCTATTGGCCGACGGCTGCACCAACTTCCGCCAGTTCCTCGTCGAAGGCGCGCGGCCGAACCGCAAGAAGATCGCTGAATACGTAGACCGCTCGCTGATGCTGGTGACGGCATTGGCGCCGGTGATCGGCTACGACAAGGCATCCGCGATCGCGCACCACGCAATGAACACCGATCTGACGCTGAAAGAGGCGGCGCTGCAGCTCGGCTTTGTCGACGAGGCGACATTCGACCGCGTCGTCGATCCGGCAAAAATGGTCAAACAATATATCGCGAGCCGGGGAGATTGAACGGGGCCCGATTCACAAGCGGAGCCGAGACCAAGGTCGGGCCGGTGCCTGCGATGAGAAGCACTGTCGCGCGATCGTTAGTCCGAGGAAGGCCAGACATGGCGGCGGTCGAGCGGCTCGCCAGCGCCTTGCCGTGCGTGCTCAGCGTCATCGCCGGCGCGACCGACACGATCGGTTTCCTCGGCATGAGCGGGCTCTTCACGGCCCACATCACCGGCAATCTGGTCGTGCTGGCGGCCCATCTCGTCGCCGGCAACCCTGCCGTATTCTCCTACATCCTGGCGGTCCCGGTCTTCATGCTTGTGCTGCTGCTGACGCGCCTGCTGGCGGGCGCTCTCGAACA
>DATJSH010000218.1:0-9943 GCA_035504235.1 Allostellaceae bacterium | reverse complement strand
TCCGCCGGCTCGATAGTTTCGCCGGTGCAATCATACGGGCGGGGTTGCGACCGTGACCGCGCCGCCGGCGACCATCAATGAGTTGGTGCGCTAAACGCGCGATCGAGCTCTGCCTCCGGCCGCGATGGCGGTGATCGGCATCGCTAAACATACCCCTTAATGCGCCATCAGCACCGGCAATTCGGCCTGGTCGAGCGCGTATTGCGTAAACCCGCCGAACACCCACTCGCGCAGCCGTGTATGCCCGTAGCCGCCCATCACGAGTAGCCCACTGTGTGCCTTTGCCGCCGTCAACAGGGTAGCGGCAGCCCCCTTCGATCCGGCGGTGAGCCGCTCACTGCGCGCGGTGATCCCGTGCCAGCCGAGATAGCGGACAAGCCGCGCGCCTTCGTCTCGCTGGCCGTCATCTTCGTCGACCGTCAAGATTGTGACCTCGGTGGCATGCGCGAGGAAAGGCATGGCGAAGGCGAGCGCTCGCGCTGCTTCCGGCGTCGCCTTCCAGGCGATCGCGATACGGTCGGCGAGTTCGGGGGCCGGCATTGCGGCAGCGGGAATCAATAGCGGCCGGCCGGTTTCCAGCAGGGTCGCCTCCAGCGTCGAGCGCGCCACCGCATCGCCCCCCGGCACGCCTCGCGACGCAATGATGAGGTCGGACGTGCGCCCATAGGCGCACATCCAACGTGCGACTTGCCCAGTCTCGACGTGAAGCATAGCGGAGGGACGTTTCACGCTTTTGGCCGGGTCGGCGATGAACGCAAAGTCTGCATCCGAACAGAACGCCATAAAGCGGGCTCGGGCCTTTGCCTCACCCGCATCGGCATCCCGCTCAAGACTATCGATGATGCCCTGCAGCAACGTCCCGCCCGCCCCTTCGGTCGACATCGCGACCGCGAGTTCGACCGGGTCAAGACGCACATGCAACCCGTCAATATGGGCGCCAAAGCGGCGTGCGATGCAGCGTGTGGCGGCGTAGGCGGCTGAATCGCTTTCATCGCCGCTCGCACGTACCAGGATGGTCTTGATCATCACAGAATCCCTTTGTCGGCCTTCGTGAGCTTTGCAATATTTTGACTGAGAGCGACGGCCGCGACCTTGATTCAGCTCAATCGCCTAGCCAATTAAGCGCACCGGTCATGGTATCATTGCGGTCATTGACGGCAGCGGCGAGGAGTTTGAATTTCACGCAGTTGACGCTGAGATCACGGCAATAATTAACAAAATCGCCCCAGGGATCGATCAAGCGACCGATCCCCGAAATGAACGCCACGACGCCACCGATCTCAAGATCGCCCTGCAACACGCGCCAGCTGCCTAGCAATAGAGCCGTGATGATTTGCGCATGCGTGCATAAATTCATCAGGAAGTTCATCGTGAACTTCAGCTCAAAGATGTGCATATTGATGCGGAAGATGCGGTCGATGCGGGGTACTTCACCCGCAATGATGGCCTCCCTTTGCCGATCCGCCGCGACAAGCCCGGTGCCCATCTGGCGTAGCAGCCAGACACGCGCACCCGTGCGCCGGTTCATTGCTCGTTGCATCATCGGGACGAAGATCATCTGCGGGATGAACAGCGCCAGCGCCGCAGCGCCCATCAAAATATCGAGGTGCATGATGTAGACCACCACGGTGACCAAGATGCCGCCTTGCAACAGAGGTTCCGATACAGCACCGCCGATAAAATTGCCGACCGGTTCAACCTCGGCGACCACCAACGACACCGCCGTCCCCGTGGCGTCCGCTGTCCGTGGTCCAGCGTCGGCTGCAACGCAAACAGATTGGCGCAGGACGCGCTTGGCGCGTTCGCCCACCCAAGCACGGTAGATATTAAGCGCGAGCTTTATTGATCCCTGTAGGATCACAGCACCGGCATAGGCGGTGCAAAGGACCAAAACGGTGCTGTACTGGCGGTGCTTGACCGCATCATTGACGACGCGGCGCTGTAGCTCAAGCGGAACGACCTCCAATAGAAAAACCGCCACGGTCAACGCAAGCAGCGGAAATTGGTGAACCCAACTCGTCGCGGCGATGTAACCAAGCAACCCGGCCGGGAGAGGAGACTGGTGAACCGACTGGAGACGGGCGTCGGCCGCCGTGGCCAGCGTCACTTCTTTTTCTCCAAACTCGAGCCGACCAGCTCGATGAGCTGCGTGGTCGGGAAAGGCTTCTCCAAGATCGCCGTCATGCCGATTGAAGCAGCGCGCGCCATGATTCCTGGATCGAGACGTCCGGTGATCAAGATCGCGGGTGAGTCGATCCTTTCGCTGCGCAATGCCGAAAGGACTTCGATCCCATCCATCTCGGGCATGTGCTGGTCGACAATAAGACAGCCGGCACCATGGCGCCGGTCATCGCGAAGCAACTGGTCGCCCGAGCTATACGCGAAGACCTCGAACCCGAGGGCGGTCAACAGTACACTCAGTGAGTCGCGGACCGACGCGTCGTCGTCGACAACGAAGATCGGATGCGCCGTGTCATCTGTGGGCCCTAGATCTCGGCTCACCGCGACCGGCACTCCATCAGCAGGCGGGTGCTCCACCTGCCTGGCGACGCAACTGAACACGTTCGTATTCTCACGAGATCCCGCCGCGTCGGTTCAAGCGTCGACGACTGCTTCGAGGGCATCGCGGTCGCAGATCTCGATACGATGCGGATGGGGAATGGCGATCGCGCCGTCGCGCTTCATCGCCGACAGGACGCGGCACACTGTCTCGATCGTAAGCCCGAGATAGTCGGCGATGTCGTTGCGCGACATCGGCACATCGAGCATGCGCCGCACATCGCACCGTTCGGCCAGCTCAATCAGGAAACTCGCAACTCGCTCCGACGCCGTCATCCGACCGAGCAACAATAACCGCGTTTGCGCGTGCGCCAGATTGCGCAGCGTCATGTTGCACATACGGCGCGCCAGCTTGGGCAGCTCGTCGGCCAGGCGCTCGGTTGCGGCCCGGTTGAAGCGCATTACGATGACGTCGCCGACCGCCTCAGCCGCGAACACTCGCTCACTTTCACCATCGAGGCCGAAGCAATCACCGGCGAAGAAGAACTCGGCAACGTGCCGTCGGCCGTCCGCCATCAATTTGCAGATCCGCACCGTGCCGGAGACGACTTTGAACCAGCAATCTGCGCGATCGCCCTCGGCGTAGATTTCCTCGTCACGGCTGAAGCTGCGGCGGCTACCGATCCGTTCGAGCGCGACCAGTTCGTCGAGCTGGCCGGATTGAGCGACGGAAACGTTGGCTGCATGCGGCTGGCCGAAAAATTCGCTCGAACCATCAATGCCGAATTGCCTGAACATTTCTTCCTCCATCCGCTCTGGGATCGCGAGGGAGAATGATCCGGCCCGACAATCGCCGAAATTAGGAATGCTCCTAAGGAAATTCCCGTAAGGAGAACTACCTATCCCGGCAGGTCATTGATTTTATTGACCTGGATCAAGGTCAGCCGACGTCGGCCAAATAAGGTCGCGGGAAAAGCGAAACGCAATCCTGCAACACCCTGGAGATCGGCCAATGGCATATAAGGATCTACTGGTCATCGTCGACGACGATCCCCACGCGGGTGAGCGGATTTCTCACGCCGCCGAGCTTGCCGAGCGATTCGATGCCCATCTGACGGGTCTTTGTGTCTCGGTGACCAGCGGCCAGGAAGCAAAGCAACACACCGCGCGGGCCCACGCGCTTTTCGATGAGGAAATCGGCAGGCGAAGGATATCGACCGAATGGCGTGCGGCGGCGGACTTCCCCATCGATGCCGCGGTGGTCCAATCGCGGTACGCCGACCTCGTTGTCGTTGGACAGCTCAACCCTGAAGAACCTCAGGCACCGGTGAATAATCCGCGACCCGAAGACATCGTGCTGTCTGCGGGGAGGCCGGTCCTCGCGATACCGTATGTCGGCCATTACGATGCGATTGGGCGGCGGGTTCTGGTGGCCTGGGATGCCAGTCGCGAGGCAACCCGCGCAATCAGCGATGCGATGCCGCTGTTGGCGTCCGCTTCCGCGGTTACGGTTTTGACGATCAATCCAGCAACCGGCCGCACCGAGCACGGTGACATTCCCGGGGCGGACATCGCGCTCCACCTCGCCCGGCACGGCGTGAATGCGCGGGTCGAAAAGGCCGTGTCTGGCGGCATCGGTATCGGCGATGTTCTTCTGTCGCGCGCTTGCGATCTCGGCGCCGATCTCCTCGTGATGGGTGCTTACGGCCACTCCCGGGTGCGTGAGCTGGTTCTGGGTGGCGCGACGCGCACCGTATTGCGAAGCATGACGTTGCCGGTCTTCATGGCGCATTGAGCGCAGGCTTCGGCACTCGCAGGGGGATAAGCCCCTATGATCACAGTCGCACCGGCGGCGGGTTTTTTGCTGCTCCTTGGCCTAGGGTTCTTTTTCGGCCTGGCTTTCGAGGAATTCAACGCGCAGAGCCGACAGGCGAGGCCGGGCGGCGTGCGCAGTTTCCCACTCCTCGCCCTTTCAGGCGCACTGCTCTACCGCCTCGACACGGGACACTTGCTGCCGGTCACCGCAGGTTTGCTCGTCCTCGGTGGATGGCTGAGCCTCTATTACTGGCGGCACATCGCCGAAACCGACCCGGAAGGGCAGCCCAATGTCGGGCTGATGACCGCGATCTGCAACGTGCTTGCCTATTTGCTGGGGCCTATTGCGTTCACCGAGCCGCCCTGGGTGGCCATCGGCGTCACGGTTGTCGCGGTGCTGCTGCTGACCGCACGTGAGAAATTGCACGGTTTTGCGCGTCAACTGGAAGTTAGCGAGATCGTCACCGCCGGCAAGTTTTTGATCCTGACCGGCCTAGTGCTACCTTTTCTTCCGAACGAGCCGATCACGACGTTGATGGCCGTCACACCGCATCAAGTGTGGCTTGCGGTCGTTGCCGTCTGCACGGTTTCCTATGCCAGTTACCTACTGCAGCGGTACGTCGCACCGCGTGAGGGCGGATTGTGGGCCGCGATGCTAGGCGGCCTGTATTCCTCGACGGCAACCACGGTGGTGCTTGCCCGACGAGCCCGCTCTGCGGCCGACTTCAGCGGACAGGCGCAAACGGGGATCATCCTCGCCACCGCGATCATGTACCTACGCGTCCTGGTCGTCGTGGCCTTGTTCAACCAGGCGCTTGCCTTGGCGCTCGCTCCCGCGCTCGTGACCCTGGCAGCCGGTGGACTGGTGCTTGCGGGTTTGCACCATCGCGTCAGCCGCGCCCCGAGCGACCTGACCCCGGCTGATGAAGGGCCCCGCAACCCGTTGGAGCTAACCGCCGCGCTGATTTTCGCGGCCCTCTTCGTGGTCGTGACGCTGGCCGCCACCTGGGCACGTAGCCGGCTCGGCGAGGCTGGGATTTATGCGCTTGCCGCCATTGTCGGATTCACCGACATTGATCCCTTCGTGCTAAGTATTGCCTCGGGCAGCACGGCGTCGCTGCCCACCGCCCCGGCGGTTACCGCGATCCTCATCGCGACATCGTCAAACAATATGCTGAAAGCGGTCTACACGGCCGGATTTGCCGGGTTCCACGCGGCCGCCGGCGCGACCGCGGCGCTGACCCTCCTGGCGGTCGGCGGTGTCGCCATCGCCTGGTGGGTCTGCGGCTAGCTAGCGATCGAGCCGTCGCGTAGACGCTCTTCGGAAAACTCGAAGACGATTGACGGATCGAAATCGAGCAGTCGACGGTTTTTCCCTTTATAGCGCAGCATCGAGAGCAGATGGCGCATCAGGTCCAGCCGAGCGGTTTGCTTGTCGTTCGCGCGCACAATGTACCAAGGCGCCTGCGTCGACTGCGTGCACCGGAACATCTCGTCCCGGGCGTTCGTGTAGTCCTCCCAATGCTTGACTGCCACCCTGTCGATCGGGCTGACCTTCCATCGTGCAAGCGGGTCGGAACGCCGTTCTTCCAGTCGCCGCGCCTGCTCGCGGCGATCGATGTCGAGATAGTACTTGAACAGTCGAAGTCCGCCGCTGACGAGCATATGCTCGAACGATGGCGCGTCGGCAAGAAATTGGCGAACCTCCTTATCGGTGCAAAAGCCCATGACGCGCTCGACGCCTGCGCGGTTATACCAGGAACGGTTGAACAGCACGAACTCGGCGGCGGCCGGAAGATGCGCGACATAACGTTCGAAGTACCATTCCGTCCGCTCGCGGCTTGAGGGCGGCGGGAGCGCGACGACCCGCGTATCGCGGGGGCTCAGATGCTCCACGATGCGTTTGATAACTCCGTCCTTGCCGGCGGCGTCACGTCCCTCGAATAAGACCGCAATGCGATCGCCGTGTGCGATCAGATGACGCTGAAACTTGACAAGTTCGATCTGCAGCTCGCGCAAGTGGCGGTGATATTCGTGATTTCGGAGGTCCTTTTCGAGCATTTGAACATCTCACCACAAAGCGGCGGGCGTCAGCGACAGACTAGACGCTGTAGGCCGACCCTTCCATTGATCTGCCGCAACCTGATCCAAGCGCTGGCATCGCGGTTCAGCGCCGGCGATGAGCTTCCGGAGACCGATCGCCGTATTCGTCTGGATTTGCTCGCGCGCGTGAAGGAACAGGACTGGACCGACTTTGGCGACCGAAATGTGATCGTCAGAGACGGCATCGTGCACCTCTGGGGGCTGGTCGGCGCCCCGGACGGACGGACGGCGCTGATCGCATTGGCCGAAGGAGTTCCGGGGGTGACGCGGGTCGCCGACGAGTTGATTGCCGCCTACGGCTGAAAGGGGCCACCGCCGGAAGCTAACCGCGGCCGGCAGACAAATCAGCCGCTAGTGACTTACGCGCAACGTGACCGGCTCAGCTGCAGAGCGAGAGGTCGATCTCACGTAGGTCGTCGACCACGCGTTTAACCCCCGGGATGTTCTCAGCCGCGACCCGTAAAGCTGTCCGCTGGCGAACATCCTGGACCGTCCCTTTCAGCACAACCACGCCGTTTTCCACGGACGGCTCGATTGAGCCTCCGGCCATCCAGGGCTGCCGGTCAAGCTCGGCCTGCAATTGGCTTGAGATCGCGGCATCGTCGAGCGGCGTCGGTGCCTCCTTCGGAGTGGCCACCAAGAATGCGTGCAGCAGGTCGACCCGACTGACCATGCCTAGGACACCGGTCGCGCTGACGACGGGTAGGCGTTTCACGTGATGCCGTATCATCAGCTCGACCGCATCGCTGAGAGGCGCATCGGCGGAAACGGTAACCACATCGCGCGTCATTACGTCGGCGACGGTGCGCGCATGAGAATGCACGTATTCATCGGCGAGCCGTCCCGAATCGGCAAAAAACTCTGCCAATTTGGCACGATGCCGCTCGGTGCCGGTTTCGGCTCGGCGCAGGAAATCGCCTTGCGTGATCATGCCCACAAGCTTTCCTTGATCAAGTACGGGAAAGCCATTGACACCGTAACGCAACATCAGCTCGGCAGCCTTGCGAACGGGGTCTTGCGGCCCGACCCAAAGCAGCCCACGCGACATCACATCTGACACTTTCATTGCCGGTCTCCCGCAAAAGCTCGGCAATTATTGGAGGGAACGCCCAGCGCGGCATTGATCTGAATCAGTGGGGCCGGGTCGGTTCATTGCTAATTGTTCCTCCTCCTGATGCGGATCGGGAGTTGGAGGCGGCAATGAGGGCTTTTGTTCACCGCGGCGCCCAAGGGAAAGCGCTCGAGGATCGACCGATCCCCTCGATCCAAAACCCGGGCGATGCGATCGTGCGGGTCACCAAGACGACGATTTGCGGCACCGATTTGCACATCCTCAAAGGTGATGTCCCCACCTGCAAGCCGGGCCGCATCCTCGGGCACGAAGGTGTCGGCGTTGTGGACAAGGTCGGCGCCGGCGTCACCGCATTTCATCCCGGAGACCATGTCCTGATCTCCTGCATCTCCGCGTGTGGGCGATGTGAATTTTGCCGGCGCGGCATGTATTCGCATTGCGCGACGGGCGGCTGGATCCTCGGGAACGAAATCGACGGGACGCAGGCGGAATATGTCCGCATCCCGCACGCCGACACGAGCCTCTACCCGGTTCCGGCCGGCGCGGATGAAGAAGCCCTCGTGATGCTAAGCGATATCCTGCCGACCGGCTTCGAATGCGGCGTGCTCAACGGCAAAGTCGCGCCGGGAGGCACCGTGGCCATCGTTGGCGCTGGGCCAATCGGACTCGCGGCGCTGTTGACCGCACAATTCTATTCCCCGGCCCAAATCATCATCGTCGATTTTGATCAAAACCGTCTTGAGGTCGCCAAACGTTTTGGCGCCACGGCTATCGTCAATGCCGGCGTCGATGATCCGGCCGACGCGGTCATGAAGCTGACTGGGGGGCGCGGCGTCGATACGGCGATCGAGGCGGTTGGCGTGCCCGCCAGCTTTATCACTTGCGAGAACATCGTGGCGCCAGGCGGAACGATCGCCAATATCGGCGTGCATGGCATGAAGGTGGATTTGCACCTCGAGCGTCTGTGGTCGCAAAACATCGCGATTACCACACGCCTTGTCGACACAGCGACAACACCAATGTTGCTGACGATCGTGCGGGCGGGAAAGGTCGATCCGACCAAGCTGATCACCCACCACTTCACGCTCGACCGGATCCTCGACGCCTACGAGACCTTCGGTCACGCGGCCAGCACGCAGGCCCTCAAGGTCATCATCGACGTTTGAGAAGGAGATGCCCTTCTCGACGGAGCAAGACATGGCGATTCGCGACCCGATCCTTGTCATCAACGCTGGATCTTCGAGCATCAAGTTTTCGCTGTTCGAGAACACCGCTGAAGGCTCGCTTACAGCCGGCGCGCATGGACAGGTCGAAGGCATTGGCAGTGCGCCGCGGTTCGACGCAGCGGATGCGCATGGGCGTAAGCTCAGCACACCGGCGTTGCAAGGCAATGATCACCACACCGCGATTGCGGCGATCCATGACTGGTTCGCGGCCTATGCCGGCGAAGGCGCCAGCCTCGCCGCGGTGGGCCATCGAGTTGTCCATGGCGGCAGCGAATTCGTGGAACCGGTGCTCATCGATGACCGGGTGCTCGCCGCGCTTGAGGCGTTGACCCCGCTCGCGCCACTGCATCAGCCGCACCATGTCGCGGCGATCCGCGCGATGGCTGCGACGGTTCCCAAGGTTCTTCAGGTCGCCTGCTTCGACACCGCATTTCATCAGACGCAGCCCAAACTAGCACAGGAATTCGCTTTGCCGCGGGATCTGAGCGCCAAGGGAATCCGCCGATACGGCTTCCATGGCATCTCCTACGAATACATCGTCTCGGCGCTGGCGCAGGTCGCGCCTGACGTGGTGAACGGCAAGCTCGTAGTCGCCCATCTCGGCAACGGCGCGAGCCTGTGCGCCATCGAAGACGGCCGCAGCGTGGCAACCACGATGGGGTTCACGCCGCTCGATGGGCTCGTGATGGGAACCCGTGCCGGGCTCATCGATCCGGGTGTGATCTTCTATCTGCAACGGCACGAAGGTATGAGCCTTGACGATGTGGAGGCGCTGCTCTGGGACCGCTCGGGCCTGCTCGGCATCTCGAACGTATCGAGCGACATGCGCGAGCTGCTGGCGAGCGATCGCGCCGAGGCAAAAGAGGCCGTAGACCTTTTCGTCTACCGCATCGGGCGGGAGCTTGGGTCGATGGCGGCCGCGCTAGGCGGCATCGATGCCCTCGTCTTCACCGCCGGGATCGGCGAGCACGCTGCGGAAATCCGCGCGCGGGTCTGTCATGACGCGCGCTGGCTCGGCATCGCACTGGACGAGGCCGCGAACCAAACGGGCGGCCCGTGTATTTCATCACCCGGCAGCGCCGCGTCCGCCTGGGTGATCCCAACCGACGAAAATTTGATGGTGGCGCGCCAGACGCGCCGGTTGCTGGATCGAAGGAGGATCTGACGATGAACGCAAAGGACGTCATGACGAAGGATGTCGTGTTTGTTGGTCCCGACAGCTCCACGC